>NZ_JBITFB010000003.1:0-120263 GCF_044455625.1 Kitasatospora sp. NPDC051164 | reverse complement strand
CGTGCCGGGCGAGGGCGCGCAGTTCGCCGGCGGCCTGCTCGGCCTCCGCCCGCACCTGCGCGGCGTGGGCGTCGGCGACCTCGCGGACCTCGGCGGCGGCCTGCTCGGCCTGCGTGCGGGCGGTCTTGGCGGCGGCCAGCTGGTCGGCGGTCTCCTCGCGCTCGCGGCGCAGCCCGGTGGCCGCCTCCTCGTGCTCGCGGCGGCTCTCCTCGCGCAGCGCGTTCGCGGCGGCCTCGGCCTCGGCCCGGGTGCGGGCGGCCTCGGTGTCGGCCTCGGTGCGCACCCGCTCGGCGTCGGCCACCGCGGCGTCCCGCGCCGCGTTCGCCTCGGCCTGCGCCTCGGAGGTCACGGCCTCCGCGGCGGCGTTCGCCTCGGCCCGTACCCGCTGGTCGAACTCGCTTGCCTCGCGCCGGAGTTCGGCGGTCTCGCGCTCGGCGGCGGTGCGGTTCTCGGCGGCCGCGGCCTTGGCGGCGGAGAGTGCGTCCTGACCCTGCTGCTCGGCGGTGGCGGTGATCTTCCCGGCCTCGGCGCGGGCCCGGGCCAGGGTCTGCTCGGCCCGGCCCTGGGTCTCGGCAGCCTGCTCCTGGGCCTGCTCGCGCAGCCGCTCGATCTCGCCCGCCGCGCCCGCGCGCAGCTCGTCCGCGTCGGCCTTGGCCCTGGTGAGCAGCTCCTCGGCGTTCTTCGCCGACTCCTCGATCTGCAGCACCGCCTGCCGGCGGGCCTCGCTGCGGACCCGGTCCGCCTCGGCGGCGGCCTGGGCGCGCAGCTCCTCGGCCTCGGCGCGCAGCCGGGCCGCCTCGTCCTGCATCTGCTCGATCCGCTCGCGGATCGCGGCGGCGTCGTCCAGGGCGGCGTTCTGGGCCTGCTCGACGGCGTTCTGGGCCTGCTCGCGCAGGCGCTGCGCCTCGGCGGCGGCCTCGGTGCGGATCCGCTCGGCCTCGGTGGCGGCCTCGCTCCGGGCGGTCTCGGCGTCGTGGTTGGCCCGGCCGAGCACCTCCTCGGCGGTCTTGGCGGCCTTGGCGAGGTGGACGGTGGCGTCCTTGGCGCCGGCCGCCCGGCCCTCCTCCTCGGCCTCGCTGCGCAGACGCTGGGCCTCGGACTCGGCCTGCGCCCGCAGGTCGGCCACGTCCCGCTCGGCCCGGGCGCGCATTTCGGCGATCGCGGCCTCGGCCTCGGCGCGCAGCTCGGCGGCGACCGACTCGGCGGTGGCCCGCAGCCGCTCGCTCTCCTCGGAGGCGGCGGCCTTGGCGGCGTCGGCCTCGGCCTGCCGGGTGGCGGCCGTGGTCCGTACGGTCTCGGCCTCGGCGCGGATCGCGTCGGCTTCCTTCGTGGCCTGGGCCACCATCCGGGCCACCTCGGCCCGGGCGGTCTGCGAGCGCTGCTCGTTGGCGGCCTCACCGTCGGCGACCTTGCGGACGGCGGCGGCCTCGGCGTCGGCCTGGAGCTGCTCGGCGGCCTGCTCGGCCTGGGCGCGCAGCGCGGCGGCCTCGTGGCGGGTGCGCTCCGCCTCGGCGATCGCCTCGGCGCGCAGCCGCTCTATCTCGGCCTTGGCGGCGCCGAGCTGCTGCTCGGCCCGGGCCTGTTCGGCGGCGGCCTGCTCCTTGAGCCGGCCGATCTCGCCCTGTGCGACGGCCAGCTGCTGCTCGGCCGCGGCATGGGCGGCGGCCAGCTCCTGCTGGGCCTGGCCGCGGGCGGCGTCCACGTCCGCGGCGGCCTGGGCGCCGGCCTGCTGGGCCTGCTCGGAGGCGGCACGCAGCAGGCGTTCGGCGTCGGTCTGGGCCCGCTGGAGGGCGGCCTCGGCGGCGGCGTGGGCCTCGCCGCGGGCGGCGTCCACGTCGGCGGCGGTCTGGGCGCGGGCCTGGTCGGACAGGGCGACGGCCTCCGCGCGGGCGGCGGCGACCATCCGCTCGGCCTCGACGCGGGCCTCCTGGAGGAGGCGCTGGGCCTCCTGCTCGGAGCCGGCCCGGGTCTGCTCGGCCCAGCCGTTGACGTGCTGCTCGGCGGCGCGGCGCAGCTCGGCGAGCTCGTCCTCCAGCTGGCGGCGGCGGGCGGTGAGCTCGGCCTCCAGACGGGCGGTGCGCTCGGCGGCCTCGGCCATGATCCGCTGGGTCGCGGCCTGGGAGTCGCGCAGCTGACGCTCGGCGTCGGCGCGCAGCTGCTGGGCCTGCATCTCGGCGGTGCGGAGCATCTGCTCGGCCTGGCCGGAGACGGCGTCGAAGGCGCGCGGCTGGGCGAGCATGCGACGGGACTCGTGCAGCTTCGCCCGGAGCACCTCCACCTGGTAGGCGAGGTCTTCGGCATGCTCGGCTGCCTTGTCCCGCTCCTTCCGAGTCCGACCCATCTCGGCCTCGAACTGGGAGAGGTGATCGTCAGCCTCGTAGCGGTCGTTGCCCCGCACTCCGCGGTCCCATCCATCTCCTGGTCGCGTCCTCGACCCGGCCGGTCCGGGGCGCCCGTTTCCGGGGTGCCGGTCCGACTGGTCCTTGCATCCGCGGCAGGTGGACGACCCCTCGCCAATCCGGGGCCGCCCGCCGCGGTCGTCGGAGTCCGGGGCGCGGAAGCGCGGCGGTGCCGCGTTCCCCCGTCCGAGTGGACTCCTGGGCGAACTCTTGCCTTGTGGAGAATGGTGACAGATCCGTCTTGCGACTGTTCAGCCGTGCCCGCGTAATGGACTCCCCTTGCGACGGGCCGACCGCTGGAGGGCGAACGGGCCTGTCTTCGGCCGTGCCCGTCGCCTCCGTCCCCCGGAGTCGTCGCGCACCTGGGCATTGTAGTGGGCGCGCACGGCGGGGGAATGGCCGCATGGGGGTTTTCCGGCTGTTCCGGCCAGGTTACTGACGGGTCATGACCGTGAGGCCGTCGGATGCCGCCCGGGCGCGCGACACCCTGGGGGCACTCCGGTGGACGATCAGTGCTCCTCGTCGGCGCTCTCGGCGCCCTGGGCGCTGTGGGCGTTCTGCGCGGACGTGACCAGCTCGGTCAGCACGCCGCCGCAGTCCTTCGGGTGCAGGAAGGTGATCCGCGAGCCCATCGAGCCGATCCGCGGCTCGTCGTAGAGGACCCGGACGCCCTTGCCGCGGATGGCCTCGGCGTCGCCGTCCACGTCGGCGGTGCCGAAGGCGATGTGGTGCACGCCCTCGCCGTTCTTCTCCAGCCACTTGGCGACGGTGGAGTCGGGCCGGGTGGGCTCCAGCAGCTGGAGGTAGGAGGCGCCGCCGTCGTCGGTCCCGTTGATCCTGAGCATGGCCTCGCGGACGCCCTGCTCCTCGTTGACCTCGGAGTGGAAGACCTCGAAGCCGTAGGTGGCGCGGTAGAACTCGACCGTCTTGTCGAGGTCTCGGCAGGCGATGCCGATGTGGTCGATTCGGGTCAGCACGGCAACCTCCGGGTGGTTGGGGACAAGGGTGGCACCAAGTGCAGCGCATGGCCCGCGGCGGACGCCAGTGCCGGACGTGCGAGCCTGCTCACACGCTGCGGGGTTCACCCGGACCGCATCGGCACGGTGTTGACTGGAGGGTGCCAGTGCGCTCGATCACACCGTCGCTCCGGTGACGGGCGGGTAACAGGTCAGTACATTGAGCGCATCCTCACCTGGCCACGACGTGCGAAGGGGCCCGTCCCATGACCAACACCACCTCTGTGATCGTTGCCGGTGCACGGACCCCGATGGGGCGCCTGCTCGGATCCCTCAAGGGCTTCTCCGGCGCCGAGCTCGGCGGCGTCGCCATCAAGGCCGCCCTGGAACGGTCCGGCATCACGGGGGACCAGGTCCAGTACGTGATCATGGGCCAGGTGCTGCAGGCCGGCGCGGGCCAGATCCCGGCCCGCCAGGCCGCCGTCAAGGCCGGCATCCCGATGAACGTGCCCGCCCTGACCATCAACAAGGTCTGCCTCTCCGGCCTGGACGCCATCGCGCTGGCCGACCAGCTGATCCGCGCCGGCGAGTTCGACATCGTCGTGGCCGGCGGCCAGGAGTCGATGACCAACGCCCCGCACCTGCTGCCCAAGTCCCGCGAGGGCTTCAAGTACGGCGCGATCGAGATGCTGGACGCCATGGCGTACGACGGCCTCACCGACGCCTACGAGAACATCCCGATGGGCGAGTCCACCGAGAAGCACAACACCCGCCTGGGCATCCCGCGCGACGTGCAGGACCAGATCGCGGCCGCTTCCCACCAGCGGGCCGCCAAGGCGCAGGCCGACGGCGTCTTCGACGCCGAGATCGCCCCGGTCGCCATCCCGCAGCGCAAGGGCGAGCCGGTCCTGTTCAGCCAGGACGAGGGCATCCGCGCGGACACCACCGTCGAGGGCCTGGCCAAGCTGCGCCCGGCCTTCACCAAGGACGGCACGATCACCGCCGGCACCTCCTCGCAGATCTCCGACGGCGCCGCCGCGGTGGTCGTGATGAGCAAGGCCAAGGCCGAGGAGCTGGGCCTGACCTGGATTGCCGAGATCGGCGCGCACGGCAACGTGGCCGGCCCGGACAACTCGCTGCAGTCGCAGCCGTCCAACGCGATCAAGCACGCGCTGGCCAAGGAGGGCCTGAAGGTCGCCGACCTCGACCTGATCGAGATCAACGAGGCGTTCGCGGCCGTCGCGTACCAGTCGACCAAGGACCTGGGCGTCTCCTCGGACATCGTCAACGTCAACGGTGGTGCCATCGCGCTCGGCCACCCGATCGGCATGTCCGGCGCCCGCGTGGTGCTCAGCCTGGCGCTGGAGCTGCAGCGCCGCGGCGGCGGGGTCGGCGCGGCCGCGCTGTGCGGCGGCGGCGGTCAGGGCGACGCGCTCATCGTGCGCGTCCCGAAGGCCTGATCAGCTGATCTGAACTTCGGGGCTGCGGACCGCCACAAGCGGTCCGCAGCCCCTTCGGCATCCGCATCCGCGCTAGGAGCTCCTGATGATCGATGTCGCCACGCTGGTCGAGCAGGCCCGGCAGGGCCGGCCGCGGGCCGTCGCCCGGCTGATCACGCTGGTCGAGAACGCCGCCCCGCAGCTGCGGGAGGCCATGGCCGCGCTCGCGCCGTACACCGGCCAGGCGTACACCATCGGCCTGACCGGCTCGCCGGGAGTCGGCAAGTCCACCTCCACCTCGGCGCTGGTCTCCGCCTACCGACGGCTCGGCAAGCGGGTCGGCGTCCTGGCCGTCGACCCGTCCTCGCCGTTCTCCGGCGGCGCGCTCCTGGGCGACCGGGTCCGGATGCAGGACCACGCCACCGACCCTGAGGTGTTCATCCGCTCGATGGCCACCCGCGGCCACCTCGGCGGGCTCTCCTGGACGGCCCCGCAGGCGCTGCGAGTACTCGACGCGGCCGGCTGCGAGGTCATCCTCGTCGAGACCGTCGGGGTCGGGCAGTCCGAGGTCGAGATCGCCGCCCAAGCCGACACCACCGTGGTGCTCCTCGCCCCCGGAATGGGCGACGGCATCCAGGCCGCCAAGGCCGGGATCCTGGAGATCGGCGACGTCTTCGTCGTCAACAAGGCCGACCGGGACGGCGCCGACGCCACCGCCCGGGAACTCAACCACATGCTGGGCCTCGGCGAGGCCCGCGAGGCGGGCGACTGGCGCCCGCCGATCGTGAAGACCGTCGCCGCCCGCGGCGAGGGCGTGGACGAGGTGGTCGAGGCGCTCGAGAAGCACCGCGCCTGGCTCGAGGAACACGGCGAACTCGCGGTCCGGCGCCGCCGCCGGGCCGCCGAGGAGATCGAGGCCATCGCCCTGGCCGAACTGCGGGCCCGCATCGGCGACCTGCGCGGAGACCGACACCTGGCCGCCCTGGCCGAACGCGTCGCCAACGGCGAACTGGACCCGTACGGTGCAGCCGACGAACTCGTCGCGGGCCTGACCACGAGCTGAGTCGGTCCTTTCGCCGCGGTTTCACGTCGCCGCCCCGCCGGACGGGTCCGGCGGGGCGGCTGTGGTGCCTACGGGCGGCCGCGGAGGCCGCGGAGGTGTTCGGCGATGGGGGCGAGGGCCGCGAACATGGCGTCCAGCTGGTCCGGGGTGAAGCGGTCGATGAAGTGGGCCCGGACGCTGCGTACGTGGTCCGGGGCGACGCGCTGCATGGTTTCCCAGCCCTGCTCGGTGAGGTGGGCGTAGAGGCCGCGGCGGTCGCCGGGGCACTCCTGGCGGAGGACCAGGCCGGCGTTCTCCATGCGGGTGATCTGGTGGGAGAGGCGGCTCTTCGACTGCAGTGTGGCGGTCGCGAGGTCGGTCATCCGCATGCGGCGGTCGGGGGCCTCGGAGAGCACGACCAGGATCTCGTAGTCGTTGATCGCCAGGTTGTGGGGCTGGAGTTCGCGGCTGAGCTGGTAGTCGAGCAGCTTGGCGACCTCCAGATGGGCGCGCCACATCCGCTGCTCCCTGGCGGTCAGCCAGGGAGTCTCCTCCTCGGGCTGCGACGGAGGGTTGTCCGCAGTGTCGATTGTGTGCGTATCCATGGGATCCAGCATAGCCGATTTAGTTCAATCTTGTACAAGTTTACAGGCCGAAACGCCGACCGAGGTCGCCCAGGTTACCCAGACCCGGCATGTTGGGGTTGCCGCCGCCGTGGCCGGCCGTGCCCGGCTGGGACGGCACCCCGCCGACCGGGACGCCCGCCTCGGCGCCGACGTGGCCGACCGCCCGATCCGCCATCAGTTTCTCGCTGGACTGCAGCAGTACCTGCCCGGCGCCGATGAACTCGAACTGGTGCTCCTCGCCGGAGGCGCCGCCGATGCCGGTCAGCCGCCGGATGCCGCCGATCAGTCCGTGCATGTAGTCGTGGTCGTAGTGGTGGCACGGCGCCGGGCAGTCCGCCCAGCCGACCAGGGCCTGCGGGTCCACCCGGATCGGCGGCTCGACGAAGTGCACCGGCCCGTTGGAGGCGGCGACGAAGCGGCCGGTGCCGAGCAGGGTCAGGAAGCCCGGGATGATCGACTGCTTGAGCCGCAGCGTCGGGTCGAAGGCGAGCAGGTTGCCGGAGCGGACGGTCAGGTTGCCGTCCTCCAGGTCGTACGAATTGAGGTCGAACGCCCGGTCGGCCAGCAGCAGCTTGCCGCGGCCCTCGGCGACCACCCAGTCCGACGCGTGCATCGGCGAGTTGAAGTGCTGCCCGAGCATCCGGTCGACCATTCCGGCGCCGACGCCCTTGAAGGTGATGTCGCCGTAGTAGGCGATCATCTTGCCCTTCTGCAGGAAGTAGGACCCGTTCAGCTCAACCGAGAAGGCGTACGGGTTGACGTTGTCGTTGACCGGCAGGCTGTAAACGTCGTGCACCACCGGGCCGGCGCCGCCCTGGGTGGTCGGCAGCGGGGCGATCGGGCCGCCGAACTGCTCTTGGGCGTAAGGCTGTTGGGGTGGCTGCGGGGGCTGGTTCGGCTGCCCGGGCGGGGGCGGGGGCGTCGGGTACCCGCCCTGCTGCGGGTGGCCGCCCGGCGCCGGGTAGCCCTGCTGCGGGCCGTGGTTCGGCGGGGGAGGCGGCGGCATGACGAAGCCGGGCTGGGTGGGCTGGTCGTGCGGCGACGACCCGTACGGGGGCTGCGGCGGGTAGGACATCAGAGCTTCTCCTCGCTCGCCTGGACGTACACCGCGCCCTGCCCGGACAGCTCCAGCTGGAACGCCTCGCCCGAACCGCGGCCGATCATGTCGCGCCAGCCGAGCGCGGTGGACAGCTTGTTGCGCACGTCGCCGCGGTGCGCCACGTACGCCTGCGGGTCTACGTGCACCGACTGGCCGGGGACGATCGGCAGCTCGAAGACGCCGCCGTGGGCCATCACCGCGACGGAGCCGTTGCCCTCCAGCTTGGTGGTGAACAGGCCCTGCCCGGTGACCTGGCCGCGGACCATGCCCATCACGCCGCCCTGCGCGCCCATGAACATGGTGGACTGCCGCAGCGTGCCCTCGAAGGCGAGCAGCCGGTCCGCCTCGACGTACAAGGTGTCGCCGAACAGGTCGATCACGTGGACGTGGTGGCCGCCGTGGCCGAACATCACCCGGCCCTGGCCCTCGACGCTCATCAGCGGGGTGTCCTCGTTGGCCACCCGGCGGCCGATCATCGACATCACGCCGCCCTGCCCGCCGGTGATGTTCGGCGTGAAGCGGACGTCGCCGCTGTACGCGAGCATCGCGCCGCGCTGGCTGAACAGCCGCTGCCCGGGCACCACCTGGGCCTCGATCATCTTGCCGTTGATCTTCGTGAAGCCCATCAGACGTCACCACCGATGGTGATCTTCTCGGAGGGCTGGACGTACACCAGGCCGTCGCCGGTGAACTCGACCTGGACGGCCTCGCCGCCGCCCTCGCCGATCACCGTGGTCCAGCCCGCGCCCGATTTCAGGCTGCGGTGCAGGTTGCCGGTGTGCGCCACGTACGCGCCCGGGTCCACGCGCAGCGGCATGCTCTTGTCGACCCGCAGGATGATGGCGGGCCCGTTGGAGGTGAGGGCGGCCCAGCCGTGGCCCTCCACCTTGGTGGTGAAGAGGCCGTTGCCGGAGGACATGCCGTTCAGGCCGGTGAAGCTGGTGCCGGTGTGCAGCGTGGACTCGGTGCAGAGCAGGTTGTCCGCCTCGACGTACAGCGCTTCGCCGTTCAGCCTGACCAGGTTGATCTCGGTGGCCTTGTCGGCGAAGTAGCAGGTGCCCTGGCCCTTCACCTCCATGACGGTCATCTTCTCGCCGGTCAGCCGGCGCGCGACCATGCCGCGCAGGCCGTCCCCACCGCCGGTCAGCTTCTTGAAGGTCATCTGCCCGGTGTAGGCGACCATCGAGCCGTGTCTGGCCTTGACGGCGTCGCCGCCCAAGTCGACGGCGAGCACTCGCGATCCCTGGAGTCTGAACTGTGCCACGGCCGCAATCTAGCCGCTGCGGCCGTGGCCCGGGGAGGGTTCGGGGCCAAACCGGTACGGGGCTGCGACAAACGGGCCCGGTCAGCGCCGGGCGTGCGCCCCGTGCCGGTCAGCTCCGCGCGTGCGCCCCGTGCCCGGCGCGCGGGATCGTGCCGGCCGACTGCTCGACCTCCAGCAGCGAGGCCGAGTGGCGCTCCGCCTCGAAGGCCACCACGCCGCCGCGCAGCCCGAACAGGCGCTTGGAGAGCATGATCCAGAGGACCGCCGCGATGTTCAGCAGCAGGGTGCAGATCTTCACCGCGCTGACGTGGTGGCTCAGCTCGTAGCCCTCCAGCGGCAGGAAGGCCGCGGTGGCGACCACCGTCAGGTACTCGGCCCAGCGCTTGTTCAGCCAGAGGCCGACCGCCTCGACGATCTCGATCAGGGCGTACGCCAGCAGCGCGCCCGCGACGATCAGCAGGGTGCTCTTCTTGAAGTCGAAGGTCTTGCGGATCGTCTCGACGATCGGGGCGTGCTCGAGGTCCCAGTGGAAGTGGTCGGTGACCGGCCTGAAGACCGTCAGGTTCTGGTCGAAGACCCGGTGCACCGCGTCCTGGCTGTTGGAGAACTTCCACACGGCCCAGGCGATCACGATGATCAGCAGCCCGCGCAGCACCCGCTCGATGGCGAGGAAGCGCAGGATGAAGAGGTCCCGCAGCGCCTTGCCGCGCGGCACCAGCGGCGCGTTCCCGGCGGGGCCGGAGCCGTGCGGGGCGCCCAGTGCGAAGTCGCCGCAGCGCAGGCAGCGCCAGGCGTCGCCGAGGGCGGTGGCGGCGTGCAGCCGGGAGGCCAGCTCGGGCTCGGTGGGTGCGTAGGTGACGTGGCCGCGCTTGGCGCAGGTCCGGCGGTCCCAGTCGCGCTTGAACATGTGGTGACTACCCCCGTGGCGTGATGCTTCCGGCGCCCGGATCGGTGGGCGCGCGGGCAGCAGGATAGGGGTTCCCGGTGACGGGCGGTCGCGCTCGGTCGTGTTCCGGCACACAGCTGTGACAACGCGGCGGGGCCGCGGCGCCGGTGGGGGCGGGTGCGGTGGCGGCGGCGTGGGCGGGGCTGTGAGATCGGGCACGGAGTTCGCCCCCGGCCGGGGACTCGGACATGTGCTCGGTGATAATGACCGGAAGGCTTGTGAGTCGCTTCACAAGCGCGCCCACGCCTCCGACCCCCGTATTGAGGTATCCCACGTGAACAGCAGCGCCGTCCACCGCCTGCGCCTGGTCTCCGGCCCCGAAGGGGTCTCGTTCATCCTGCTGCTGATCTGCTCGGTGCTGAAGCGGACGACCTCCTTCGACGCCGTCCCGGTGATGGGCATGGTCCACGGGATCCTGTTCATCCTGTACGCGATCTTCTGGATCCAGGCCTGGCAGACGCAGAAGTGGGACGCCAAGCGCGGCATCCTGCTGTTCGTCCTCTCGGTGCTGCCCACCGGCGGCTTCTTCGCCGAGCGGATGCTCGGCCGCGAGGAGCGCGGAGAGCTGAAGCCCGCCACCGCCTGAGCCCAGCCTTGAGTCGCAGCCCTGAGCCGCAGCCGTGATCCGCAGTCGCGATCCGCAGTCGTGATCCGGGGCGCGGACGGTCGACAGGCTGCCACGGCCTCCTCTCCCAAAGGGCCGCGGCAGCCTGTCGCCGTTTCTTACCGGGGGTGGCTCGCGCCGGGGGCGGCTAGTTGACGTTCACGCCGCTCCAGGCTGCCGCGACCGCCTTGTACTCGGTGCTGGTCGCGCCGTACAGGTCGGTGGCGGCCTTCAGCGTCGCCGTGCGGGCGGCCTTGTAGTTGGTGGTGGAGGTCATGTAGACGGTCAGGGCGCGGTACCAGATGGCCGCCGCCTTGGTCCGGCCGATGCCGGTCACCGTCGAGCCGTTGGAGGTCGGGCTGTTGTAGCTGACCCCGTTGATCACCTTGGCGCCGCTGCCCTCTGAGAGCAGGTAGAAGAAGTGGTTGGCGACGCCTGAGGAGTAGTGGACGTCCTTGTTGCCGACGGTGGAGGACCAGTAGTCGGCCGAGGCGCCGTCCTTGGACGGCTTGTCCATGTAGCGCAGCGGGGTGCCGTTGCCGTTGATGTTGAGCTTCTCGCCGATCAGGTAGTCCGGCGGGTCGGAGGGCAGGTTGGCCGACCACTCGACCATGGTGCCGAAGATGTCCGAGGTGGCCTCGTTGAGGCCGCCGGACTCGCCCGAGTAGTTCAGGCCGGCGGTGGCGGAGGTGACGCCGTGGCTCATCTCGTGGCCGGAGACGTCGATGGCGGTCAGCGGGTGGGTGTTGCCGGAGCCGTCGCCGTACGTCATGCAGAAGCAGGAGTCGTCCCAGAACGCGTTGACGTAGTTGGTGCTGTAGTGGACCCGGCTGGCGGCGCCGACGCCGTTGTTCTTGATGCCGCTGCGGCCGAAGGTGTTCTTGTAGAAGTCCCAGGTGGCCGCGGCGCCGAACTGGGCGTCCACGGCGGCGGATTCGCGGTTGGACGGCGAGCCGTTGCCCCAGGAGTTCGTGGTGTTGGTGAACAGCGTGCCGCTGCCCGAGGTGCCGCCCTTGAGGTCGGTGGTGGACTGGTTGCCCCGGGTGGCGTCCTTGAGCTGGTAGTTCGAGCCGCTCTGGGTGGTGGTCAGCGTGACGGTGCCGACGTTGACGCCCTTGCCGGTGCCGGTCGCGGTCTGCACGTGCTCCTGGCTGGAGAGCACCTGGCCGGTGGCGGCGTCGGTGACGACCTCCTGGCGGCTCGGGGTGCCGTCCGCCCGCTCGCCCGTGACCGTCGTGCGGTGGGCCAGGCGCGGGGCGCCGTCGGTGGCCCAGACGACCAGCTCGGTCGCGTCGGCGCCGTCGACCCGGGTGAGCGCGGCCTCGTCCTCGTCGGCGGCGGTGCCGACCGTCGCGCGCACCGCGGCGGTGGCCCGCTCGGCGGCCTGGCCCGCAGCGAGGCCCGGGGTCAGGTCGGGCACGGACAGCCGGCCGGCGAAGGCGCGGTCGACCGAGCCCACCGAGCCGTCGGCCTTCTGGTGGACGACCAGGTCGCCGCCGATCACCGGCAGGCCGGCGTAGGTCCGCTCGTACCGAAGGTGGCGGGTGCCGTCCCGGTCCACCACCACGTCCTTGGGGACCAGCTTCTCCTGGCCGCCGAGGGCGAGGGCCTGGGCGACCGGGGCGCTCTGGCCGGCGGCCAGCGCGAGCAGCGCGGACTGCTGCTGCTCCGGTGCGGGGGCGGCGGCCTGGGCGGTGGGGACGGCGGCGATCTGGACGACGCCGGCCAGCAGGGCGGTGGCGGAGAGTACGGCTCCGACAGTCAGCTTTCGCTTCACGTACGGGGGTTCCTTCCACGAGACCCGCGGGTGCGTGCGGGTGCGCCGCGTACCGGGGCGCCGGGGTTGGCGCCGTGGGGCGGTAGGGCGCGGACGTGCCGGTCCCGTGCGGTTCCTGACGCTCCGCCGGAATGGGTGGGGGTGGCGGAGGTCGGACGGGACTTGGTCAGAAGCATGACAATTTCTGGCAGGGATGGACAGGCCGCGTCGGGGGATTGGCCAGGAACCGCCAGTCCCGGTACGGATGGTTCGGCTGCCGTCGGTTGCCCGGTATGGGCGGTTCGTCCTGCCTGGCGGAACCCCGCCAACCGGGCCGACGTGGCAGCTCAACGGCCCTGGCCCGGAACGGGCGGACGCCCGGGGCCTGCCCTCCGACGGGGCCCCGGGCGTCCGGATCGCTTGCGCGGTAGGTCAGTTGACGTTGACCGCGGTCCAGGTCGCGGCGACGGCGCTGTACTCGGCGCTGCTCGCGCCGTACAGGTCGGTCGCCGCCTTGAGGGTGGCGGTGCGAGCGGCCGCGTAGTCGGTGCTGGAGGTCATGTAGGTGGTCAGCGCCTTGTACCAGACCTGCGCTGCCTTGTCCCGGCCGATGCCGGCGAGGGTGGAGTTGTTGTAGGTCGGGCTGTTGTAGTTGACGCCGTTGATGGTCTTGGCGCCGCTGCCCTCGGCGAGCAGGTAGAAGAAGTGGTTGGCCACACCGGAGGAGTAGTGGACGTCCAGGTTGCCGACCGAGGACGACCAGTAGTCGGCCGAGGCGCCGTCCTTGGACGGCTGGTCCATGTAGCGCAGCGGCTTGCCGTCACCGTTGATGTTGATCAGCTCGCCGATCAGGTAGTCCGGCTTGTCGGCGGGCAGGTTGGCGTAGAACTCGACCATGGTGCCGAAGATGTCCGAGGTGGCCTCGTTGAGGCCGCCGGACTCGCCCGAGTAGTTCAGGCCGGCGGTGGCGGAGGTGACGCCGTGGCTCATCTCGTGGCCGGCCACGTCCAGCTCGGTCAGCGGGTGGGTGTTGCTGGTGCCGTCGCCGTAGGTCATGCAGAAGCAGGAGTCGTCCCAGAACGCGTTGACGTAGTTCTTGCCGTAGTGGACCCGGCTGGCGGCGCCGACGCCGTTGTTCTTGATGCCGCTGCGGCCGAAGGTGTTCTTGTAGAAGTCCCAGGTGGCCGCGGCGCCGAACTGGGCGTCCACGGCGGCCGACTCCGCGTTGGAGGCCAGACCGTTGCCGAAGCTGTCGGTCGAGTTGGCGACCAGGGTGCCGGAGCCGGAGGTCCTGCCCTTCAGGGTGTAGGTGGCCTGGCCGCCGCGCGAGGCGTCCTTCAGCTGGAAGCTGGTGCCGCTCTGGGTGGTGGTCAGCGGGACGGTGCCGACGAAGACGCCCTTGCCGGTGCCGGCGGCGGTCTGCACCTCCTCGTGGGTGGAGAGCACCTGGCCGCTCGCCGCGTCGGTGACCAGCAGCTGACGGCTCGGGGTGCCGTCGGCGCGCTCGCCCTCGACGGTGGTGCGGTACGCCAGGCGCGGGTTGCCGTCGGTGGCCCAGACCACCAGCTCGGCCTTGCCGGTCTGGTGCACCGCCGTCAGCGGCGCCTCGTCCGCGTCGGCGGTGATGCCGACGGTGGCCTGCACGGCGCCGGTCGCCTGGGCGGCGGCCTTGTCGGCGGGGATCTGCGGGGTGAGGCTCGGCGGGGCGATCGTCGCGCCGGTGGCCTTGTCGACGGAGGTGGTCGAGCCGTCCGCCTTCTGGTGCACGACGAGGTCGCCGCCCAGGACCGGGAGTCCGGCGAAGGTGCGCTCGTAACGGAAGTGACGGGTGCCGTCGGCGTCCACCAGGGCGTCCTTGGCGACGAGCTGCTCCTGGCCGCCCAGGGCCAGGGCGTGCGCCACCTTGCCGGCCTGGCTGTTCGCCAGGGCGATCAGGTCGGCGGTCCGGGAGTGCGGGGCCGGGTCCGCGATGGCCGCGGTACCGGCCTGGACAACGCCGGTGAGCAGGGCGGTGGCGGAGAGTACGGCGACTGCGGCGAGCTTTCGCTTCACGGACGAGTCCTTCCGGGAAACCGCGTGTGGGCGCGGTCGCGCCGCGTCCCGGGGGCCGGGGTCGGCACCTGAGGGGCAGGACGGGCACTGACGTGCAGGACCCCGAGCGGTCGAGCGGCTGGCCACCGGTGGGTGGGGGTGGTGGCTGCCGGACGGGGTTGGCGGAAAGCATGACAATCAAGCAAATCAAATGACAGGTCTTGCTCATGAATTGGCCAAGTCCCGCCAGGATGAAGGATTGTGAACGGATGGACGAAAGGGATGAATCACCCCGCCTTTCAGCGGGTTACGGTCCGAATCGAGGCCCACTGGCCCGCGGTTGACGCGATCGGCGGTCAACCCCGGTGTGCCGCACGCGTGTTGCCGCCAGTTCACGCTGGCGCAATGTCCTGGTATGGACCTGGCAGTCCGATTGGCGGGATCCCGCCACGTGTTGCGCTTGTCCACCATCAGGACGGCTGGTAGCACGCGTCCCATCCGCCGGTACGGTAAGGAGGTGGCCAAGCCCCTCGCTCTCGACTTCGACCCGATCGCCCGCGCCGACGAGCTGTGGACCCGCCGCTGGGGCGGAGTCCCCTCGATGGCGGCGATCACCTCGATCATGCGCGCCCACCAGATCCTGCTGTCCCGGGTGGACGCGGTGCTCAAGCCGTACGGGCTGACCTTCGCCCGCTACGAGGCGCTGGTGCTGCTGACCTTCAGTCGGACCGGTGAGCTCTCGCTCTCCAAGATCGGCGAGCGGCTCATGGTCCACCCGACCAGCGTGACCAACACCGTCGACCGCCTGGAGCGGGCCGGCCTGGTCGCCCGCCGCCCCAACCCGCTGGACGGGCGCGGTGTGCTGGCCGCGATCACCGAGCGCGGCCGCGGGGCGGTCGAGGAGGCCACCCGCGAGCTCATGGCGATGGAGTTCGGGCTGGAGGAGTACGGCCCCGAGCAGTGCCGCCAGGTGTTCGAGCTGCTCAAGCCGCTGCGGATCGCGGCCGGCGACTTCTCCGAGCCGGACGAGGGGGCTGCGAAGGAGCAGGCGTGAGGGCGGCTACCCTCGTGGGAGCGGTGCGCGGATCCGGGCGTACCGGCCGAAAATGCCGAGCGAGGCGAGGAAGAGTATGAAGGCGACCCCCCTGCTGGGCTGGTACCGGGCCCTGGCCATTGCGACCGGTGTGGCACTGCTGGTGTTCTGCGGCTTCATGGTCGCGAAGTACGGCTTCAGCACGGCCGAGGACGTGACCACCTACGTCGCGATGCTGCACGGCTACCTGTACATCGGGTACTTCGTGGTGACCTTCCTGCTCGGGCAGAAGCTGAAGTGGCCGCTCGGCCGACTGGTGCTGACCCTGGCGGCGGGCTGCATCCCGTTCCTCTCCTTCGTCTTCGAGCGCAAGGTGGCCGGCGAGGCCGCCGCGAAGCTGGCGGCGGGCACCGGCGCCCGCCAGCCGGCCGGCGTCTGAACCGGGAGCCCGCACGAGGGCCCCTCCCCCGGTCGGCGGTTTCTAGGGGCCCTCGGCGTTTCGCGGGGTGGGCCCTCGGTGCTCGTGGGCCTCGGCCGTTCGCGAGGCCCTCGGCGTTCGTGGGCCACCGGGGCGGTTTCCCGGTCTTTCGCGGCCGTCATCCGTCGACAAGTACTAGGACGTCCGAGTAAATTAGTAGGACGTCCTAATAGCTGTGCCGCCCCGTCGCCGTGGCGGCCGTACGGAGCGGAGTTCGGGCCATGGACGCCGAGGAGATCGAGCGCGGACGGCAGCGCTGGCAGCAGCGGTACGACAAGGCCCGCCGGCGGGACGCGGACTTCACCACGCTCTCCGGCGACGAGGTCGAGCCGGTCTACGGCCCGCCCGCCGGGCAGGCCTACGAGGGCTTCGAGCGGATCGGCTGGCCGGGCGAGTACCCGTACACCCGCGGCCTGCACCCGACCGGCTACCGGGGCCGCACCTGGACCATCCGCCAGTTCGCAGGCTTCGGCAACGCGCAGCAGACCAACGAGCGCTACCGGATGATCCTGGACGCGGGCGGCGGCGGCCTCTCGGTCGCCTTCGACATGCCCACCCTGATGGGCTACGACTCGGACGACCCCAAGTCGCTCGGCGAGGTCGGCCACTGCGGCGTGGCCATCGACTCGGCCGCCGACATGGAGGTGCTGTTCAAGGGCATCCCGCTCGGCGAGGTCACCACCTCGATGACGATCAGCGGCCCGGCCGTCCCGGTCTTCTGCATGTACCTGGTCGCCGCCGAGCGCCAGGGCGTCGACCCGGCGGTGCTCAACGGCACCCTGCAGACGGACATCTTCAAGGAGTACATCGCGCAGAAGGAGTGGCTCTTCGCCCCCGAGCCGCACCTGCGTCTGATCGGCGACCTGATGGCCTACTGCGCCGAGGGCATCCCCGCGTACAAGCCGCTGTCCGTCTCCGGGTACCACATCCGCGAGGCCGGGGCGACGGCCGCGCAGGAGCTGGCGTACACCCTCGCGGACGGCTTCGGCTACGTCGAGCTGGGCCTGTCCCGGGGCCTGGACGTGGACGTCTTCGCGCCCGGCCTGTCCTTCTTCTTCGACGCGCACCTGGACTTCTTCGAGGAGATCGCCAAGTTCCGCGCCGCGCGCCGGATCTGGGCCCGCTGGATGCGCGACCGCTTCGGCGCGAAGACCGACAAGGCGCAGTGGCTGCGGTTCCACACCCAGACCGCCGGCGTCTCGCTCACCGCGCAGCAGCCGTACAACAACGTGGTCCGCACCGCCGTCGAGGCGCTGGCCGCGGTGCTCGGCGGCACCAACTCGCTGCACACCAACGCCCTGGACGAGACCCTGGCGCTGCCCTCCGAGCAGGCCGCCGAGATCGCCCTGCGCACCCAGCAGGTGCTGATGGAGGAGACCGGCGTCGCCAACGTGGCCGACCCGCTGGGCGGTTCCTGGTACGTCGAGGCGCTGACCGACCGGATCGAGCAGCAGGCCGAGGCGATCTTCCAGCGGATCCTGGACAAGGGCCGCGAGGACCACGAGATCGGCCCGATCACCTCCGGCATCCTGCGCGGCATCGAGGAGGGCTGGTTCACCGGCGAGATCGCCGAGGCGGCTTTCCAGTACCAGCAGTCGGTGGAGAAGGGCGACAAGCGCGTGGTCGGCGTCAACTGCCACCCGGGCAGCGTCACCAAGGAGCTGGAGATCCTGCGGGTCAGCCACGAGGTCGAGCGCGAGCAGGTGCGCGTGCTGGGCGAGCGCAAGGCGGCCCGGGACGAGGCGGCCGTGCGGGCCGGGCTGGACGCCATGCTGGCGGCGGCGCGCTCCGGCGAGTCGATGATCCCGCCGATGCTGGACGCGGTGCGCGCCGAGGCGACGCTGGGCGAGATCTGCAACGCGCTGCGGTCGGAGTGGGGGACGTACCAGGAGAACGCGACGTTCTGACCGCGCTCACCGCCCCGAGCGCCCCGACCGCCTGGAGCACCTGGAGCGCCCCGGGCGCCCGGAGGTGAGTGGGCGAGGGGGCGAGCGGACGAGCCGCAGCCGCCCGTACGGAGTCGTCCGTACGGGCGGCTGCGTCGTGTTCTCAGCAGGTGGTGAGCGGTCCCAGCAGCAGGTCGGTGAAGCGGCGGGTCCAGTCGGGGGTGATCGGCTCGCCGCTGACCAGGACGCGGTGTTCGACGGTGCCCGCGATGGTGTCGAAGATGATGTCGACCTCCTCGCGGGCGGACTCGGCGTCGGTGTCCGCCTCGAGTTCGCCGCGCGCCTGTGCGGCCGCCCGGCCCTGGCGGACCAGCCGCTTCTGCGGGTCCACGATGGCCTCGCGGATCCGGCGGTGCAGCTGCCGGTCGCGGATGCCCTCGGCGAACAGCGCGAGCAGCGAGGCCTGGGTCTCGGGGCGGGCCAGCAGGTCGGCGAACTGGGCCACCACGGCCTCGATGTCGGCCCGCAGGCTGCCGAGGTCGGGCATCACCAGGTCGTCGAAGAGGGTGGCGACGGCGTCGACCACGAGCTCGTTCTTGGACGGCCAGCGGCGGTAGAGGGTGGTCTTGGCGACTCCGGCCCGGCTCGCCACGTGGCCCATGGTCATTCCGCCCCAGCCGAGTTCGGCGAGGGCCTCGCGGGTGGCGTCGAGGATCGCGCGGTCGGCGGCGGCACTGCGCGGGCGGCCCTTGGCGCGGGCGGCGCCGGCGGCCTCGGGGGCCGGGCTCGCCGGGGCCGTGCACGGGGGGACCGTGCTCTCCGGGCTCGGGTGGGGCTGGGGGGCCGGCACCGGGCCTCCTTGCGCTTTACTGGTAAGTAACTTGGGCGGGGCTGGTAACGGTAGCGACTGTTGGCCGATTCGGGCAGCCGGGCCACCCGGGAAAGTGGGGCAGCTCACGTCCCCGAACCGTCGGTGGGGCTTGCGGCCGGGGCACCGGATCCAGTTACGCTACGACTCGTAGCGAAAGAGTAGGAAGGCCAGTGACAACCAGGCGCCGCAACCGTGGGACGGGAGCGGCGCGGGCGCGGGTGGGGATCCGCGCCGAACGGTCCAGGCTACCGGGGGACGGGTACGACGCCCGGGAACCCGCGCCGCGCGGCCCGCGCGGAGCGACTTTCTCGGGGATGGTGCCCGCGAGCAGCGCGGACGGGGGAGGATAGTGCCATGCAGCCACGGAATTCGCGTCCCAACAGCTCCGCCCTGCGCGGCGCGGTCGACCTCGCCGCAGTGAAGGCGGCCGGCGAGGCCGCTCAGAAGGCCGAGCAGGCCAGGGCCGAGCGGGCCCGCCAGACGGCCGCCGCCGAAGCGGCCGGTGTCGCCCCCGCCCAGCCCGCGCACCCGCTCGTCATCGACGTCACCGAGGACACCTTCGAGACCGAGGTCGTCCAGCGCTCCACCGAGGTGCCGGTCGTCATCGACTTCTGGGCCGAGTGGTGCGGCCCCTGCAAGCAGCTCAGCCCGGTCCTGGAGGACCTGGCCGAGGAGTACGCCGGCCGCTTCGTGCTCGCCAAGATCGACGTGGACTCCAACCAGCTGCTCGCCCAGCAGTTCGGCATCCAGGGCATCCCGGCCGTGATGGCCGTGGTGGCCGGCCAGCTGGTGCCGCTGTTCCAGGGCGCGGAGAGCGCCGCCAACATCCGCAAGGTGCTGGACCAGCTGATCCTGGTCGCCGAGCAGCGCTTCGGCGTGGCCGGCGGCGCGGCCGCCCCGGGCGAGGCCCCGGCCGCCGCCCCGCAGCGCCCCGAGGACCCGGCGCTGGCCGCCGCGCACGACGCGCTGGACGCCGGCGACCTGGGCGGCGCCATCCAGGCGTACAAGAACGTGCTGACCGAGGAGCCGGGCAACACCGAGGCCAAGCTGGGCCTGGCCCAGGCCGAGCTGCTGCAGCGGATCGAGGGCCTGGACCTGCAGGCCGTCCGGGCGGCGGCCGCCGCCGACCCGAAGAACGTCGGGATCCAGCTCCAGGCGGCCGACCTGGACCTGGTCGGCGGCCACGTCGAGGACGCCTTCGGGCGTCTGGTGGACACCGTCGGGCGGACGGCCGGCGAGGACCGGGACATCGCCCGGCTGCGCCTGCTGGAGCTGTTCGAGGTGATCGGGTCGGACGACCCGCGGGTCACCGCGGCTCGTACGGCGCTGGCGCGCGTGCTGTTCTGAGCCCGGTTCGGACGCCGCGCGCGTCCGGTTCGGGCCTGGTTCGGGCCTGATGTCGACCCGGGTCGGGCGCGGTTTCGGCCGCCGGCTGGCACGGTGGATGACCTGCGGTGTCGCCAGGTGATTTGCCGACAATCCGGTCAACCGGACAGAGGTTTACCAAATCTTGATTTCACCCGTGGGTGGTCACCGTACGTGACCACCCACGGGTGTTTCGTTAGTGTTTCCGGCAAATTTCGCCGTCACGTTTCCTTCAAGGCGTCACACACGGTGCAAATCGGGCTCAGTTCATGATCGACGCCGCTCAATGTTGCATTACCCGTCAGTAAGGCACCCCTTGTGCTTCGCCCGGGATTCAAGCAGCATCGGCGTCGCCCGGTCCCAGACTCCACACCCTCCGACAGTCCGTCGGTGACGCGGAGCGCGGGATCCCCACCGGGCGATCCGCCGACCCCGGTCGGCGGTAGGGAGGGCAGGGGGGTATCCGCGGTCCCACGGCGGTTCCTGTCCTTCGACCGGCCGCGCGGCCCTGCGCGGTCGCTGGTTGTCGCTCGGGGGTGATCGCCGATGTCGTCGGTCCTGCCCGCCGCCCCACAAGGTCGGCCGGCGCTTGGCCGGGAGGGCCGCTGTACGCGGGCCACTCCCGCGTCCGCCGACGCCCAAGGCGCTCTCCGCTACCGAGGACGTAGCTCTCTCCCATCCCAGGCCCCCACCGGCGCGGGACGCGCCGCCGGGGAGCCGGAGATGTACGTCCTAGAAGGAGGACTCGCATGTCCAAGACCTACGGCAAGACCCGCTGGAAGCGCTTCGCCCTGGTGATGGTGCCGAGCGTCGCGGCCACCGCGATGGTCGGCGTCTCGATCGCCAACAGCGCGCTCGCCGCCTCGTTCAGCATTTCCGGCCAGCAGTTCAAGGTCAGCACCGACCAGCTGCACGGCACCAACTTCGCCCAGTTCGGCTCGGTCGACATCGAGGCGAACGGCAAGCCGCACCCGGTCGCGGTCTCGGCCTTCGACCACGCCGACATCACCAACCTGTGCCAGTCGGTGGTGACCGACCTGTCCGCGTTCGGACTGGGCAAGATCACCCTGCAGCTGCACGCCGGCACCGAGGCGGGCAAGCCGGTTCAGGCCGACAACCTGCTGATCGACCTGGAGCAGCTGAAGGCGGACGCGACCTTCACCGACATCAACATCGGCCAGGACGCCTCCACCCTCTCCGGCTCGGCCACCCAGGGCTGGACCCCGCACCCGGGCGTCACCAAGGCGGGCGGCGGCGCCGGCCTGCCGACCGGTGCGGTCGGTTTCGCCCAGGCCGCCAAGAAGGCGGACCTGAGCGGCGTTCAGCAGGTCGCCCGGGCCACCTCGGCCGGAACGTTCAAGCTGAACGGCCTGAACCTCGCGCTGAAGAGCGGCGACGGCGCGGGCAACGAGTGCTTCTGAGCCTCGCCTGACGGCATGGCCGCCCGGCGCGCCTGACGGCGTGCCGGGCGCAGTGCCCGATCGACGGGTCCACCCGGAGCCGGGGGCGGCGGACCACCGCCGTCCCCCGGCCCACCCCCAATTGTTCGTCCCTCGTAGCGACATCGAGGAGCTGCACCATGTCCAGCGCAACGGTCGAACCCCGGACCGGCCACCAGAACCCGATCGGGTGGCTCTGGCGGCACTTCCGTGATTTCCGCCGCACCAGGCCCTTCTGGGGCGGCCTGCTGGCCATGATCGCCGGCGTCCCGATCCTCTACTTCCCGTACGCGCACCTGACGTTCGGTGGCCTGACCATCGCGATGTCCACCACGGCCGGCGCCGGATCGCTGATCATCGGCGTCCTGATGATCATCCTCGGTCTGACCGCCTGGTTCCAGCCCGCCGTGCGGGTCTTCAGCGGCATCGCCACCATCCTGCTGACCCTGGTCTCGATCCCGGTGTCCAACCTGGCAGGCTTCGGGCTGTCGCTGCTGCCGGGCCTGATCGGCGGCGGGCTGATGGTCTCCTGGGCGCCGATGCCGGAGCCGAAGGCCGATTCGGCGGCCAGGGGCGGACGTCGCCGGGCCAAGGGCGCCGACGTTGCTACGTCGGGTAACGCGGTGGCGGAGAGTGTCGCCACCGAGCAGGCCGTCGAGCAGGCCGTCGAGGCGCCCGCAGCGGCGCCCGCCGAGACCGTGGCGGAGACCGCCGCCGAGGCGCCCGCAGCGGCGCCCGCCGAGACCGTGGCGGAGACCGCCGCCGAGGCGCCCACCGCCCAACTGCCCGCCCAGGGCGCGCCGCAGGAGCCGGCCGCCGAGGCCGCCGAGCCGACCGCCAAGCCCACCGTCCCGAAGCAGACCGGCGCTGCCGATCCGGAGGGGGCGCGGTGACCGGCCCGGCCGAGCAAGCCGACGGTACGGCCGTCCCGGCGCAACGCTCAGGCCGGCACGCGGCCCCGCGCACGCCCGTACGGGTCCGGCTGAGAGGCCGCGCGCTGGCGATGGCCGCGGTGCCGACCGCGCTGCTGATGGCCGCCGCCTACACGCCCAACCCGGCGCTGGCCGAGTCCGCGGCGGGCAAGCCGTGCGGCAACGCGCCGGTCGCCGTGCCGGACGTCGCGCCGGTCGAGACGCCCGTCCCCAAGACCGAGCTGCCCGAGCCGCCGCCGGGCCCGACCACCGCGCCGACCACGGCACCGGGGACGCCCACCTCCGGTCCCTCGACCGGGCCGAGCTCGGTGCCGACCCAGGCCCCGACCCAGGCCCCCACTCACGCTCCGACCGCCGCGCCCACCTCGCCGGTCAAGCCGCCGTCCGCCGCGACGCCCGCCACCCAGCCGCCCGCCGCCCGCGCGGCCGCGCAGCCGCAGGCCGCGGCCGCCACCACAGACGCGGTCGCGCCGAGCACGGTCCAGCAGGGCGCCGGAAGCGGTCCGGGCCTGGCGACCCAGGCCGGGCTGATCGACGACATCGTCGGCGGCATCAACCACCTGCTGAACCCGAGCGCCTCGCCGAGCCCGAGTCCGACCCAGGCCCCCAAGCCCGGCACCACTCCGGCCCCGGCCACCACCCCGGCGCCGGCCACCACTCCGGCCCCGCGCGACGGCACCCCGGCCCAGCCCGCGCCCGTCCAGCCGCAGGCCCAGGGCGCCGCGTCGCCGGCAGCCCAGCCCTCGGGCGGCGCGCCCTCGCCGGCCGCGACGCCGAGCGGGAAGGCGAGCCCCAAGGCGACGCCCTCCACGGGCGCCTCGCCCTCAGCGGGCGCCTCCGGTACCGCCTCGCCGACCGCGGGCGCCACCGGCACCCCGTCCGCCTCGCCCACCGCCAACCCCAACTGCGCTGTGGACGCCCGGAGTCTGACCGCCGGCGCGGCCGCCGCGGGGCAGGTCGTCCCGGAGCAGAACTGGACGCTGCAGACCAGCCGGCTCGCCCTGCACGGCGCGGTCTTCCACGGCGTCTACGACGTGAAGACCCCGACGAGGACCAAGCGGGTGCTGAAGTTCGTCGTCGACAGCGTGGACATCGACGATCTCGACATGTCGACCCTGGAAAGCAACGGCGTGACCTTCCACGTCCAGGGCGCCAAGGGGTCCACCTCGACCATGCGCAACGGCCCGGTCACCATGTACGTGGAGCGGCTGTCCGGCCACCTCTCCAAGCTGCTCGGTCTGCCGATCCCGATCGACCTGGGCGAGATCACCCTCACCCCGGACACCCTGCCGCGCTGGCTGTACGACCTGATCGGCGCCATCCCGATCCCGCTGGACCTGGAGCTGACCGGCGTCACCGCCAAGCAGGCCGGCCAGTTCGGCGGCACCCTGCACATCCCGGGGATGCACTTGTTCAACGACAACGCGCCCTACAGCGACAAGTAGGAGCAGTGACAAGCAGGAACAGCGAGAAGTAGCCGACGCCGTAACGCCCGTGGGGCGGCCCTCCGCACAGGAGGACCGCCCCACGGGCGTTCTTGCGGCCTACGGCCCGACGCTCACTCGCCCCGGCTGCCCAGGTGGTGCACCTGCACCATGTTGGTGGTGCCCGGGATGCCGACCGGGACACCGGCGGTGACGATCACGGTCTCGCCCTCGGCGAGCCGGCCCAGCCGCAGCAGCTCACGGTCGACCTGGGCGACCATGGCGTCGGTGGTGGCGACCTGCTCGGTCACGTACGCCTCGACGCCCCAGCTCAGCGAGAGCTGGTTGCGGGTCGCGGAGTCGGGGGTGAACGCGATCACCGGGATCGGCGAGCGGTAGCGGGACAGCCGGCGCGCGGTGTCGCCGGACTTGGTGAACGCGACCAGGGCCTTGCCATCGAGGAAGTCGCCCAGCTCGCACGCGGCGCGGGCGACCGAGCCGCCCTGGGTGCGCGGCTTGCGGCCAGGGTTGAGCGGCTGCAGGCCCTGGGAGACCAGCTCCTCCTCGGCCTTCTCGCAGATCCGGCTCATGGTGCGGACGGTCTCGACCGGGTACTTGCCGACGCTGGACTCGGCAGAGAGCATGACCGCGTCGGTGCCGTCCAGGATGGCGTTGGCGACGTCGGAGACCTCGGCGCGGGTCGGGCGCGAGGCGTGGATCATCGACTCCATCATCTGGGTGGCGACGATGACCGGCTTGGCGTTGCGGCGGGCCAGCGTGACCAGCTGCTTCTGGACCAGCGGCACCCGCTCCAGCGGGTACTCCACGGCGAGGTCGCCGCGGGCGACCATGATGGCGTCGAAGGCGAGGACGATCTCCTCCATGGCCTCGACGGCCTGCGGCTTCTCGATCTTGGCGATGACCGGCACCCGGATGCCGACCTCGTCCATGACCTCGTGGACGTCCTTGATGTCGTCCGCGTTGCGGACGAAGGACAGGGCGACCATGTCGACGCCCAGGCGGAGCGCGAAGCGCAGGTCGTCCTTGTCCTTCTCGGACAGGGCGGGCACGTTCACGGCCGCGCCGGGCAGGTTGATGCCCTTGTTGTTCGAGAGCACGCCGCCCTCGACCACCACGGTCTTCACCCGCGGGCCGTCGACGCTGACGACCTCCAGGGCGATGACGCCGTCGTTGATCAGGATCGGGTCGCCGGGCTTCACGTCGCCGGGCAGGCCCTTGTAGGTGGTGCCGCAGATGTACTGGTCACCGGGGACGTCCTCGGTGGTGATGGTGAACTCGTCGCCGTTGTCGACGGTCACCGGGCCGTTGGCGAAGGTCGCCAGACGGATCTTCGGACCCTGGAGGTCGGCAAGGACGCCGATGGCCTTGCCGGTGTCCTCCGAGACCTGGCGGACCTTGCGGTACCGCTCCTCGTGGTCCGCGTGGTTGCCGTGGCTCATGTTCAGTCGGGCGACGTTCATGCCCGCTTCGACGATGGCCTTCAGCTGTTCGTAGGAGTCCGTCGCCGGACCCAGGGTGCAGACAATTTTCGCTCGGCGCATATCGATCAGTCTATCCGTTCGTGTTATGCGTGCATTCGGTGCGGACCGGGAGGAATCGCCAGCGAATCGTTTCGAGGAGTGAGACGATTTCGTGTCATTCCTCGGACTGTCGGTGTTCCCGGTACACCAGCGCGAAGGCCTGCCGGGCGATCTCCAGCTCCTCGTCGGTGGGCACCACGGCGACCGTCACCCGGGCGTACGCGGGCGAGATGATCCGGGCCTCGCCGGAGCGCACCGAGTTCAGCTCCGGGTCCACGGCGATGCCCAGTTCGTCCAGCCCCGCGGTGGCCGCGGCGCGCACCGGCGCCGCGTTCTCCCCGACGCCCGCGGTGAACGCGATCGCGTCCACCCGGCCGAGCACCGCGTAGTAGCCGCCGATGTACTTGCGCAGCCGGTGGATGTAGCTGTCGAAGGCGAGCTTCGCGTCCGCGTCGCCCTCGTCGGCGCGGCGCAGGATCTCGCGCATGTCGTTCTCGCCGCACAGGCCGCGCAGGCCGCTGCGGCGGTTGAGCAGGTCGTCGATCCCGTCGATCGACAGTCCGCCGACCCGGTGCAGGTGGAACACCACGCCGGCGTCGATGTCGCCCGAGCGGGTGCCCATGACCAGGCCCTCCAGCGGGGTGAGGCCCATCGAGGTGTCCACGCAGCGGCCGCCGCCGACCGCCGAGGCGGAGGCCCCGTTGCCCAGGTGCAGCACGATCACGTTGACCTCGGCCGGATCCTTGCCGAGCAGCCGGGCGGTGGCCCGCGAGACGTACTGGTGCGAGGTGCCGTGGAAGCCGTAGCGGCGCACCCGGTGCTGGTCGGCGACGTCCTTGTCGATCGCGTACCGGGCCGCGAACTCGGGCATCGAGGCGTGGAAGGCGGTGTCGAACACGGCCACCTGCGGCAGGTCGGGGCGCAGTGCCCGGGCCACCTCGATGCCGGTGATGTTGGCCGGGTTGTGCAGCGGCGCGACCGGGATCAGCCGGCGGATCTCCTTGAGCACCTCGTCGGTGATCACGGTCGGCTCGGTGAACCGCAGGCCGCCGTGCACCACCCGGTGGCCGATCGCGGCCAGTTCGGGGGAGTCCAGCCCGAGGCCGTCGGCGGCCAGTTCCTCGGCGACGGCCTTCAGCGCGGCGGCGTGGTCGGGGAAGACCTGCGCGGTCTCGCGCGCCTCGCCCCCGCGCGGGGTGTGCACCAGGCGGCCGGCGCCCTCGCCGATCCGCTCGACCAGCCCGGCGGCCAGCCGGGATCCGTCCAGCATGTCGATCAGCTGGTACTTCACCGACGAGGATCCGGCGTTCAGAACCAGAACGCGGGTGCCTTCACTCATGCGCCGGGCTCCTTGTGGTCCTGGGACTGGATGGCGGTGATCGCGACGGTGTTGACGATGTCCTCGACCAGCGCGCCGCGCGAGAGGTCGTTGACGGGCTTGCGCAGCCCCTGCAGCACCGGGCCGACCGCGACCGCGCCGGCCGAGCGCTGGACGGCCTTGTAGGTGTTGTTGCCGGTGTTGAGGTCCGGGAAGATCAGCACGGTCGCCCGCCCGGCCACCGGCGAGCCCGGCAGCTTGGTGGCCGCGACGTGCTCGTCCACCGCCGCGTCGTACTGGATCGGGCCCTCCACCAGGATGTCCGGCCGCAGCTCGCGGACGAGCTCGGTGGCCTTGCGCACCTTGTCGACGTCCGCGCCGGAGCCGGAGGTGCCGGTGGAGTACGAGAGCATCGCGACCCGCGGCTCCACCCCGAACTGGGCGGCGGTGGCGGCGGCCTGGATGGCGATGTCGGCCAGCTGCTGGGCGTCCGGGTCGGGGTTGACCGCGCAGTCGCCGTACACCAGCACCTTGTCGGCCAGGCACATGAAGAAGACGGAGGAGACGATCGAGGCGCCCGGCGAGGTCTTGATCACCTCGAAGGCGGGCCGGATGGTGGCCGCCGTGGAGTGCACCGCGCCGGACACCATGCCGTCCGCGATGCCCTCCTGGACCATCAGGGTGCCGAAGTAGGAGACGTCGGTGACCACGTCGAGGGCCAGCTCGACCGTCATGCCCTTGTGGGCCCGCAGCTTCGCGTACAGCTCGGCGAACTGGCGGCGCAGCGGGCTGGTGGCCGGGTCGACGATCCGCAGCTGCGCGCGGTCGGCGCCCGGCTCTCCCCCGGCCCGGCGGCCGGGAGGTGCCCCTGCCTCCGGCAGCTCGATGCCGAGCCCCGCGGCCTTGCGGCGCACCGCGTCCGGCTCGCCGAGCAGGGTGAGGTCGCAGATGTTGCGGCGCAGCAGGATCTCGGCGGCGCGGAGCACCCGCTCCTCGGTGCCCTCGGGCAGCACGACGTGCCGGCGGCCGGCCCGGGCGCGCTCCAGCAGCGCGTGCTCGAACATCATCGGGGTGACCCGCTCGGACCGGCCGACCTCGATCCGGTTGGTCAACTCGGCGGTGTCAACGTGCAGTTCGAACAGGCCGAGGGCGATCTCGGCCTTCCGGGGGCTGGCCGAGGTGAGCTTGCCCTCCAGGTGGGTCAGGGTGGCGGCGGTGGGCCAGCTGCCCTCGGGGACGACCGCGACCGGGGTGCCCGGGGCGAGCCGGGCGGCCAGCGCCAGCACGTTCGGGCCGGGGTGCTGGCCGAGCGTCAGCAGCACGCCGGCGATCGGCGGGGCGCCGGCGGCGTGCGCGGCCAGCGAGCCGATCACCAGGTCGGCACGGTCCCCTGGGGTGACGACCAGCGCGCCCTCGGTCAGCGCGTCCAGGAAGGTCGGCAGCATCGCGCCGCCGAAGACGTAGCCACGCACGTCCCGGGCCAGGCCGGCCGCGTCCCCGAGCAGCACCTCGGCGCCGGTCGCCTCGACCAGCTGGGCGACGGTCGGCGCGGCCAGCGCCGGCTCCTCCGGGATGACGTAGGCGGGGATCGGCAGCTTCTCGGTGAGCGTGCGCTGGATCCGCTGCTTGCCGCCCGGGGCGACCCGGTTGGCGATCATCGCCAGGGTCTCGCAGCCGAGGTCGGTGTACGCCCGGTGCGCGTTGCGCACCTCGGCGATCACGGCCTCCGGGTCCTCGGCGTGCCCGCCGACCACCGGCAGCACGGCGGCGCCGAACTCGTTGGCGAGGCGGGCGTTGAAGGCCAGCTCGTCCGGGATGTTGGTGTCGGCGAAGTCGGTGCCGAGGACCAGCACCGCCTGGCAGCGCCGCTCCATCGCGCGGAACCGGTCGACCAGGACGGAGACCAGTTCGTCCTGTCCCTGGGCGGCCTGCAGCGCGGCGGCCTCCTCGTAGGTGAGGCCGTACAGCTCGGCGCCGGGCCGGTCGATCCGGTAGCGGCCGCGCAGCAGCTCGACCACGTGGTCCGTGCCCGGCTGCCCGGGTGCGGCGGCGTGCACCAGCGGGCGGAAGACCCCGACCCGGTCCACCTGGCGGGTGAGCAGCTCCATGACCCCCAGTTCGACCGCCTGCCGGCCGTCCCCCCGGTCGATCCCGGTCACGTACACGCTGCGCGCCACGCGGATGTCTCCGTCCCGTCGTCTCGGTGGGTGGTCATCTCGACCATACCTTCGCACCCCGAACGGACGTCGGCGAGCAGAGGTGCCGAGCGGAGGTGCCGAGCGGAGGCAAGGGTGATCGGGTCGCTCGACGCGCTGCACCTGGCCGGCGCGGACCCGTTCCGGACCGAGCTCACCGACTTCGTCACCTACGACCGGGAGCCGGCGCACGCCGCCGACGAGCTCGGCTTCCCGGTTTCGGCCCCGACCGCCTGAGGGCGTCCGGTGCCGGGCGTGAGGCCCGGCACCGGACCGGGCTCAGCGGGCCGGGCGGAGCCAGAGGGTGGCGAGCGGGGGGAGGATCAGTTCGGCGGAGCGGGGCTGGCCGTCCCACTCCACCGGGTCGGCCTTGACCGGGTGGGAGTTGCCGATGCCGCCGCCGCCGTACTCCTCGGCGTCGGTGTTCAGCACTTCCTCCCACAGCTGGTCGCGGCCGGCGAGGCGGGGCAGGCCGACCCGGCGGGCGTGCCGGACGACCGGGGAGAAGTTGCAGACCGCGACGAGCGGGGTGCCGTCGGCCGCGTAGCGGACGTAGGAGAGCAGGTTGTCGTCGGCGGCGCCGCCGTCGAGCCAGCGGAAGCCGTCCGGGGTGGTGTCCAGCTCCCACAGGGCCGGGGTGTCGAGGTAGTGCCGGTTGAGGTCGCGGACCAGGCGGCGCACCCCGAGGTGGTCCCGGTGGGCCGGCCACTGTTCGTCGAGCACCCACCACTGCGGGCCCTGCTCGTGGTCCCATTCCGCGCCTTGGGCGAACTCCTGCCCCATGTACAGCAGTTGCTTGCCCGGGTGGGACCACATGAAGCCCAGGTAGGCGCGGTGGTTGGCGCGCTGCTGCCACCAGTCGCCGGGCATCTTGGAGACCAGGGACTGCTTGCCGTGGACGACCTCGTCGTGCGAGATCGGCAGGATGTAGTTCTCCGAGTAGGCGTACACCATCGAGAAGGTGATCTCGTTGTGGTGGTACTTGCGGTGCACCGGCTCCTTGGACATGTAGACCAGCGAGTCGTGCATCCAGCCCATGTTCCACTTCAGCCCGAAGCCGAGGCCGCCGGCGTCGGTGGGGCGGGTGACCCCGTCCCAGGCGGTGGACTCCTCGGCGATGGTGATCACGCCGGGGCAGCGCCGGTAGACGGTGGCGTTCATCTCCTGCAGGAAGGAGGCCGCGTCCAGGTTCTCCCGGCCGCCGTACAGGTTGGGCGTCCAGGCGCCGCCCTCGCGGGAGTAGTCGAGGTAGAGCATCGAGGCGACGGCGTCCACCCGCAGGCCGTCGATGTGGAACTCCTCGCACCAGTAGACCGCGTTGGCGACCAGGAAGTTGCGCACCTCCTTGCGGCCGTAGTCGAACTCCAGCGTCCCCCAGTCGGGGTGCTCGGCGCGCAGCGGGTCGGCGGGCTCGTACAGCGGCTCGCCGTCGAAGCGGGCGAGCGCGAAGTCGTCCTTGGGGAAGTGCGCGGGCACCCAGTCGACGATCACGCCGATGCCGTGCCGGTGCAGGGCATCCACCAGGTACCGGAAGTCGTCCGGCCCGCCGAGCCGGGCGGTGGGGGCGTAGTAGCCGGACACCTGGTACCCCCAGGAGCCGCCGAAGGGGTGCTCCATCACCGGCATCAACTCCACGTGGGTGAAGTTCAACTCCTGGAGGTAGCGGGGGAGTTCCTCGGCGATGGCGCGGTAGTCGGTGAGGTCCGGGCGCCAGGAGGCCAGGTGCAGCTCGTACACCGACATCGGCGCCCGGTGGTGCGTGGTGCGGGCCCGGCGGGCCATCCACTCGTCGTCCTGCCACACGTAGGCGGAGGAGGTGACCACCGAGGCGGTGCCGGGCGGGCACTGGGCGGCCCGGGCCAGCGGGTCGGCCTTGTCGAGCACCCAGCCCTGCCGGGTGTGGACCTCGTACTTGTACGTGGTGCCCTCGGCCAGGCCCGGGACGAACAGCTCCCAGATCCCGGACGAGCCGAGCGAGCGCATCGGGTGCCCGGTGCCGTCCCAGTGGTTGAACTCGCCGATCAGCCGCACCCCGACGGCGTTCGGCGCCCAGACCGCGAACGCGGTGCCGGCCACGCCGTCGACGGTCCGCACGTGCGAGCCGAGCGCCCGCCACAGCTGCTCGTGCCGGCCCTCGGAGATCAGGTGCAGGTCCAGGTCGCCGAGCGTGGGCGGGGTGCGGTAGCCGTCCTGCTGACGCAGCGGCTCGCCGTCCGGGTAGGTCACCAGCAGGGAGTAGTCGGGCAGTTCGCGGCCGGCCACCAGGCCGGTGAACAAGCCGCCCTGCTGGTGGGTGAGTTCGGCCGGGCCCTGGGGGGTCTCGACGACCACCCGCTCGGCGAACGGGCGCAGCACCCGGATCGCCGTGCCGCCGTGCACCGGGTGCGCGCCGAGCAGCGCGTGCGGGTCGTGGTGGTGCCCGCTCACCAGCCGGTCCACCTCGGACGGCGGCAGCGGCGCCTCGGGCAGGCGCAGGACGGTGGCCCGCCCGCTGGAGACGGGGGCGTCTGCCGGAACGTCCGAAGGAGCGGGGGCCTCGCGTTCCCGAGGTGCGGAGGCGCCGACCAGGAAGGTGGCCGGAACTGTGCGGTTGGGGCGGCCGGTCGGGTCGAGCGGCGTCACGGCGTGGTCCTCCTGCGGCGGGGGGGGGGGTGGGCGAACTCGTGGCGGGCGGGCGGGACGGGGAACGCGGGGTCAGACGGACAGGGCGAGCCGGTTGATCGCGGCCAGCGGGATCGGCAGCCAGCTCGGCCGGTGCCGGGCCTCGTACACCACCTCGTACACCGCCTTGTCGATCTCCAGCGCCCGCATCAGCTCCGGCGAGGCGGCCGGGTCGGCGCCGCCCCCGGCGGTGTAGCCGGCGCAGAAGGCGGTGCGGTTGCGCTGGGCCCAGGCGGCGGCGAGATGGGCCAGTTCCGGGTCGACCGGGCCGCCGGCCAGCAGGTGGGCGGCCGCGTAGTCGAAGGAGCGGAGCATCGCGGCGACGTCGCGCAGGGCGGGCTGCGGTTCGCGGCGCTCGTTGACCGACTTGGCCGGCTCGCCCTCGAAGTCCAGCAGCACCCAGCCGTGGGGAGTCCGCATCGCCTGCCCGAGGTGCAGGTCGCCGTGGATGCGCTGCACCGGCAGGCCGTCCGGGTGGGCGTCGGCGAGCTGTTGGAAGGCGGCGCGCAGCGCGGACCGGAAGCGCAGCAGTCCGGGGACGGCGGCGACGGCGCTGTCCAGCCGGTCGGCCATCGTGGTGGCCAGCCGACCGGTCTGGGCGCGGTCGAGCCGGGCGACCGGCATCGAGCGGGCCAGTACCCGGTGCACCTCGGCGGTGGCCCGGCCGAGCCGGTGCGCCTCGATGGCGAAGTTGCCGGGGGAGCGGTCGCCCTTGAGCCGGCCGACCTGGTCGAGGGCGAGTTCCCAGCCGTCCTCGGCGTCCGGCAGGTAGCGCTGGAGCAGGCCGAGGGTGGCGGGTTCGGCGCGTTCCATCCGGCTCTCGAACCAGGCGGCGACCCGGGGGATGCGGGTGGAGCCGGCCCGGGAGAGGGCGAGCGAGAGTTCGAGGTCGGGGTTGGTGCCGGGGTGGATGCGGCGGAACAGCTTGAGGATGTACGAGGTGCCGAAGATGACCGAGCTGTTGGACTGCTCGGCGGTGGAGGCGCGGCCGGGGAGGTTGGCGGGCAGACCGGAGCCGGGGGTGCGGCGGAAGGACAGCGAGCCGAAGCGGTCACCGGTGGCGAGGTGCTCCAGCAGGCGCCCGGTGAGTTCGCCGTCGTGTACCGCGTCGTAGAGGGTCGCGCCGTCGTACGGGCCCTGGCTGAGCCGGCCGAGCACCGCGCCGGGCCCGATGTCCCCGAGCCCCTGGGAGCGGATGCCGAGCAGCAGCTGGTAGATGTCGCCGTGCGGGGCGCCGGCCGTGGTGGCGTGCTCGACCCGTAGCAGCAGGTGCAGCAGGGCCGGGTCGCCGACCTGCAGCGGGGTGCCGACCACCGGCGTGAGGCCGGTGATGGGCCGTCCCTTCCCGGCGTACCAGCGCTGGGTGGGCAGCCACGCGGCGATCAGCGGCAGTGCTGCCTGGACGAGCTCGCTGACCCCCAGGGTGGTTCTCCGGGCCCCGGAGCCCCGCGCGCCGGTCGGCGCGGTGGAGCCGGCCGGGGCGTCGTGCTGCACATGGGCTTGAGAGCGGGAGGTTTCGGACATGACTCCCTTTCCCCGGAAGCACGCGGACTGCCCGACGGGTCGTGGCCGGGTCCGTCAGTCTTCCGGATTTCGGCGGCGCGGCGGTCGCGGCACGCGAGTTTGGCTCGGGTGTCACGCCTTCGTGTGGGTGGCCGTTGGGCTGTTCTCCGTACGCGGTGGTGCAGAGAACTCCGGGGGCGCTGGGGTTCAACTGGCGCCCCCGGAGGGTCTGGTGGTGCTGACGTGGTGCGTGCGGCGGGGTGCGGCGGATCGTTACTTCGACCGCCTGGTCCCGCTCAGGCGCGGGGGCTGCCGGAGCTGGAACCAGTAGAAGCCGTGCCCGGCCAGGGTGAGCAGGTAGGGCCACTCACCGATCGACGGGAAGCGCACCCCGCCGATCAGTTCGACCGGGTACCGCCCGCCGTACTGCCGCAGGTCCAGCTCGGTCGGCTGCGCGAACCGCGAGAAGTTGTTCACGCACATGACCAGGTCCCCCTCGTACTCGCGCACGAAGGCCAGCACGGCGGGGTTGCTGGACGGCAGTTCGGCGTAGCTGCCGAGGCCGAACGCCGGATTGAGCTTGCGGATCTCGATCATGCGACGCGTCCAGTGCAGCAGCGAACTCGAACTGCTCTGCTGCGCCTCGACGTTGGTCACCTGGTAGCCGTACACCGGGTCCATGATGGGCGGCAGACTGAGCCTGCCCGGGTCGGCGGAGGAGAAACCCGCGTTGCGGTCCGGGGTCCACTGCATCGGCGTGCGCACGCCGTCCCGGTCGCCGAGCCAGATGTTGTCGCCCATGCCGATCTCGTCCCCGTAGTAGAGGACCGGCGAGCCGGGCAGGGAGAACAGCAGGGCGGTGAACAGCTCGATCTGGTTGCGGTCGTTCTCCAGCAGCGGGGCGAGCCGGCGGCGGATGCCCACGTTGGCGCGCATCCGGGGGTCCTTGGCGTACTCCGCGTACATGTAGTCGCGCTCCTCGTCGGTGACCATCTCCAGGGTCAGCTCGTCGTGGTTGCGCAGGAAGATGCCCCACTGGCAGCCGTTGGGGATCTGCGGGGTCTTGGAGAGGATCTCGGACACCGGGTAGCGGGACTCGCGGCGCACCGCCATGAAGATCCGCGGCATCACGGGGAAGTGGAACGCCATGTGGCACTCGTCGCCGCCCGAGGTGAAGTCGCCGAAGTAGTCGACGACGTCCTCCGGCCACTGGTTGGCCTCGGCGAGCAGCACGGTGTCGGGGTAGTCGGCGTCGATCTCCTTGCGGACCCGCTTGAGGAACTCGTGGGTCTCCGACAGGTTCTCGCAGTTGGTGCCCTCGCGGGCGAAGAGGTACGGCACCGCGTCCAGCCGGAAGCCGTCGATGCCGAGGTCGAGCCAGAACCGCAGCCCGGCGATCATCTCGTCCTGGACCCGGGGGTTGTCGTAGTTGAGGTCCGGCTGGTGCGAGAAGAAGCGGTGCCAGTAGTACTGCTTGCGGACCGGGTCGTAGGTCCAGTTGGAGGTCTCGGTGTCGACGAAGATGATCCGGGCGTCCGGGTACTGCTTGTCGTCGTCGGCCCACATGTAGAAGTCGCCGTACGGCCCGTCCGGGTCCGTCCGGGAGGCCTGGAACCACGGGTGCTGGTCGCTGGTGTGGTTCATGACGAAGTCGATGATGATGCGCATGCCGCGGGCGTGCGCGGCGTCGACGAACTCCATGAAGTCGGCGAGGTCGCCGAACTCCGGCAGCACCGAGGTGTAGTCGGACACGTCGTACCCGCCGTCGCGCAGCGGCGAGGCGAAGAACGGGGGGAGCCAGAGGCAGTCGATCCCGAGCCACTGGAGGTAGTCGAGCTTGGCCGTGAGCCCCTTGAGGTCCCCGACCCCGTCGCCGTTGCTGTCCTGGAAGGACCGCACCAGCACCTCGTAGAAGACCGCACGCTTGAACCACTCGGGGTCGAGCTTCTTCTTCGAGGTCTCGGGGAAGGTGTCGGGGACGGGCTCGTTCACTGTCACGCTGGGTTCCTCCGAACCGTGAGGAGGTGAGCCGGCTCGGCTGAGGGATCGAGCCGGACGTAGTTGCGCCGGCCCCAGGTGTAGACGGCGCCGGTGAGCTCGTCGTGCACCGCGTACGGGCCGTCGCCGTCGAGCGTGACGGTGGCCTCCTGCACGTGGTGCGGGTCGAGGTTCACCACGGTGATGACCTGGTCGGTGAGGCCCTCGGGGGTGGTCGCGGTCTTGGAGTAGGCGAGCACCTGGTCGTTGTCGGTGGGGTGGAAGCGCAGGTCGCGCAGCTGCTGCAGGGCGGGGTGGCGCCGGCGCAGCCGGTTCAGCACGGTCAGCAGCGGGGCGAGGGTGTCGGTGCGGGTCCAGTCGCGCGGGCGCAGCTCGTACTTCTCCGAGTGCAGGTACTCCTCGGAGCCCGGGTGGGCCGGCTCGTTCTCGTACAGCTCGTAGCCGGCGTAGACGCCGTAGCTGGGGGAGAGGGTGGCGGCGAGCACGGCGCGGATCGCGAAGGCGGCGCGGCCGCCGTGCTGCAGGTAGGCGTGCAGGATGTCCGGGGTGTTGGCGAAGAAGTTGGGGCGCATGTAGGCGGCCGCGTCACCGGTGAGCTCGGTGAGGTACTCGGTGAGTTCCTGCTTGGTGGTGCGCCAGGTGAAGTACGTGTACGACTGGTGGAAACCGATCTTCGCCAGGGTGTGCATCATCGCCGGGCGGGTGAAGGCCTCCGCCAGGAACACGACATCCGGGTCGGTGCGGGCGATGTCGGCGAGCACCTTCTCCCAGAACAGCACCGGTTTGGTGTGCGGGTTGTCGACCCGGAAGATCCGCACGCCGTGGGACATCCAGAATCGGAGGAGCCTGAGGGTTTCCTTGACGATTCCATCCATGTCCTGATCGAAGTTGATCGGATAGATGTCCTGGTACTTCTTCGGCGGGTTCTCGGCGTAGGCGATGGTGCCGTCCGCGCGGTGGCTGAACCATTCCGGATGCTTGTTCACCCAGGGGTGGTCGGGGGAGCACTGGAGGGCGAAGTCGAGCGCCACCTCCAGGTGCAGCGCCTGGGCCTCGGCGACGAAGTGGTCGAAGTCCTCGATGGTGCCGAGGTCGGGGTGGACCGCGTCGTGGCCGCCCTCGGGTGAGCCGATCGCCCAGGGCGAGCCGACGTCGTGCGGACCGGTCGTCAGGGTGTTGTCCGGGCCCTTGCGGAAGGCTCGGCCGATCGGGTGGACCGGCGGCAGGTAGACCACGTCGAAGCCCATCGCGGCGATGGCGGGCAGCCGTTCGGCGGCGGTGCGCAGGGTGCCCGGGCGCGGCGCCTCGACGCCGCTCGGGTCCACCGCGGCGCCCTCCGAGCGGGGGAAGAACTCGTACCAGGAGCCGAACAGCGCGCGCTCCCGGTCCACCTGCAGCGGCAGCGGGCGGGAGGCGCTCAGCAGTTCGCGCAGCGGGTGACGGGTCAGCAGCTCCAGCACCTCGGGGGCCAGGGCGGCGGCCAGCCGGGACAGCGGCGGCATGGTCGAGTCGCGCAGCGCGTCGGCGGCGGCCAGGACGTCGGCGCGGCCCTCCTTCTTCGGCACGCCGGCCGCGGCCTGCTCGAACAGCCGGGCGCCCTCCTCCAGGACCAGCGCGGTGTCGATCCCGGCGGGCAGCTTCACCGAGGCGGTCCTGCGCCAGGTGGCGATCGGGTCGCTCCACGCCTCCACCAGGTACGACCAGCGGCCGGGCGCGGTCGGCGTGACGTACGCGCCCCAGCGGTCGGTGCCCTCGGCGAGCTCGCGCATCGGCGTCCAGGGGCCGCTGCGGCCGCGCGGGTCGCGCAGCACCACGTTGGCGTTGACGGCGTCGTGGCCCTCGCGGAAGACGGTCGCGGTGACCAGGAAGGTCTCGCCGGCGACCGCCTTGGCCGGGCGGCGGCCGGAGTCGACGAGGGGACTGACGTCCAGGACGGGGATGCGGCCGATCACGGTGTCGCTCTCTGTCTTGCGGGCGGAGGGCTTGGCAGCGGACTTGGCAGCGGGTTTGGCGGCACCCTTCGCGGCGGTCGCCTTCGGGGCGGTCGCTTTCGCAGCGGTCGCCTTCGGAGCGGCCGCCTTCTTCGCGGCGGTCGTCCGACGCGGTGCGGGGTCGGCCCCGTCGCCGGCCTTCGGGGTGGCGGCCGACGCGGTGGCGGTGGTGCGGCGCGTGGTGGTGCGCCTGCGGGGTGCCGCGGTCCGGTCCTCCTCGGCCCCGGGTTGTGGGGCCGCTGCGGAGGGCTGTACCGCTGAGGGCTGTGCTGCTGAGGGCTGCTCTGCGGGGGGTTGGGATTCGGAGGATCCGGTACGGACCGCCCCGGCCGCCCTGGGTGCGGGCATCGCCGGATCTGTCCGAGTGTCAGAATCCATCCGTCCGGCGGATTCCGCGACCGCTGTGTCGAGGGTTTCGGCCACAGGTGTGGACTGGTCCCGCGTGTCGCCGTGCATGCCAAGCTCCTGCCCGAGATCGGCGGCAGCTCCCGCGGGCCGGGGTCGGGCCAGGGGAGTACCGGGAGGACTGCTGGGTGGGGAGGACGTGCGACCGGAGCCTGCCCGCGCCGCTGTCCCCGGCAACCTGCCCGGCGCCCGCCGAGTCGGTGGCGGGACGCCCCGGAGCCCGTGCGCGTCCCGGCGCGCGCCTCCGGGGGCACGCCCCCGGGCGGCCCGGTCCACCCGTGAACGAGCAGGCCGGGCACAAGGACACGCGTCGACGAGCGGTGATCGCCGAATGGGCTAAAGAGGACGGGAACAGCCAACGCGAAAAAGGATTCGGACGTGCTGCTTCGAGGGGGACGCCACCCGTCGCCGTACTCCCCACAGCATCAACGACCTTCGGTCATCCTCGCATCGGCGACAAGGTTTTTGCACCGGTACGACAGGAGTTTCGGACCTTCTCCCGAGCGGATGCGCCATCGGAAATGGATTCGTACCGCAGAGTTCACGTATTGGTAGCGCGGCCCCCGGAAAAGTGCGCCTCGCGCGCCCCCCGTGCAGACCAATGCGCCGAATGCGATCTCATCAATAGGCCGAACGGATGCCCAATAGCCCACTTGACGCACTGTCGGGCCGACCGCCGCGGCTACGCTTCACGCCGTGAAGGCAATCCGCAGATTCACCGTCCGCACCGTCCTGCCCGAACAACTCCAGCCGTTGCACGAGCTGGCCCTCAACCTGCGCTGGTCCTGGCACCCCGAGACCAGGGACCTCTTCCGGTCCGTGGACCCGGAGGTCTGGGCCGCGACCGGCGAGGACCCGGTGCGCCTGCTCGGGGAGGTCCCGGCCGCCCGGCTCGCCGCGCTCGCCGCCGACCGGCGGTTCCTGCGCAGACTCGGCGACCTCGCCGACGACCTGCGCGACTACCTGACCGGCCCGCGCTGGTACCAGGCCCGGCAGCAGGAGACCGGGGCCGCCCCACTGCCCGCCGCGATCGCCTACTTCTCGCCCGAGTACGGGATCGCCGCCGCGCTGCCCCAGTACTCCGGCGGGCTCGGCATCCTGGCCGGCGACCACCTCAAGGCCGCCAGCGACCTCGGCGTCCCGATCATCGGCGTCGGGCTGTTCTACCGGCACGGCTACTTCCGGCAGTCCCTCGGCCGGGACGGCTGGCAGCAGGAGCGCTACCCGCTGCTGGACCCGGACGAGCTCGCCGTCAGCCCGCTCCGGGAACCCGACGGCACCCCCAGCCGGGTCGACCTCGTCCTGCCCGGCGGCCGCACCCTGGCCGCCCGGATCTGGAAGGCCCAGGTCGGGCGGGTGCCACTGCTGCTGCTCGACTCCGACATCGAGGCCAACTCGCCCGCCGAGCGCGACGTCACCGACCGGCTGTACGGCGGCGGCAGCGAGCACCGGCTGCTCCAGGAGATGCTGCTCGGCATCGGCGGCGTACGGGCGGTGCGCGCCTACTGCCGGCTCACCGGGCACCCCGCCCCCGAGGTCTTCCACACCAACGAGGGCCACGCCGGCTTCCTCGGCGTCGAACGGATCCGCGAGCTGGTCGCCGAGGATGCGGCCGGGCTCGACTTCGCCGCCGCCCTGGAGTCCGTCCGGGCCGGCACCCTCTTCACCACCCACACGCCCGTCCCGGCCGGCATCGACCGCTTCGACCGCGAGCTGGTCGCCCGCCACTTCGGCGGCGACACCGCGCTGCCCGGCGTCCCGGTCGACCAGGTGCTCGCGCTCGGCGCCGAGACCTGGCGCGGCGGGGACCCGAAACTGTTCAACATGGCCGCCATGGGCCTGCGGCTCGCCCAGCGCGCCAACGGGGTCTCCACCCTGCACGGCGAGGTCAGCCGCTCGATGTTCAACGGCCTCTGGCCCGGTTTCGACCCCTCCGAGGTGCCGATCACCTCGGTCACCAACGGCGTGCACGCCGCCACCTGGATCGATCCGGCGGTGGTCCGGCTCGGCGCCGCCGAGATCGGCGCCGAGCGCGCCGAGGAGGCGATGACCACCGGCGAGGCCACCCGCTGGACCGGCCTGGAGGCGATCGGCAACACCGAGATCTGGGACCTGCGCCGCACCCTGCGCGCCCAGCTGGTGGACGAGGCCCGCCGTCGGCTGCGCGCCTCCTGGCACCAGCGCGGGGCCGGCGAGGCCGAGCTCGGCTGGGTCTCCTCGGTGCTCGACCCCGACGTGCTCACCATCGGCTTCGCCCGCCGGGTGCCCTCGTACAAGCGGCTCACCCTGATGCTGCGCGACCCGGAGCGGCTGCGCTCCATGCTGCTGCACCCCACCCGGCCGGTGCAGATCGTGGTGGCCGGCAAGGCTCACCCGGCCGACGACGGCGGCAAGCGGCTGATCCAGCAGATGGTCGCCTTCGCCGACGACCCGGCCGTCCGGCACCGGATCGTCTTCCTGCCGGACTACGACATGGCGATGGCCCGGCACCTCTACCCGGGCTGTGACGTCTGGCTCAACAACCCGCTGCGCCCGCTGGAGGCCTGCGGCACCTCCGGGATGAAGGCCGCGCTCAACGGCTGCCTCAACCTGTCCGTCCTGGACGGCTGGTGGGACGAGTGGTACGACGGCCGCAACGGCTGGGCGATCCCCACCGCCGACGAGAGCGGCGGGGTGCTCGACCCGGACAGCGGCGAGGCCGAGCGGCGCGACGACATCGAGGCGGCCGCCCTCTACGACCTGATCGAGGACCAGGTCGCCGCCCGGTTCTACGACCGGGACGCGGACGGGCTGCCGCACCGCTGGATCGCCATGGTCCGGCACACCCTGGTCACCCTCGGGCCCAAGGTGCTCGCCGGGCGGATGGTCCGCGAGTACGTCGAACGGCTGTACGCCCCGGCGGCGCTGGCCCAGCGGGAGCTGGCGGCGGGCGAGCGCGCGGCGGCGAGCGGGCGAATGACAGCGCGGGAGCTGGCGGGGTGGAAGGCGAAGGTCCGGGAGGCCTGGTCGGCCGTCCGGGTCGAGCACGTCGAGGCGGACTGCCCGGCCGAGGCCCAGGAGCTGGGCAGCTCGCTGGCGCTGCGGGTGCAGGTCGCGCTCGGCACGCTGGATCCGGATGACGTCGAGGTCCAGGTGGTCTCCGGCCGGGTGGACGAGTCGGACGGCATCTCGGACGCCTGCCTGCTCGCCCTCAAACCGGTCGGCGGGCCCGACCTCGACGGCCGCACCCGCTACGAGGGCGCGCTGGAGCTGTGCCGGACCGGCCCGTTCGGCTACACGGTCCGCGTGCTGCCCGCGCACCCGCGGCTGGCCTCCCCGGCCGAGCTCGGGCTGGTCGCCCTGCCGGCCGAGTCGGCCGGGATGGACGCGGGGCTGCTGCGCTGACGGCGCGCCGGATGACTGCCGCCCGTCCGCCACGGACGGCAGTTATCCGGTTGCCCCGCGTGTCGGGCAGGGGGAGCGTGATGCTCATGATGCGAACCGTCCGCGCGGCCGACCTCGCGGCGCTCTCCGTCGTCCTCGTGGCGTGGCCGGCCCAGGCCGCCACCGGCCCGCTCGCGGCGCCCCGGCGACCGCGCGGCTGTCCGTCGAACTCTGCCCGCCGCAGGGCCCGGTGGTCCCGGGGGAGACCGGGATCCTGGAGGTGCGGGTCACCAACCGGGGCCCGGCGGCCACCAGCGACACGTTCCACCAGGGGCGGCCCGGCCGGGTGCGTAACGGCGCACCCGGACGGGCACATTCAGGGGTCGGGGACCGGGTCCCCTCGGACCGGCCGGGTCCCCTCAGACCAGGCTGTCCCGCCAGGCCCGGTGGAGGGCGGCGAAGCGACCGGCGCCGTCGATCAGCTCCTGCGGGGAGCCGTCCTCCACGATCCGGCCCTGGTCCATCACCAGGACGCGGTCGGCGATCTCCACGGTGGAGAGGCGGTGCGCGATGATCACCGCCGTCCGGCCGGCCAGCACCGTGCGCATCGCCCGCTGGACGGCCTGCTCGCCCGGAACGTCCAGGGAACTGGTCGCCTCGTCCAGGATCAGCACCGCCGGGTCGGCCAGCAGGGCGCGGGCGAAGGCCACCAGCTGGCGCTGGCCGGCCGAGATCCGGCCGCCGCGCTTGCGCACGTCGGTGTCGAAGCCGTCCGGCAGCTCGGCGATGAACCCGTACGCGCCGATGTCACGCGCGGCCTGTTCGACCTCCTCGCGGGTGGCGCCGGGGCGGCCGATCGCGATGTTCTCGGCGACGGTGCCGGAGAACAGGAAGGACTCCTGGGTCACCATCACCACCCCGCGCCGCAGCTCGGGGGTGGCCAGCTCGCGCAGGTCCACGCCGTCCAGCCGGATCCGGCCGTCGCTCGGGTCGTAGAAGCGGGCCAGCAGTTTGGCGAGCGTCGACTTGCCCGCGCCCGTCGCGCCGACCACCGCGACCGTCTGCCCGGCCGGGATCAGCAGGTCGAAGGGCGCCAGCACCTCCCTACCGGTGGGGTAGGCGAAGCGGGTCCGCTCGAAGGACACCTCCCGGCCCTTGACCGTGATCCGCCCGCTCGCGGCCTGCGGCAGCTCCTTCGGCTCGGCCGGTTCGGCGACGGTCGGCTCGTGGGCAAGCAGGCCGGCGATCTTCTCCAGCGCGGCGGCGGCCGACTGGTAGCTGTTCAGGAACATCGCCAGCTGGTCGATCGGGTCGTAGAGCCGGCGCAGGTAGAGCACGAAGGCGGTGAGCGCGCCCACCTCCAGCGTGTCGTCCACGACCAGGTAGGCGCCGAACAGCACCACGCCGGTGACCCACAGGTTGGCGGTGGCCCGGGAGAGGCCGACGTAGCGGGCGATCTCCAGCAGGCCGTCCGCGGTCGCGGTGGCGGACTGCCGGTTGACCAGCGCGAACGCGGCGTCGTTGGCCTTCTCACGGCGGAAGGCCTGCACCGGGCGGATGCCGTTCATCGTCTCGGTGAAGCGGACGATCAGCGAGGCGGCCGAGGTGCGGGAGCGGCGGTAGACCCGGCGCGAGCGGCTGCGGAAGGAGCGGGCGATCAGCGCCAGCGGCACGGCCGACACCAGCGAGACCAGGCCGAGCCGCCAGTCCAGCACCAGCAGCAGCACCGAGATGTAGCAGACCGACAGGAAGACCGTCAGCAGCTCCTGCAGACCCTCGGAGAGCAGCTCGCGCAGCGCGTCGATGTCGCTGGTCGCCCGGGAGATGATCCGGCCCGAGGTGTAGCGCTCGTGGAAGTCCAGGCTCAGCCGCTGGGCGTGCCGGAAGATCCGGCCGCGCAGCTCCAGCAGGATGTCCTGGTTGACCCGGGCGCTGATCTTGATGAACGCCCACTGCAGCACCGGGCTGAGCAGCGCGCAGAACAGGTACGCGGCGATGACCGCGACGAGCGGGCCGGAGTCGTGCTCGCGCAGCGCCGGGATGGCGCGGTCCATGGCCACCGCGACCAGCAGCGGGCCGGACTGCAGGGCGGCCTGCTGGACCAGGATCACCACCATCGCGACGGTGATCCGGGCCCGGTGCGGGCCGAGCAGCGAGCGCAGCAGCGCCCGGGGCGCGCCGGGCGGGACGGGGATGTCCTCCTCGTCGGCCGGGGGCGGGGGCAGTTCCTCCTCGGCGGACCGGGCGGCCGTCGCGGGCTCGCCCTTCGCGGGGTCGGCCTTCGTGGGATCGGCGGTCGTGGTCACGGGGCTGCACTTCCTTCGGGCACGAGGGCGGCCTCGCCCGACATCAGTTCGCGGTAGTGCGCGCAGTCGCGCAGCAGCTCCTGGTGGGTGCCGACGGCCTCGATCCGGCCGTCCGCCAGCACCGCGACCCGGTCCGCGAGCAGCACGGTGCTGGGGCGGTGGGCGACCACCAGGGCGGTGGTGGTGCCGAGGACCTCGCGCAGTGCCCGCTCGACCAGGGCCTCGGTGTGCACGTCCAGGGCGGAGAGCGGGTCGTCCAGCACCAGGAAGGCCGGGTCGCCGACCACCGCGCGGGCCAGCGCGAGGCGCTGGCGCTGTCCGCCGGACAGGCTCAGGCCCTGCTCGCCGACCTCGGTGTCCGCGCCCTCGGGGAGCTTGTCCACGAAACCGGCCTGGGCGGTGGCGAGCGCGGAGCGCAGCTGCTCCCCGCTCGCGCCCGGGGCGCCCATCAGGACGTTCTCCCGGACGGTGGCGGAGAACAGGGTGGGCTCCTCGAAGGCGACCGCGACGAGTTCGCGCAGCCGCTCCCGGGGCAGGTCGCGCAGGTCCCGGCCGTCCAGCGTGATGGTGCCGGCGGTGGCCTCGTACAGCCGGGGGAGCAGCGCGGTGAGCGTGGTCTTGCCGCTGCCGGTGGCGCCGACCAGGGCCATCGTCTCGCCGCTGCGGATGTGCAGGTCGATGCCGGTCAGCAGGTCGGGGCTGCCGGCCGGGGCGTCGGGGTAGCGGAAGCGGACGCCGGTGAAGCGGATGCCGTCCCGGGCGCCGAGCCCGGTGGCGGTGCCCGGGTCCGGGGTGTCCGGCTCGTCCAGCACCTCGAAGAAGCGGTCGGTGGCGGTGGCGGCCTCGTTGGCGTAGGCGAGCAGCCAGCCGAGCGACTCCACCGGCCAGCGCAGTGCGAGCGCGGTGGAGAGGAAGGCGACCAGGGCGCCCGCGCTCAGCTCGTCGTGCGCGACCAGGTAGGCGCCGGCGGCGAGGGCGCAGCCGAGGGCGATCTCGGGCAGGCCGACGATGACGGACCAGAGGTTGGCGAGTAGGTGGGCCTTGTGCAGCTCGGTGCGGCGCAGCTCCTGGGACTGGGCGCGGAAGCGCTCGGCCATCGAGCGGTGACGGCCGAAGGCCTTGAGGATCCGGATGCCGAGGACGGACTCCTCGACCACGGTGGCGAGGTCGCCGTTCTGGTCCTGGGCGAGGCGGGAGGCGCCGGAGTAGCCGGACTCGAAGCGCCGGGTGAGCAGGAACAGCGGGACGACGGGCACCAGGGCGATCAGCGCGAGCCGCCAGTCCTGGGTGAACATCACCACCGCGCCGGCCAGGAACATCACCGAGTTGACGATCAGGAAGACCAACGGGAAGGCCAGGAACAGCCGCATGGTGTACATGTCCGCGGTGGCCCGGGAGAGCAGCTGGCCGGAGCCCCAGCGGTCGTGGAAGGAGACCGGCAGCCGCTGGAGCTTGGCGAAGAGGTCGCCGCGCATGGCCGTCTCCAGCCCGGCCAGCGGGCGGGCCAGCACCACCCGGCGGGTGTAGAAGAGTCCGGCCTCGAAGAGCCCCAGGAGGAGCAGCAGGCCGACCAGCGGCCGGAGGGCGGCCAGGTCGTGCGTGGCGAGCGGGCCGTCCACGATCCGGCCGAGGAGCACCGGGACGGCGAGCGTGCTCAGCATGCCGAGCGTGGCGGCCGTCACCGAGACGGCCAGCCGGCCGCGGACGGCGCGCGCGTACGGCCACAGGCGCAGCAGCGAGCGGACCGTGGAGCGGGGGCGCGCGGTCACGGTCCCGTCGGCGGGCGGGTTGTCGGTGTCATGTCGGTTCTCGGCCATCGCGGTGAGGGTAGGCGGAGAGGCCGTCACTTCTCATCCGGTTTTTCGCCCCTGTCGGTGCTGTCCGGCGAGAACCGGCCACTCGGACGGGTGGTGCGCGGGCGGACGCGGGGCGTGTGCGGCGGTTCGTGCAGGGACGAATGCGCCGGGCGCCTCTTGCGAGCCCCACCCGATCGGCCGATGGAATCTCCTGACGGATGTTCATTGATACGTGAGTGACAGGAGTGTGCACATGACGGTGGAAACCGAACCCACCGCGGCCCCCGGCCCAGGCCGCGCGACCGTGGAAGTCCGGGCCCAGCTCAGCCTCAGCACGACCGCGGCGCGGAACCTGGCGACCACGACCAAGTCGAAGCCGCAGATGCAGGAGATCACCTCCCGCTGGCTGCTGAAGATGCTGCCCTGGGTGCAGGTCAGCGCGGGTACCTACCGGGTCAACCGCCGCCTCAGCTTCGCCGCCGGGCGCGGCCGGGTGGGCTTCGCCAAGGCCGGTTCCACGGTGAGCGTGGTCGCCCCCTCGCTGCGCGAGGTGCCGGCGCTGCACGGTTACGAGGACGACGCGGTCCTGGAGGAGTTGGCCCGCCGGTTCGTGCAGCGGGACTTCGCGGTGGGCGACGTGCTGGTGCAGGAGGGTGCGCCGATCGAGGAGGTGTTCCTCGTCGCGCACGGCAAGGTGGACCGGATCGGCACCGGCAAGTACGGCGAGCAGACCGTGCTCGGCTCCCTCGCGGACGGCGACCACATCGGCGACGAGGCGCTCACCGAGCCGAACGGCACCTGGCCGTACACCGTGAAGGCGGCGACGTCGGGTGTCGCGATGGCGTTGCCCTGGGCGGCCTTCCAGGAGCTGGTCGACCGCTCGGACTCACTGCGCGAGCAGCTGCTGGGCTTCGCCGCCGACGCCGCGCAGGCCCAGAACGAGCACGGCGAGGCGCGGATCGACCTGTCGGCCGGCCACGAGGGCGAGTACGAGCTGCCCGGCGCGTTCGTGGACTACGAGCTGAGGCCGCGCGAGTACGAGCTGAGCGTCGCGCAGACCGTCCTCAAGGTGCACACCCGGGTCGCGGACCTCTACAACAAGCCGATGAACCAGACCGAGGAGCAGCTGCGGCTGACCATCGAGGCCCTGCGGGAGCGGCAGGAGCACGAGCTCGTCAACAACCCGGAGTTCGGCCTGCTCGCCAACACCGACTTCGACCAGCGGATCCAGACCCGCTCCGGGGCGCCCACCCCGGACGACCTGGACGAGCTGCTGAGCATGCGCCGGGACACCGACTACCTGTTCGCCCACCCGCGGGCGATCGCCGCCTTCGAGCGGGAGTGCAACAAGGTCGGTGTCTACCCGGCCACCGTCGACGTCCTCGGCAAGCACCGGCCGACCTGGCGCGGGGTGCCGATCTTCCCGTGCAACAAGATCCCGGTGTCCGACCAGCAGACCAGCGCGTTCATCGCGATGCGGGTCGGCGAGGACAACCAGGGCGTGGTCGGGCTCACCCAGATCAACATCCCGGACGAGGTCGAGCCGGGTCTGAACGTCCGCTTCATGGGCATCGACGAGAAGGCGGTCGCCTCCTACCTGGTCAGCACCTACTACTCGGCGGCGGTGCTGGTGCCGGACGCGATCGGCGTGCTGGAGAACGTCGAGCTCGGGCACGCCCGGGGCTGAGCCCGGGCCCCTAGGCCCCGGGGGCGGGCGCGCGCAGCAGCTGCAGTGAGCGCCCGCCCAGGACGACGGCGCCGTGCGGGTACGGCTCGCCCGTGCCTCCCGCCGCCCCGGGCGTGCCTCCCGCCGCCCCGGCCGTGCCGACCGGAGCCTCGGCCGTGTCGATCACCGTCTCGTACGGGGCCTCGGGCGCCGCCCAGGGCTCGCCGGGCAGGGTGAACACCGTGGCCTGGTGGCCCGCGTTGAGCAGCAGCAGGAAGCTGTCGTCCCGCAGCGGCCGTCCGGTGTCGTCCCGTTCGGACATCGCGGTGCCGGACAGCAGCATGCCCAGGCAGGCGGTCGGCGCGAACCAGTCGGCCTCGGTCATCTCCTTGCCCAGCGGGGTGAACCAGGCCAGGTCGGGCTGGCCGCCGGGGGTGGCGGCCCGGCCCGAGAAGAACGCCCGCTGCCGCAGCACCGGGTGGGAGCGGCGCAGCCGGATCAGCCGGGCGGTCAGCTCGGTCAGCTCCCGCCAGCCGGGCTCCGCCAGCAGTGACCAGTCCAACCAGCTGACCTCGTTGTCCTGGCAGTAGGCGTTGTTGTTGCCGCCCTGGGTGCGGCCCAGCTCGTCCCCGGCGGTGAGCATCGGGACGCCGGCGGAGAGCAGCAGGGTGGCCGTCAGGTTGCGCAGTTGGCGCAGCCGCAGCGCGCGGACCGCCGGGTCGGCGGTCTCGCCCTCGGCGCCGTGGTTCCACGAGCGGTTGTCGTCGGTGCCGTCGCGGTTGGCCTCGCCGTTCGCCTCGTTGTGCTTGCGGTCGTAGGAGACCAGGTCGCGCAGGGTGAAACCGTCGTGCGCGGTCACGTAGTTGACGGAGGCGTACGGGCGGCGGCCGCCGCGCTGGTAGAGGTCGGAGGAGCCGGAGAGGCGGTAGCCGAGCTCGCGCACGTCGGGGCGGGCGCCGCGCCAGAAGTCCCGTACGGTGTCGCGGTACTTGTCGTTCCACTCGGCCCACAGCGGGGGGAAGCCGCCGACCTGGTAGCCGCCCGGGCCGACGTCCCACGGCTCGGCGATCAGCTTCACCCGGCTGAGCAGCGGGTCCTGGGAGACGGCGGCGAGGAACGGGTGGTCCATGTCCACGTCGTCGCCGCCGCGCGGGCCGCCGCGGGCGAGGGCGGCGGCGAGGTCGAAGCGGAAGCCGTCCACGCCCATCTCGGCGACCCAGTAGCGCAGCGAGTCGGTGATCAGCCGGATCACCTGCGGGCGGCGGGTGTCCAGGGTGTTGCCGCAGCCGGTGTAGTCGGCGTAGCCGCGCGGGCGGTTCGGCGGAAGGCGGTAGTAGGCGGCGTTGTCGATGCCGCGCAGCGAGAGCATCGGGCCGAGCTCGCCGGCCTCGGCGGTGTGGTTGAACACCACGTCCAGGATCACCTCGATCCCGGCGGCGTGCAGGGCGCGGACCATCCGCTTGAACTCGCCGACCTGGCCGCCGCGCGAGCCGGAGGCGGAGTAGCCGGCGTGCGGGGCGAAGTAGCCGACCGTGTTGTAGCCCCAGTAGTTGACCAGGCCGCGCGCCTGGAGGTGGTCCTCGGTGGCGTACTGGTGGACCGGCAGCAGCTCGACGGCGGTCACGCCGAGGCGGGTGAGGTGGGCGATCGCGGCGGGGTGGGCGAGGCCGGCGTAGGTGCCGCGCAGGTGCGGCGGGATCTCGGGGTGGCGCATGGTGAAGCCGCGCACGTGCAGTTCGTAGAGGACCGTCTCGGCCCACGGGGTCTTCGGGCGGTGGTCGTCGTACCAGTCGTCGTCATCGTGGACGACCACGGCTCTGGGCACGTAGGGCGCGGAGTCGCGGTTGTCCCGGACGGTGTCGGCGACATCGGCCTCCGGCCAGTTGCGGACGGCGGCGCAGGCGGCGTCGTGCGAGGTGTAACAGCCGTCGACGGCGCGGGCGTACGGGTCCAGCAGCAGTTTGGCCGGGTTCCAGCGGGCGCCGGTCCACGGGTCCCACCGGCCGTGCACGCGGAAGCCGTAGCGGGTGCCGGGGCGCACGCCGGGGAGGAAGCCGTGCCAGATCTGGAAGTCCTGCTCGGTGAGGCGGTGCCGGCTCTCCCGGCCGTCCTCGTCGAAGAGGCACAGCTCGACGGCCTCGGCGCCGGCCGCCCAGAGCGCGAAGTTGGTGCCCCGGCCGCCGACTTGGTCGGTCCGGAAGCGGGCGCCGAGCGGCTGCCAGCTGCCGGGCCGCGGTGGCTCGGCTGATGGCTCGACGGTGTGCGGGCCGCCGTCCGGCCTTACCCCGGCTTCCAGCTCCTGCCCTGACGCCATGGCCGTACCCTCCCTGGGTGGGGTGTCCCGGACCCCGTTCACTTCCTCTTTCCCGGATTGCGCAGATCGGAAGCCGCTGAACGGGGGCTTACCGGCGGATGGCGGGCAGGGGATCGCCGGTGGATGGCGGGATTCCGGGCCGCTCGGCGTGTCCCCGGGTCGGCGCCCGTCGTTGTTCCGGGCGTCGGACGCGAACAGTGGGAGGCCCCGGGATGCGGCGCCGAGGACGGGTGTGGGCGCGGGGCGCGGCGGTGGTGGCCTGCTGTCTGGCCGTCCTCACGGGCTGCGGCAGTGGCGGCTCCCCGGCCGCGCCCGACGGGGACGCGGTCGGCTCCGGGGCGCTCACGGCGCCCCCGGCGGAGGCGCCGTCCCGGGCGGTGCTCACCGTGCAGCCGGCCGACGGCGCGCAGGACGTGCAGCCGGAGGGCACGGTCCGGGTGGGGGCCGCGCAGGGCCGGCTGGTGTCGGTCCGGCTGGCCGACGCCAAGGGCACCGAGGTGCCCGGCACGATCACCCCGGACGGCGCGGGCTGGGGGCCCGACGGCCCGCTGCCGCTGGGCACCGCGTTCACCCTGGACGCCGTCGCCGAGGACGACCAGGGCCAGAAGGCCGCCCAGCACTCGGCGTTCTCGACCGTCGCCCGGGCGCACACCTTCGTCGCCTTCTTCACCCCGGAGGACGGTTCCACGGTCGGCGTCGGCATGCCGGTCTCGCTGCGCTTCAGCCGCCCGATCGCCGACCGGGCGGCGGTGGAGAAGGCCGTCCAGGTCAGCGCCGACCCGCCGGTGGCGGTGGCCGCGCACTGGTTCGGCAACCAGCGGCTGGACTTCCGCCCGCAGCAGTACTGGGCGGCCGGCACCAAGGTCTCGGTGGCGCTGCGGCTGAAGGACGTGCAGGGCGCGCCGGGCGAGTTCGGCAGCCAGAGCCGGGACCTGCGCTTCACCGTCGGCCGGGCGCAGGTCTCCACCGTGGACCTGGACGCGCACACCCTGACCGTCCGGACCGGCCAGGGCGGCAAGGTGGTGCGGGTGCTCAAGGTCTCCGGCGGCAGCCCCGACCACTCCACCTACCGGGGGGTGATGGTGGTGTCGGAGAAGTACAAGGTGACCCGGATGAACTCGCAGACCGTCGGCATGGGCGACGAGTACGACATCAAGGACGTCCCGCACGCGATGCGGCTGACCACCTCCGGCACCTTCCTCCACGGCAACTACTGGGCGGACCCCAAGGTGTTCGGCACCGCCAACACCAGCCACGGCTGCATCGGCCTGGCCGACGCCAAGGGCGGCACGAGCAAGGACACTCCGGCGGGATGGCTGTTCGAGCACACCATCGCCGGGGACGTGGTGGAGGTGAAGGGCCCGTCCGGGGACTTCGTGCCGCCGCAGAACGGCCTGAACGGCTGGAACATGCTCTGGGAGCAGTGGGTGGCCGGGAGCGCGCTGCGCTAGCCGGTCCCCGTCCGGCCGCCGTTCCGCTCGCCCTCCGCCCGCCCTTCCTTCACCCGCGGCCGTCTTCACGGCCGGTTCACTCCCGCTCCACCCGACTCCCCCGGGGATTCGCTCGGACGGCCCGGTTATTCTGCTCCGACGCGTCCGCAGCCGGGCGCGAAAGATCGGCGCCCGGTGCAACTCATGGGGGCACTCAACGCGTCAAGAGAGTGAATACCGGGAGGGGAGAAACCGTGAAGACGGGTAAGACGGTCGGCGCCGCGATACGTACCACCAGCCGCTACGGCCGCAGGGGTGCGATGGCGTTGGTCATGGGTGGGGTGTTGCTGCTCACCGCGGCCTGCAACGACGACAAGGGCAGCGGCTCAGGGGGATCCGGCGGGGGCAACGCGGCCGGCGCGCCGGCCTCGGCGGACGCGGGCGGTTCGGGGACGCCGAAGACCTCGGCCGCGGTGATCGCCGTCGAGCCGAAGGACGGTGCCCAGGACGTCCAGCCGACCGGGCTGCAGGTGTCCGTCTCGAACGGCAAGCTCACCACGGTCGAGGTGACCGACAAGGACGGGAAGCCGGTCGAGGGTGCGATCGCCCCGGACGGCACCGGCTGGAAGCCCGCGGCGGCGCTCGCCGTCGGCATGGCGTACAAGGTGAACGCGCAGGCCAAGGACGGGGCGGGCCTGGTGGCCGCGTCCACCACCTCGTTCACCACCCTGACGCCGGACAAGAAGATCTCCACCAACGACAACATCAGCGATGGTGCCACCTACGGCGTCGGCATGATCGTCTCGGTGGAGTTCAACAAGCCGGTCAAGAACAAGGACGCCGTCCTCAAGGGCATCACCTTCGAGACAGGCAACAACACCGTGGTGAAGGGCCACTGGTTCGGCGACAAGCGGGTCGACTTCCGCCCGGAGCAGTACTGGGCGCCGGACACCAAGGTGACCGTCAAGTACCGGTTGAAGAACGTCGAGGTCGCCCCGGGCATCTACGGCGACGTGGACAAGGACGAGCCGTTCACCATCGGCCGTTCGCAGATCTCCACCGCGGACGCCAAGTCGCACCAGATGACCATCGAGCGGAGCGGCCAGAGCACCACCGTGCCGGTCACCCTCGGCGCGGACGCCACGCCGTCCTGGGGCGGGGCCATGGTGGTCATGTCCAAGGAGAAGGTCACCCGGATGAACTCGCAGACCGTCGGCCTCGGCGGCGAGTACGACATCCAGGACGTGCCGCACGCGATGCGGCTGACCACCTCCGGCACCTTCGTGCACGGCAACTACTGGGCGAATCCTTTCGGCAAGTCCAACGCCAGCCACGGCTGCGTGTCGATGCAGGACGTCAAGGGCGGCAGCGACACCTCGGTGGCGGGCAAGTTCTTCAACGACTCGATGGTCGGTGACGTCATCAAGGTCGTGAACACCAAGGAGAAGACCGTCGACCCCTCCAACGGGCTCGGCGGCTGGAACGTGGACTGGGCCAACTGGTAGGCCCTACCCGGAGGTTGGCCCGGCTAGTCCGGGCACTCCGGTGAGTTTGTCGCCGAGCGGTCCGATCCTCACCCGTTGGGGTCGGGCCGCTCGGCTTTCCGGGGCGCGAGTCCCGCGCATGTCGCAACCTTTCCGATGGCCGGGTGCGTGTATCCGGTCGGGTCCGTCGCAGGTCCGTCGTAGGACCGTCGCGGGTTCACGGGGAGTTCGGGGAGTCCAGAGAGAGGGAATCGACGTTGAGGTCGATACGCAGAGTGGTTACCGCCGGCCTGGTCGGCGGGGCGATGGCGCTGACGGCCGCCTGCGGCGGTGGCAGCGGCGGCAGTGGGGGCGGCAGCGCGGCCAAGGCCGACCTGGGGGCCGGTGCGGCCGCATCCAAGCCCGCGGCGGCGCCCACCGGCACGGCGCCGAAGGTCTCGAAGGCCGCGGTGAGCATCGAGCCCAAGGCCGGCTCGGTGGACGTGGCACCGAACGCGATCAAGGTCGGTGCGACGGGCGGCAAGCTCACCACCGTCAAGGTGAGCGACCGGACGGGCCAGGAGGTCCCCGGCACCATCTCCGCCGACGGCGCCTCCTGGACCCCGTCGGCCGCCCTGGCGGTGGGCACCGCCTACCAGGTCAGCGCGATGGCCGCGGACGCCGACGGCGCGGTCGCCACGGCCGACAGCAACTTCACCACGCTGACCCCGACGGCGCTCGCCAAGGCCTCGGACAACGTGGACAACGACGCCACGTACGGCGTCGGCATGATCGTCTCGGTGAACTTCAGCAAGGACGTCAAGAACAAGGACGAGGTCCTCAGGGGCATCACCTTCCAGGCCGACAACGGCACCGTGGTCAAGGGCCACTGGTTCGGCGACCGCCGGCTGGACTTCCGCCCCGAGCAGTACTGGGCGCCCGGCACCAAGGTGGTCGTGCACTACCGCCTCAAGAGCGTCGAGATCGCCCCCGGGGTGTACGGCGGTGACCGGGACGAGCCCTTCACGATCGGGCGATCCCAGATTTCGACGGTTGACGCCGCCGCGCACAAGATGACGGTCGTCCAGAGCGGGCAGTCCAGCGACATCGACATCACCGCCGGCTCGCCCGAACACGCGACCTGGAACGGCACGATGGTCGTCATGGCCAAGGAGGGCGTGGTGCGGATGCAGTCCAGCACCCTGCCCGGCATGACCGGTGTGCCGTACGACCTCCAGGTGCCGCACTCGATCCGGCTCACCGACAGCGGGACGTACGTGCACGGCAACTACTGGAGCAACGTCTTCGGTGAGGACAACGTCAGCCACGGCTGCGTCGGGCTCAAGGACGTCAAGGGGGGCGGGGACAGCACCTCGATGGGCAAGTTCTACAGCGGCTCGATGGTCGGGGACGTCGTGGTCGTGAAGAACTCGACCAAGAAGGAGACGCTCGACCCGTCGAACGGGCTGAGCGGCTGGAACGTGCCGTGGGGCTCCTGGTAGGAGCGGTCGGGGGGTCAACTCGGACTTGACGGAAGTCGGTTCGGGTCGGCCCCCTCTTGCATCCGGCATATGCCGATTCGGGGGAGATCGTTTGCTCATTGTCCGTACGCGCCTGCTTGCGTTCCGCAATGATGGTCCGCATGGCGGGTTGGGGCGAAACAGATCAGTCATCAGTTCCCGGGGCCGGCACGGTCGCCGAGGCGTCCTGGACCGACGTCCAGCGGTCGCTCTCGGCGCTGGAGCGGCTCAGCTCCGAGGAGCTGGAGGAGATGTATTCCGGCAGGCTGTGCGATCAGTCCTCGCCGAACGAGGTACGGCTGCCGTCCCGGCCGGAGTCGGGCCCGGTGGCCCGCCGGCTGGTGCTGTCCGTCCTGGAGTCCTGGGACCTCCACCCGTACCTGGAGGCCGGTGAGTTGCTCACCAGCGAGCTGGTGGCCAACGCGGTGCGGCACGCCGCAGGGCGCACCATCGGCCTGCACGTCAGCCGCAAACCGGGCTGGCTGCGGGTCGAGGTCCGCGACTCCTCCCGGGCGCTGCCCTGCATGATCCTCGCCGAGCCCAGGCCGGTGAACGAGCGCGGCAGGGGGCTGAAGATCGTCGACGACCTCTCCGACCGCTGGGGCGCGGACCTGCTGCCCCGGGGCAAAGGGGTCTGGTTCGAGCTCAAGGTGCGCGAGCGGCCCTGAATTCGGCGGGCCGGCACTGGATCGCGGGCCCTGAAGTCGGCCGGAAAACACGCAGGGCCCCCGAGAGCGCCGTGGTCCGGCGGATGGGGGCCCCTGCAAGTCATCGCGCCGGCCAAGGGGGTGCGTGCCCGCGCGATGGGCGTCGGCAGTGCCAGGTCGGGCCCGCCGAAGTTCGATGCCTTGACTATCGCATGGATCTCAGCATGTGGGCAAACCGGACGGCTTGGAATGCAAGGTTTGTAACCTAGTTCACCTTTGGATTTTGCATAGGTTAACGCCGTCACCTGTGAATATTCATGATCGCGATGATGTGCTCACCGCTTGGCGGGCACGGGCGGCGTGTGTGCGGACGGCCGCGGGGGAGAGATGCCGACGGGGCGGCGGCGGTGCCGCGGGGATGCCACGGCAGGCGCGGCAGAGGCCGCCCAGGAGGGCGTGCGGGCGGCAGGGGGTCCGGCAGTCGGTGCACTCGATGATGCGGGTGGGTTGCGGTTCGGGGCGCGAGCGCTCCGGGGGCATCTTGTCGAGCAGGCGGCGGCGGGTGAACGCCACCGGGCTGTGGACGCCCTCCGGTGGCAGGCCTGCGGTGAGAGCGGCCGTGAAGAGGGCCAGGGTGGCGCCCCGGGCCAGCCACTCGGCGGCCAGTGGTTCCAGGGCCGCGCAGTCGGCGCCGGAGAGCGGGAGACGGGCGTCCGCGATGCCGAGGCCGGCGAGCGCGGCGTAGGCGGGGGAGACAGGGGAGGCGCGTCGCTCCTTCGGGGGATCGGGCGCGTTGTCCGTTGACTCCCGGGGGCTTTCGCCGGTGGCGATGAAGTGGTTCCACCAGGCGTCGCTGCGGGGCGTCCGGGAGAAGTACGTCCGGAACACCCACTGGGGGCGGTCGGCGTTCACGCGCTCGCGGACGCGGCGCAGGTGACCTGCGGCGGAGAGGTTGTTGAGCGCCGTGCGGCAGGCCATCTGGCCGTAGTGCGGGTTGATGGCGGCGAGCGTTTTGACGTCCATGGCGGCGCCGTCGGGCAGGTGGTCGATGAGCGAGGCGAGATACGCCTCGCGCGCCGGAAGATCCGCGAAGTAGCGCGCGGAACGGGGAAGTTGCCCCGGCGCGGACTGCTTGCCGTACCCGGGGGAGGCCATGGCGGTAGAGTCGTGGGTAGCCACAGGATCGAACCCTCTTCGATCGTGCCGGTCAGACCCCCGTTCGGTGTTGGAGCACCGGCGGGGGTCGATTCATTACTGCGCACGCTACACGGAGGAACCGACGGTGGCGCAATGATGGCGATAAGTCATATCTGCTGCTCACAGGGGTGGTTGGTAGGTGGTTACCCACCCATTCAACTAAAGGGTCACTCGGCTTCGGCGGCTTGAGCTTCGGGGGCGAAGGAGACGAACGCGGACCACGCCTCGGGGGAGAAGGCGAGGGTCGGGCCGGCCTTGTCCTTGGAGTCCCGGACGTGGATGGCGGAGGGGCAGGACGCGACCTCGACGCACTCGCCGCCGTCCGGGGTGCTGTAACTGGACTTGACCCAGGAGATGGCCACCTCGACGCAGTTGCCGCCTTCGTAGTCGCTATAGCTGGACCGGAACCACGGCCTTGTGGTGTTCACAATTGCTCCAGTGTCTTCCTGATGAGCTGTGCCGAATCCTGAACATTGAGGGCTTGCGCGCGGATCATCGCGTGGCGTCGGCTGAGCTCGCCTACGAGGCTCGGTTCCGAGTGGAGTGCATTCGTTCCGTGCGTCTCAACGTACGCGTAGTGCTCGTTGTTGATCGTTTCCATGATGGCCAGCGATCCGGAGAGCCCGGAAGGGATCGCGTGCCCGACCGGCACGACCTGGGTTCGAACGTTGCGCGAATGCTCGTCCTCGAGCAGCCGGTGTAGTTGTCGCTTCATGATTTCCTTGCCGCCGACGCAGGTGTGGAGAGCGGCTTCGTAGATGGTGAAGCTGAACAGCACTGTAGGCAGCTTGAGTCGCTCTTGTCGCTTGAGGCGGACTGCAAGGTTCATGTCCACGGTGGCGTCATCCACTGGCGGCATGGTGTGGCTCAGGAGCGTCATCGCATACTCCTTGGTTTGCAACAAGCCTGGGATGTAGAGGGGTTCATAGGAATAGAAAGCCGCCGTTTCCTCCTCGACCTCGCGATAGCTGTCGCTGCGAGCAGGCCTGTCTTCGGGAACAAGGTAGGGGTGGGCGGCCAGCAGCATTCCTCTCGCATTGCACAAATCATCTGCGGCCTGAAGCAACTTGAGCGACGGCTTCCGCCTTCCCGCCTCCATCGACCGCACGCTCTCGATGTCGTAGTGGGCCGCCTGACTCAGCTGCTCCCGGGTCACGCCCGCCCGTTCACGCCACCGCTTGACCTGGTCGCCGCAGTACTTCCACGACATCGGGTTCTGCTTCGGCGTGCTCATCTGCCGTGGCCCCTCCCTGCCCTGGTCAAAGGGCGGTTCAAGCTCGCGCTGTACCAGCGGTGTAACTCCTGAGGCTATGCCCGTCTGTCGACCCTTGAAGGGTGAAGTGGCCGAACTCAGCCCTTGTGAGTGAAGCCGTCCGTACACCCCCTCAAGGAATCTGATGCTCACTCAGCCCGTCGACGCCGTCGAGTGGATGTTCCCCCGCCTGCCCCGCAGCGCCGGCCGTGCCCGGATCCGCTTCCTCCGGATGGCCTTCGAATGGGAGGTGCCCGTCGACTCGGCGGAGACCGCGCTGATCCTCCTCAGTGAACTCGTCACCAACGCCTGCCGCCACGCCCGGTCCCCGCGTGACCGGATGATCGGCGTCCGAGTTCTCCTTCCCACCTCCTCCCTGCTCCGCATCGAGGTCTCCGACGCGAACCCCGAGCTCCCGACCCTCCGCCACGCCACCCCGGAAGACGAGTCCGGCCGGGGCCTCGAACTCGTCGCGGCGCTCGCCACCTCCTGGGGCGCCCACCCCCGGGGTGAGGGCTACATCGGCAAGACCACCTGGTGCGAACTCGCCCTCCCCACCCCGGCCAACCCGCACGACTGACCACCCCGCCACCCGCGCGGGAAGTCGGCCCAGCCGACTTCCCACGCGGGTACCATCGACCCGTGAACCTGTACTGGCACGTCGTACTGCCGCCGCTCAGCGCCTGACGGGCGCGCGCTCCGGTGGCTTGATCCCCTGCGACCCCGGCTCGGCCTGATGGCGGCCGCCGTGGGCTGATGGCGTGCGTCCGTTCTCGGAACCAGTTTCCCGATGGTCTTCGACGACGGAGTTCACGACTGTGCCGAATCGCTTGTTCTCGCCTGCCCGTCCCCTGCCCAAGGCTCTCCGTCGCGCCCGCCCCCGCGCGCTCGGCGGCCCAGTGCCGATACTGCTCGCCGCCGTGCTCTGGGGCACGACCGGGACGGCGGCTTCGCTGGCTCCCGGGGGCGCCCCGGCGGCGGGGATCGGGGCTGCCGGGCTGGTGCTCGGCGGGCTGCTGCTGTTCCTGTCCGACCGCTCAGTCCGCACCCTGCCCCGGGCGTGCGGGCCGCGCGAGCGGTGGCAACTCGCGCTCGGCGCGGTCGCGGTGGCGGGGTACCCGGTCACCTTCTACCCGGCGGTGAGCCGGACCGGGGTGGCGGTGGCGACGGTGATCGCGCTGGGCAGCGCGCCGGTGTTCACCGGGCTGCTCGGGTGGCTCGCCCGGCAGGGGCGGCCGGGTGGGCGCTGGGCCGGGGCCACCGCGATGGCCGTCCTCGGGTGTGCGGTGCTGGTGCTGGGGCCCGAACTCGCCGGGGGCGGCGCCGCGGTGGACGCCCTCGGGGTGCTGCTGGCGGTGCTGGCCGGGCTCTCGTACGCCGTGTACTCGCTGGTCGGCGGGCGGCTGATCGCGGCGGGGCGCCCGTCCGGCGGGGTGATGGGGGCGATGTTCGGCGGGGCGGCGCTGCTGGTGCTGCCGGTGGTGGCCCTCGGGCCGGTGGGGTGGCTGCTCTCGGTGCGGGGCGCGGGGATCGTGCTGTACCTCGCCGTGGTCACCACCTGGCTCGCGTACCGGCTGTTCGGTCACGGCCTGCGGCACGCCACCGCGCAGACCGCCACGACGCTGACCCTCGCCGAGCCCGCCGTCGCCGCCGTGCTGGGCGTGGCGGCGCTGGGGGAGCGTCTGCCGGCCGTCTCCTGGTGCGGGCTCGCGGTGCTGGCCGGCGGGCTGGCCTTCCTCGCGCTCCCCGCCCGCCGGTAAGCGCATTGCCGCAGCACGGGAAGTCGGACCGGCGGACTTCCCGTGCAGCGGGGGGTCAGATGCCGAAGTGGGCGGTGATGCCGTCGAGGACGCAGTCGAGGCCGGTCTCGAACTGCCAGTCGGGGTCGTCCTTGCGGGTGGCCTCGTACAGGTAGCGCTCGTAGCCGGGGTAGCGGCCGGTGTTCATCAGCCAGGTCATCCGCGGGGCGAGGCCGGCCCGGGTCTGGTCGCCGTCGGACCAGCCGTGCTCCCGGCGCAGGTTCTCCAGGGCGACCTCGGCGGCGACCGAGCCGTGCACGTAGCCGCTGACGGCGCGGAACACCGCCATGGTGGTGTCGGCGTCCAGGCCGTGCCCGGCCAGGGCTGCGAACGCGCGCTCGGGGACGGCGAGTTGGTTGGGGGTGAGGGAGAACGGGGTGGCCGTCCGGACCGTCCACGGATGGGCCAGGGTCATCGCCCGCAGGTGGACGGCCAGCGAGCGCATGGCGTCCCGCCAGCCGTCGGCCGGGGTGTCCAGGGGGAGTTGGCCGTACACGAAGTCGACCATCAGCTCGATGAGTTCGTCCTTGCCGGAGACGTATCGGTAGGCGGCCATGGGGGCGACGCCGAGCTCTCCGGCCAGGCGGCGCATGGTGACGGCGTCCAGGCCCTCGGCGTCGGCGATGGCGACCGCGGCCTCGGCGATCCGCTGCGGGGTCAGTGTGGTGCGCGGCGCGGGGGCCGGACGGGCGAGGCGCTCCCAGAGTGAGGCCTGGGCCTTGTCGTCGGCACCCGCGGGGGTGCCCCCGGCGGGTGCCTGCTGAGCGGGCATGGGGCGGGCTCCTTCCGACTGCGGTGTTCCTCACCGTACCACCCTGGCGTGTACGGCGTATCTGAAGCGTACGTCGTATCTGCAGTGGACGGCGTACGCGCCAATGTGTACGTTGTATCTGTCAGATACGCCGTACACATCGCCGTACACGACGTCGCGCCATCCATCACATCCCGGAGGGGGACTCCCATGTCCACGGAGCAGAATCTGCAGATCGCGGTCATCGTCGGCAGCACCCGCGACGGCCGCTTCGGCCCGGTCGTCGCCGACTGGCTGCTCGGTCACCTCGACGCCCGCGGCGACGCGACCACCGACCTGGTCGATCTGGTGGAGACCCCGCTGCCGACCACCCTCCCGTCCTTCGGCGGCGAACCGTCGCCGGGCGACGCCGAGTTGCTGGCCGCCGTGTCGCCCCGGCTGGAGGCCGCCGACGCCTTCGTCATCGTCACGCCCGAGTACAACCACAGCTTCCCGGCCGCGCTGAAGAACGCCATCGACTGGCACAACCGGCAGTGGCACGGCAAGCCGATCGCCTTCGTCTCCTACGGCGGCCTCTCCGGCGGCCTCCGCGCCGTCGAGCAACTGCGGGTGGTCATGGCCGAGTTGAACGCGGCGACGATCCGCAACACGGTCAGCTTCCACGGCGCCGCCCACTGCTTCGACGCCGACGGCAAGGCCATCGACCCCGCCGCCGACGCCGCCGCCAAGACCATGCTCGACCAGCTCACCTGGTGGGCGCAGGCGCTGCGCAACGCCCGGCAGGCCCACCCGTTCGCGGCCTGAGCCGACCGGCGGCGGACGACGGTTCGGGGGGTCAGGATCGGCGGGGTCCGGGGTCGGCGGGCGGGGGTCAGCCGGTGGCCGCCGGGCACTGGGCGGTGAAGCAGAAGCCGGTGAGCTCCGCGTCCCGGAGGGCCTGGAACAGGGTGGGCCAGTCGCCCTCGGGGCCGGCCACGATGACGGCGTAGGCGGCGCCGTTCGGGCCGACGAGGATGTGGTCGACCACATGCCGGACGGTGCCGGAGGCGGCATGGGCGTAGGCGTATTCCAGTTCGGCGGTGCCGCCGGCGGTCTGTTCCAGACGGATGCGGTGGTAGCCCGGCAGTTTGGTCAGATCGACCTCGGTGGCAGTGGCCTCCTCGTACGGCGGCTTGTCACTCATCGCGAAGACCTGGATCAGGCTGGCCTTGTCCGGGGACCGGTAGAACGTGGAGTTGTTGGCCTCGTCCCGCTGCCACCCGTCCGGGACGAGGAGGGTGAACCCGTTCGGGTCCTGGACCCGGTTGAGGTGCAGCCCGGTGGGGGTCGGCGCGGGCGCCGGGGTGGTGGGCGTGGGCGAGGGCGTGGCGGAGGGTGACTTCGAGGCCGTGGGGGACGACGAGGGGGAGCCGGACGCCGTGACCGGTGGCGTGCCCGTCAGGGTCGCCGCACCGGTCGGCTTGCTCCCGCCCTCGTGCCGCGTCAGCAGGTACCCGCCGCCGCCCGCGAGCACGCCGAGGAGCGCCCCGGCGAGGGCGGCCACCAGCACCCGCCGGGACCGCCGCGTTCCGGCGGACGGCGGGCGCCCCGGTCGAGGGGCGCGCGGTGTGATCAGCGGTGGTGTGATCAGCGGTGGCGCGACCGGAGGCGGCCCGACCGGAGGTGCGAAGGGCGGGGCCGTCGGCGGAGGGGGCGTAGGCGTGGCCGGGGGAGCCGCCGGAGGCGGCGGCGTGGCCGCCCTGCCCGCCGGCAGGTGGTCCACCCACTGCTGGCCGTCCTTGTCCCAGTACTTGCCCGTCATCCCTGCTCCCCCTGTGCTCCCCGGTCCCCGCTCAGTGCAGGAACTGCTCGATCGCCTCGACGACCGCCAGCGCCGAGGCGAGTCCGGAGACTACCGTGGTCGAGCTCCGCAGGAGGTCGCGGAGCCGTTCCAGCCGGGTGCGCGGAGCCGTGCCGGTCTGTTCGAGAGCCGTACCGACGGCGTCCAGCTCCTGCTCCACCTCGGCCACGCCGTTGCCCTCGACCCGGGTGAACATCGGCAGGTGGCCCCGCAACTCGTGGACCGCCGCGAGCAGTTCACGGGCCAAGGCGTCGAGGCGGATCGAGGCGTCGACGGCCGTCGAGTCCTGACCGGTGGCGACCGCCCCGCCGGTCATCGCGCCGATCGAGACCCCGCCGGGCACCGGGGCGGGCACCGTCAGACCGCGCAGGTCCGGCAGTGGGGCGGGCGCCCCGGCCCGCTGCGAGCGGTCCTCCGCCCGGGTGCCGGAGCCCGCGGCGACGGCCCCGCCGGTCATCGCGCCGATCGACACCCCACCGTTCGAGGCCCCATTGCCCGACACCCCGCCGCTCGCCGGTGCCGGGGGAGTGCTCTCCTCGTCCTGCAGCACGTCCTGCTCCTCGTTCATCGGAATCTCAACTCCCTGTCAGGGACGCGAATCCGCGTCGCTAGGAGGGCTTCCCGCCGGACGGCGGAGCCGCCACTGCGCCCGACTGCGCCGTGCCCCCGTTGGTGGCGACGGCGCCGCCGCTCATCGAACCGATGTGGACCCCGCCCTCCATCACCTGGATCACGGTCTGCTCGAAACGGTCGGTCTCGTACCCCGACCGCTCCAGCGCGACCCGCACGCCCTCGATGATCCGCTCCTCGATCGACTTCAAGTACCGTATGACGTCCAGCTCCTGGAAGATCGAGATGGTCGACGTGGTGGCGGCCTCGCGCAAGGAGACGACCGGGCGGGCGGCCACCACCAGCTGGTCGTCGTCATCCGTGCCGCCCGTGGCCCGGCGTCCGCCCGGGCGAAGCAGCGAGCGGAGCGCGGCCGGCCCGGCGGTGAACGCGGACATCGCCGGGCCGCGGCGTCCCGGTCGGGTGCCCTGCTGGGCCACCGCGTCCGCCAGTAGCTCGTAGTCGCGCCGGACCGGCCCGAGCACGTGCGGGACGACCTCCACCATCAGCAGGTTCCCCTGGGTGTGCACCCGCAACTGCACCGTCAGCACCACCTGTTCGTCCCAGGCGCCGACCCGGACCCGCAGGAAGTGCCGGCGCCGCTCGCCGCCCTCGTCGACCGCCTCGGCGATGTGCCGGGCGATCTCCTCGGGCCCGCGCGGGACCTCGCCGCGCGCCGGACCGTACGGGAGGTAGACGACGTGCTCGATCTCCAGGTCCCTCAGGCGGTCCAGGCTGGTGTCGGCGGCGGCCTGCCGCAAGGCGGCCAGGCGCGGGATGACCAGGTCGAGAACGGCCCTGGCGGTCAGGCCCTCCTCGGCGGCCGCCGGGGCGTCCTTGCGGCGCCTCAGCTCCAGGGTGAACCGCCAGACGCTGAACGGGAATCCGGCGCCGAGGAAGGGATCGGCCGGATCGTAGACGACGAGCTGCGAGTACTGCTCGTCGGCGATGGCCCGCTGCAGCGCCGGGTAGCGCGGCCGGGCCGGCAGCCGGCGCGGATGCTTGGGGAAGTTCTCGCGGGTCAGTTCCCTGCGGAGGACCTGGGCGACGTGTAGGCGGTGCCAGCCCACTGTCGCGGCGAGCGCCAGCGGGAACAGCGTGCCCTCCCAGGCCCCCTCCTTCAGTGTGGCCAGCGCCAGTGCCCAGTAGAGGATCTGGGCGATCACGGCGAGGACGGAGAGGAGCCCGCCGGCGGCGCGCCGGGCCTCGAACGCCCGGGAGCCGCCGGGCGTGGTGGGGGCGGCTGGTGCGTAGAGCGCGTACTCCCGGACCTCCGCGGGCTTGGCGTACCAGGACAGCAGGCAGACCAGGGCGTACAGGACGGCGAAGGTCGCCATGAACGGTGGCATGTAGTGCGAGAGCACGCCGAACACGGTGTCGGCCGCCGACTCCTGGCCGTACGGATCGTCGCCGTAGTACCCGCCGGTCAGTCCTTCCCCGTAGGACTTCCAGTCGGCGGCGGACGGTGGGTGCTGGAGCAGCGGCCAGTACTCGGTGCAGAAGAAGCCCAACCAGACCAAGGCGAGCACCGCGCCCGTGCGAGCCTCCAGTGCCCGGGCCCGGAGGGCGTGCGCCAGTACCGTGACCAGGTCGAAGCCCAGGGACGGCGGGACGGAGCGCTCGTCGTGCTCGACCAGTTCGGTGATGACGCGCCGGCGGTAGTCCGGGTCGAGGTAGACCCCGGCGCAGAGCAGCCGGGTGGCCTCGGACCTCGCGTGCGGCGATCCCGGCGATCCCGGTGTTCCCGACGATGTCGGCGGTGGCGCCGGCGGTGGCGGTGGAACGGACGGCGGCTCGGCGGGCCGCACCGGCCCGGGCTGGAAGGTCATCCGCCTCCCCCTCTGGCGTGAACCAACTCGCCGAGATTATGGACCTACTGACGGTCCGTCGGCCAGTAAAAATGCGCAAGGGGAAGTGCGCGGTGAAACGCGCAGCGGGCATGCGAAGGCCCCCGGGTGGAGGGGGCTCCACCCGGGGGCCGGGGCGTCGTGACCGGCGCGCGGTCAGTGCCCGGTCAGCACTCGATGACGTTCACGGCGAGGCCGCCGCGCGAGGTCTCCTTGTACTTGATCTTCATGTCGGCCCCGGTCTCCTTCATCGTCTTGATCGCCTTGTCCAGCGAGACGTGGTGCCGGCCGTCGCCGCGCAGCGCCATCCGGGCCGCGGTGATGGCCTTGACCGACGCCATGCCGTTGCGCTCGATGCAGGGGATCTGGACCAGGCCGCCGACCGGGTCGCAGGTGAGGCCGAGGTTGTGCTCGATGCCGATCTCGGCGGCGTTCTCGACCTGCTCGGGGGTGCCGCCGAGGACCTCGGCGAGGCCGCCCGCGGCCATCGAGCAGGCGGAGCCGACCTCACCCTGGCAGCCGACCTCGGCGCCGGAGATGGAGGCGTTCTCCTTGAACAGCATGCCGATGGCGCCGGCCGCGAGGAGGAAGCGGACGATGCCGTCGTCGTCGGCGCCCGGGATGAAGTTCAGGAAGTAGTGCAGGACGGCCGGGATGATCCCCGCCGCGCCGTTGGTCGGCGCGGTGACCACCCGGCGGCCGGAGGCGTTCTCCTCGTTGACCGCCATCGCGTAGAGGGTCACCCACTCCATCGCGTTGGCCGGCCCGATGCCCTCGGCGCGCAGCGTGCGCGCGGCAGCGGCGGCCCGGCGGCGGACCTTGAGGCCGCCCGGCAGGATGCCCTCGCGGGTCATGCCGGCCCGCACGCAGTCCTGCATCACGGACCAGATCTCCAGCAGCCCGGTGCGGATCTCCTCCTCGCTGCGCCAGGCCTTCTCGTTCTCCAGCATCAGGCCGGAGATGGAGAGCCCCGTCTCCCGGCTGAGCCGCAGCAGCTCGTCACCGGTGCGGAAGGGGTACTTCAGCACGGTGTCGTCCGGCTTGACCCGGTCGGCGCCGATCGCGTCCTCGTCGACGACGAAGCCGCCGCCGACCGAGTAGTAGGTCTTCTCCAGCAGGGTCGAGCCGTCCGCCGCGAACGCCCAGAGGGTCATCCCGTTGGCGTGGTAGGGCAGCGAGCGGCGGCGGTGCAGCACGAGCTGGCTGTCGGGGTCGAAGTCGATGGTGTGCTCGCCGAGCAGGTGGAGCTTCTTCTCGGCGGTGATCCGCTCGACGTCCTTGTCGGCCTGGTCGACGTCGACGGTGCGGGGCGAGTTGTCCTCCAGGCCCAGCAGGACGGCCTTCGGGGTGCCGTGGCCGTGGCCGGTGGCACCCAGCGAGCCGTACAGCTCGGCACGCACGCCCGTCACCTGGGCCAGCAGGTCTTCGGAGCGCAGTCGGCGGGCGAACATCCGGGCGGCGCGCATCGGACCCACGGTGTGGGAGCTCGAGGGGCCGATGCCGATGGAGAAGAGGTCGAAGACGCTGATGGCCACGGGGGACGTCCTTGTCTGGTCTCGTGGAAGTACTTGCGGGCGGGGGGCCGACACGGCTCGGGGCACCGCGCGCACTTACCAGTGTGCGCGGTGCCCCGGAGCCCCAGGTGTCGCGGCGGGGTGAGGCCGGTCACCCGGCCCGGACGATCACCGAAGTGATCAGAGGTTCGGGTACAGCGGGTACTTCTCGGCCAGCGCGGTGACGCGGGCCTTCAGGGCGTCGGCGACGGTCTCGTCGAAGGCGGGCTTGAGCGCCTCGGCGATGATGTCGGCGACCTCGCGGAAGTCCTCGGCCTGGAAGCCGCGGGTGGCCAGGGCCGGGGTGCCGATACGCAGGCCCGAGGTGACCATCGGCGGGCGCGGGTCGTTCGGGATGGCGTTGCGGTTGACGGTGATGCCGACCTCGTGCAGGCGGTCCTCGGCCTGCTGGCCGTCGAGCTCGCTGTTGCGCAGGTCGACCAGGACCAGGTGCACGTCGGTGCCGCCGGACAGGACGGACGCGCCGGCCTCGGCGACGTCGGCCTGCAGCAGGCGCTCGGCCAGGATCCGGGCACCGTCCAGGGTGCGCTGCTGGCGCTCCTTGAACTCCTCCGAGGCCGCGACCTTGAAGGCGACCGCCTTGCCGGCGATCACGTGCTCGAGCGGGCCGCCCTGCTGGCCGGGGAAGACCGCGGAGTTGATCTTCTTCGCGTACTCGGCCTTGGACAGGATGACGCCGCCGCGCGGGCCGCCCAGGGTCTTGTGGGTGGTGGTGGTGACCACGTCCGCGTAGGGCACCGGGTTCGGGTGCAGCCCGGCGGCCACCAGGCCGGCGAAGTGCGCCATGTCCACCATGAGCAGCGCGCCGACCTCGTCGGCGACCCGGCGGAACTCGGCGAAGTCCAGCTGGCGCGGGTAGGCGGACCAGCCGGCGATGATCAGCTTCGGCTGGTGCTCCTTGGCGAGGCGCTCGACCTCGGCCATGTCGACCTGGCCGGTCTTCTCGTCGACGTGGTACGCGACCACGTTGTAGAGCTTGCCGGAGAAGTTGATCTTCATGCCGTGGGTCAGGTGACCGCCGTGGGCCAGGTTCAGACCCAGGATGGTGTCGCCCGGCTGGATCAGCGCGAACATCGCGGCGGCGTTGGCCTGCGCGCCCGAGTGCGGCTGCACGTTGGCGTGCTCGGCGCCGAACAGGGCCTTGATGCGGTCGATCGCGATCTGCTCGACCACGTCGACGTGCTCGCAGCCGCCGTAGTAGCGACGGCCGGGGTAGCCCTCGGCGTACTTGTTGGTGAGCACCGAGCCCTGGGCCTCCATGACCGCCACCGGGGCGAAGTTCTCGGAGGCGATCATCTCCAGGGTGGTCTGCTGGCGGTGCAGCTCGGCGTCGACCGCGGCGGCGATCTCCGGGTCGAGGGCGTGCAGGGACTGGTTGAGAACCGTCATGGTGTGGTCTTCCCGGGGAGGAGAGCGGAGGGACGGCGGGGGAGGGCGGGCCGCCGTGCTGCGGCCCGCCCGATCACGAGCGGGTCAGCTGCTGTGGGTGAGCGCGTCGTACTCGTCCGCGCTGAGCAGCTCGTCGGTGGACTCCACGCGCACCTTGAACAGCCAGCCACCCTCGAAGGGGGCGCTGTTGACCAGGCCGTTGTCGTCCAGGACGTCCTGGTTGACCTCGACGACCTCGCCGGTCACCGGGGAGTACAGGTCGCTGACCGACTTGGTGGACTCCAGCTCGCCACAGGTCTCGCCGGCGGTCACGGCGTCGCCGACGGCCGGCAGCTGCACGTAGACGATGTCACCGAGCGCGTCGGCGGCGTGCTTGGTGATGCCGATGGTGGAGACACCGTCCTCAGCGGCGGTGAGCCACTCGTGCTCCTTGGTGTACTGCAGGTGCTGGGGGTTGCTCATGGCGTCATTCTCCAGGATGGGAAGCGGGTACGGCGAAGCGGGCCGCCGCGTGGACGGCTTCGACGTGCGGGTATGGGGAAAGGCGGGTGTCGGCGGGGCGCTCGGCGGGGCGCTCAGCGGGCGCGCTTGTAGAACGGCAGCGCCACGACCCGGACCGGCTCGTGCTTGCCGCGCACGTCCACCGCGACGGTGGTGCCGGGGGCGGCGTGGGCCGCGTCGACGTAGGCCATCGCGATCGGCTGTCCCAGCGTCGGGGACGGCGCGCCGGAGGTGATTCGGCCGATCGGGGCGCCGTCGGCGGAGACCACGGTGTACTCGGCGCGCGGGACGCGCTTGCCCTCGGAGACCAGGCCGACCAGCACCCGCGGCGGGTTGGCCTCGGCCGCGGCGGCGGCCTGCTCCAGCGCCTTGCGGCCGACGAAGGCGCCCTCGTTGGTGGTCTTGTCGAAGCGGACGACGCGGCCCAGGCCGGCGTCGAACGGGGTGAGGTCGGTGGACAGCTCGTGCCCGTACAGCGGCATGCCCGCCTCCAGACGCAGCGTGTCGCGGCAGGACAGGCCGCACGCGACCAGGCCGCGGCCCTCGCCGGCGGCGGTCAGCGCCTGCCAGATGTCCTCGGCGTCGACCGGGTGGCAGAAGATCTCGAAGCCGTCCTCGCCGGTGTAGCCGGTGCGGGCCAGCAGCACCTCGCGGCCGGCCACGTGGGCCGGGAGGATCGCGTAGTACTTGAGGCCGGGCAGGTCGGCGTCGGTGGTCTCGGCCAGGATCGCCGTGGACTCCGGGCCCTGGACGGCGATCAGCGCGTAGGTGTTGCGGTCGTCGGTGACGACGGCGTCGAAGCCCTTGGCGCGGGCGATCAGCTCGTCGAGGACCAGCTGGGCGTTGGAGGCGTTGGCGACGACCAGGAAGGCGTCCTCGCGCAGGCGGTAGACGATCAGGTCGTCCAGGATGCCGCCGTCCTCGGCGCAGATCATGGTGTAGCGGGCGCGCAGCTCACCCAGCGCGGAGACGAAGCCGACCAGCGCGTGGTCCAGCATCTCGCCGGCCTGCGGACCGGTGACGGTGATCTCGCCCATGTGGGAGAGGTCGAACAGGCCGGCCTTGGTGCGGACGGCGAGGTGCTCCTCGCGCTCGCTGCCGTAGCGCAGCGGCATGTCCCAGCCGGCGAAGTCGGTCATGGTCGCGCCGAGGGCGCGGTGCAGCGCGTCGAGCGCGGTCAGGCGGAGGGACGACATGGCCAGGAACTCCTCGGTCGGGGCACTCATGGGTGCACGCGCCGGACCGGACCCTCTCGGGGGCCGACCCTGCGCGCGGGCATGCGGCGGCGTGGGTCTCCCCATCTGTCGTCGAACCTGAGAGCTTCACCGCCCGCCGGCCCGCAGCTGTTTCCAGCATCCAGGACAGCATGGCGGCTTGCACCGTGGGTGGGCGCGCGACAGGGCCGCGCGCCGCTTTCCAGATGTGCCTAACCCGTGCGGTAGGGGGGCCTGAGAGATTCCGGGGAGGACTTGCTCCTTCGGCGCCGGCTGTGCCACACACTCACACACTCACTGGTGCGGCACTCCGGGCTCTCCCGCGCGGGTTCGAGCGGCCGGTATGGAGTTGTGGGGCCCGCGGCGCATGCCGTCGGACGCGCACATCATGGCACGTCCCGGACGAGGAAGGGAGAGGGGACCCGGTCACACGACGAGAGGGGAGCCGGTCACACGGTGAGAGGGGAGCCGGTCACACGGTGAGAGGGGAGCCGGTCACACGACACAGAGGCGAACACGAGCCCTAGACTGCTCCGCGTCGGCGCAGCAGAGGGCGGCCGACCGGCAGAGGGCGGAATCGGCGGCGCATGGGGTACCCGGTGGAGCAGCAGCAGGGGTGGGGCGGCCCGGAGGGGGCGCCGGCGGGCGGCACGTGGCCGGCCAACGAGCTGGAGCAGGTGCTGACCGCGGCCCTGGGCGACCCGGGCGCGACGCCGCGGGTGATCGAGGTGCTGGCCCGCAGCCAGGTGTGGGTGCCGCTGCCCGGCGGGGCCGACCCGCAGGGGCAGTCGCTGGACCTGCCGACCATCGAACTGGGCGGCGACCCGTACGTACCGGTGTTCTCCTCGCAGGAGGTGTTCCTGCAGCAGGCGCCGGGAATGGCCTTCGCGATCGCGCCGGTCTGGGAGTTCGCCCGCGGGCTGCCGCTGGGCGTGGGCATCGCGGTGAACCCGGACGCGGCGGTGGGCATCCCGGTGCCGCCGCAGGGCGTGGCCGAGCTGCGCCGCGGTCCGCGCCAGGACCGGTGGGAGGCCGCCGAGGACCCGGCGGCGCCGACCGGCGGCCGGGTGGCGCTGCGCGAGCCGGTGCCGGGCGAGGACCCGGAGCACTTCCTGGCCGCCTGCCGAGCCGAACTGTCGGCCCTTCCCGGGGTGTTGACCGCCCGCCGGGCGCTGGCCAGCATCGAGGGCGAGCCGACCGTGATGTTCGTGGGCGTCCAGTTGGATCCGGCGGCCCCGGCCGACCCGGCCGCGGTGAACGACGCGCTCGGCCGAGCGCTGGGAACCGCGCCGCTGCCGGGCGGCGTCCACCTCGTACTGCTCGACCTCGCCGACGACCCGGTGGTCGAGTGGCTGCTCACCCGGGTCATGCCTTTCTACACGCGGGTGTGAGCGGGGTTCGTATCCAAGGCACGTCGCCGTGGCGGTGGCCGGTGCCGCGCCATAGGGTGCGTGCAGACGGCCGACGGCCGGTGGTTCGAGGAAAGAGGCGCGGCGAGGTGGGCGCATGAGTGCGGGAACGGGAGCGGGCGGGATGCCGGGGCCCTGGGGCCAGGCACCGGCCGGGCGCCCGGGAGCGGATCCCGGCGTGTTGGAGCACGCCCTGCGCGAGGTCGCGCCGGAGCGCTACGACGCGTACGAGCGCCTGCTGCACGCGCTGGCGGACGGCCGGGTCTGGATGCTGCTCTGGCACGGCACCCCGGGCAGTCCTGACGCGCAGTACGGGAACATGGAGATCAGCGGCCACGGCTACGCGCCGGCCGTCACCTCGCCCGAGCAGCTGGCCGCCTCCGGCTGGGGGCGGGCCCACGAGGTCGTCTCCGGCCGGGAGATCGCCGGCTCGCTGTACCGCACCCGCTGGGGCCTGTGGCTGAACCCGCACGCGCCCGGCGGCGGCGTAGGCGTGCCCTGGGCCGACCTGCGGCGGGTCGCCGCGGGCCTGGACCGGCTGCCGGCCGGTCCGCTGAAGCTGAGCGAGCCACAGGTCAACGCCCAGCCGTTCTTCGCGCTGCTGGAGCGGCAGGCCGGCGAGGTACGCGCGGTCCGGGCGCTGCGCCGGGCGTGGGTGCAGCCGGCGGTGGGGGAGCCGTACCTGGCGATCGGCCTGGACCTGTACGAGAGTTCGCCGCCCGCGGTGGAGGCGGTGCGCGCGCTGATGCAGCGGGCGATCGCGGTGGCCCCGGAGGGGCTCGCGGTGTCCACGGTGGCGATGTCGGACGAGTACGATCCGGTGGCGCTGTGGATGCGCGCCAACGCGCGGCCGTTCTTCGACCGGGAGGCCGGCCGCCCGGCGACCGGTCCGTACCCGCCGGTGCCGCCGCCCGCGTACCCGGGGCAGTCGATGTCGGGGCAGCCGACGCCGGGGTGGGCCTACGGCACGCAGCCGCCCGCGCAGGGCTGGCAGCAGCAGCCCCAGCCCCAACAGCCGCAGCGGCCCTGGCCCGGCTACCCCGGGCGCTGATTGCCGAACCCGGTCCTGCCGAACCCGGTCCTTCAGGGCCCGTTCCCGCCGTAAATCCCGGGCCGTGAGGCCGAAGCCGAAGCCGACTTGATTGTCCGTCAAGTCGGCTTCGATGCTTTTCGGACGAATTTCCGAATTGCGCCGTCCGGCCATCTTGACATGCATGTTACAGACGTGTGAAGAGGGATATACCGAAGGCCCGGGAGGTGCATGCCTGCAGATCACAGTTGGGCATCTGTCGGTTGTCAGGTCTGGCGTAAGCCAGTTCGGATGGCAGAGAGTTCTGCGCAACGCACCGCGCGTACTGGAACCCCACAAAGGTGAGCGCGCACGCCGACCCGTTCGACCACGCGACGCCCATCCCGCGTGGTGGCAGTGCCTGTGCACGACGCACTGCCGCGCCCACCCGCTTCTACGCACCTCCGCACGTCCGCAGCCGCACCGCCGAAGCCGGCGCCCGGCACCCGTGGGCCGGCCACCGTCGGCGAGGGGACCAACTGACCATGACCGCATCCGTCACAACCGCCGGGAACGAGCCGGAGGCACCCGCCGCCGCGAGCCCGGCCAAGAAGATCGAGGGCCGCTCCCTCGGCCAGATCGCCTGGACCCGCTTCAAGCGGGACAAGGCCGCCGTCGCCGGCGGCGTCGTGGTGATCCTGCTGATCCTGCTCGCCGTGCTGGCCAAGCCGATCGAGTCGATGTTCGGGCTCGACCCGGACGCCCTCCACCAGGACCTGCTGGACGCCGACCTCGGCGGCCTGCCGCTCGGCGACTGGGGCGGCATGAGCGGGTCCCACCCGCTCGGCGTCGACCCGCTGCAGGGCCGCGACCTGCTGACCCGCGTGATCGAGGGCTCCTGGGTCTCCCTGCTGGTCGCCTTCGGCGCGACCGTGCTGTCCAACACCATCGGCACCGTGCTCGGCATCATGGCCGGCTACTACGGCGGCTGGGTGGACACCCTGATCAGCCGTGTGATGGACGTTTTCCTGGCGTTCCCGCTGCTGCTCTTCGCGATCGCGATCTCGACCTCGCTGCAGGGCGGTGCGTTCGGCCTGCACGGCCTGCCGCTGCACATCCTGGTGCTGATCTTCGTGATCGGCTTCTTCAACTGGCCCTACATGGGCCGGATCGTGCGCGGCCAGACCCTCTCGCTGCGCGAGCGGGAGTTCGTCCACGCGGCCCGCAGCCTGGGCGCCCGGGGCCCGTTCATCCTGTTCAAGGAGCTGCTGCCCAACCTGGTCGGTCCGATCCTGGTCTACTCGACCCTGCTGATCCCGACCAACATCCTCTTCGAGGCCGGGCTGAGCTTCCTCGGTGTCGGCATCCAGCCTCCGCAGGCCTCCTGGGGCGGGATGCTCCAGGACGCGATCCGGTACTACCAGGTGGACCCCCAGTACATGGTGGTCCCCGGTGTGGCGATCTTCCTTACCGTGCTCGCCTTCAACCTGCTCGGCGACGGGCTGCGCGACGCCCTCGATCCCAAGAGCAACTGACCCTGCGTCAGGACCCTCCACCTTTTCCACATCCTCAAGGGGTTGATCTCACCCATGCGTAGGTCCCGTACCGTCGCCCTGACCGCGGCGGCTGCCGCCGCGGTCCTGGTTGTCACCGGCTGTTCCAGCTCGTCGAAGAGCGGCGACTCGTCCTCCTCGTCCTCCGCCTCGGGCGGCGGCGGAGCCAACGCGGCCACCAAGAACATCGTCAACGCCTCGGACAAGAAGGGCGGGACGGTCACCTTCGAGATGAAGGGCACCCCGGACTCGCTCGACCCGGGCAACACGTACTACGCGTACATCTACAACTTCTCGCGCCTGTACGCCCGTCCGCTGACCACGTTCAACCCGGCCGCCGGCGAGGAGGGCAACAAGCTCGTCCCGGACCTCGCCGAGTCGATGGGCCAGCCCAGCGCGGACGGCCTGACCTGGACGTACAAGCTGCGCGCGGGCCTGAAGTACGACGACGGCACCGCGATCAGCTCGAAGGACGTCAAGTACGCCGTCGAGCGCTCCAACTTCGCGCCGGACGTGAACTCCAACGGCCCGACCTACTTCCACGACCTGCTGGTCGACAACGACACGCCGTACGCGGGTCCGTACAAGGACAAGACCGGCGACCTGAAGTCGATCGAGACGCCGGACGACAGCACGATCGTCTTCCACCTGAAGCACCCGTTCGCGGACTTCGACTACCTGGTGAGCGCCCCGCAGACCGCGCCGGTCCCGCAGGCCAAGGACACCGGTGCCGACTACGTCAAGCACATCGTGTCCTCGGGCTCCTTCAAGTTCGAGTCCTACGAGGACGGCAAGCAGGCCACCCTGGTGCCGAACACCAACTGGGACAAGAGCACGGACCCGATCCGGAAGCAGCTGCCGGACAAGATCCAGCTCAAGATGAACATCGACCAGGCCACCATCGACAAGGACCTGCTGGCCGGCAACGCCCAGGTCGACCTGGTGGGTGGCGGCGTCGACCCGCAGACCCAGGCGCAGATCCTGCAGAACCCGAAGCTCAAGGCCAGCACCGACAACGCCTACGGCGGCCGCCTGGTCTACCTGGCGATCAACTCCAAGGTCGCGCCGTTCGACAACGTCGACTGCCGCAAGGCCGTCCAGTTCGCGATCGACAAGGTCTCGGTGCAGACCGCCGAGGGCGGCCCGATCCGCGGCCAGATCGCCAACACGGTGCTCCCGCCGGACATCCCGGGCCACCAGGACTTCAACCAGTTCGAGACCAAGGACAACAAGGGTGACGAGGCCAAGGCCAAGGACGCCCTGAAGGCCTGCGGCAAGGACAGCATCAACACCGTCATCTCCGCCCGCACCGAGCGCGCCACCGAGGTCGCCGCCGCGACCTCGATCCAGGCCGCGCTGAAGAAGGTCGGCATCAACGCCGAGATCCAGCAGTACCCGCAGGGCAAGTACCTGACCGACAGCGCCGGTGCCCCGCAGTTCACCCAGGACCACAACATCGGCCTGATGATGATGCAGTGGGGTGCCGACTGGCCGACCGGCTACGGCTTCCTGCAGCAGATCGTCGACGGCCGCGCGATCAAGGCCTCCGGCAACAGCAACCTGTCCCAGCTGAACGACCCGGCGGTCAACCAGCTGATCGACGACGCCGCCGTCAACCCGGACAAGGCCGCCCGCGAGAAGATCTACGGCGACATCGACAAGAAGGTCATGGACCAGGCGGTCATCGTCCCGCTGACCTACTTCAAGGTCTTCCTGTACCGCCCGGACAACGCCACCAACATGGCCTCCAACCCGGCGTTCTCGGGTGAGTACGACTCCCTGAACATCGGCACCACCAAGTAAGAGCCTGGCTCCGCATCCCTGAAGGCAGGTGAAGGCAGCGGCGCCCGCCGTCGTCCGGAAGACCCCGGACGACGGCGGGCCGCCGGAGCCGCCCAACTGTGTTTGCCTACATCATCCGCAGGATCTTCTCGGCGGTGCTGCTGCTGCTGGTCGTCAGCGCGGTCACCTTCGCGATCTTCTTCCTGCTCCCGCGCGTCGCCGGCGAAACGGCCGACCAGCTGGCCGCCCAGTACATCGGGAAGAACCCCTCACCCGAGGCGATCGCCGCAGTCAAGCAGAACCTCGGCCTCGACAAGCCGCTGTACGCCCAGTACTGGGACTTCCTCAGGGGCCTGGTCAGCGGCGCCGAGTACAAGTTCGGGCCGGAGCCGGCCACCTGCCACGTGCCCTGCTTCGGCTACTCCTTCAAGAACCACCTGGAGGTCTGGCCCGAGCTGTCCAAGCGGATCCCGGTCACCATCTCGCTGGCCGCCGGCGCGGCCGTACTCTGGCTGGTCTCCGGCGTCGCCACCGGCGTCGTCTCCGCCCTCAAGCCGAAGTCGATCTTCGACCGGCTCTCCATGGGCATCGCCCTCGCCGGCGTCTCGCTGCCGGTCTTCTTCACCGGCGCGCTGCTGCTCACGCTGTTCAGCTACGAGTGGCCGATCCTGGACAACCTGCAGTACGTCGACTTCACCGACAACCCGCTGATGTGGGCCCGCAACCTGATCCTCCCCTGGATCTCGCTGGCCTTCCTCTACTCCGCGCTCTACGCCCGGCTCACCCGCGCCGGAATGCTGGAGACCATGAGCGAGGACTACATCCGCACCGCCCGGGCCAAGGGCCTGGTCGAGCGCAAGGTCGTCACCCGGCACGGGCTGCGCGCCGCGCTCACCCCGATCGTCACCATCTTCGGCATGGACCTCGGGCTGCTGCTCGGCGGTGCGCTGATCACCGAGCAGGTCTTCTCGCTCCAGGGCGTCGGCCAGTTCGCCGTCCAGGCGATCTCCGACAACGACCTGCCCAAGATCCTCGGCGTCACCCTGCTCGCCGCCTTCTTCATCGTCGCCTGCAACCTCGTGGTCGACCTCCTGTACGCCCTCGTCGACCCCCGGGTGAGGCTCTCGTGACCGAGCTCCAGAAGACCACGGAAGCCACTGCGCAGGCCCCGACCGGTGACCCCTTCCTCTCCGTGCGCGACCTGCGGATCCACTTCGACACCGACGACGGCCTGGTCCGCTCGGTGGACGGGGTCAGCTTCGACCTGCACAAGGGCCGCACCCTCGGTATCGTCGGCGAGTCCGGCTCCGGGAAGTCCGTCACCTCGCTCGGCATCATGGGCCTGCACCGCTCCAAGCGGGCCCGGATCAGCGGCGAGATCCGGCTCAACGGCGAGGACCTGATCGCCGCCGGCCCGGACCGGGTGCGCCAACTGCGCGGCCGCGAAATGGCGATGATCTTCCAGGACCCGCTGACCGCGATGCACCCCTACTACACGGTGGGGCAGCAGATCGTCGAGGCCTACCGGGTCCACCACCCCGAGGCGAACAAGAAGCAGGCCCGGGCCCGCGCGATCGAGATGCTCGACCGGGTCGGCATCCCGCAGCCCGACCGCCGGATCGACGACTACCCGCACCAGTTCTCCGGCGGCATGCGCCAGCGCGCGATGATCGCCATGTCCCTGGTCAACGACCCCTCGCTGCTGATCGCCGACGAGCCCACCACTGCCCTGGACGTCACCGTCCAGGCGCAGATCCTGGACCTCATCCGCGACCTCCAGGACGAGTTCGGCTCCGCCGTCATCATCATCACCCACGACCTCGGAGTGGTCGCCGAACTGGCCGACGACATCCTGGTCATGTACGGCGGCAAGTGCGTCGAGCGCGGACCGGCCGAGACCCTCTTCGACGCGCCCGAACACCCCTACACCTGGGGCCTGCTGGGCTCGATGCCGCGCCTGGACCGGGAACTGCAGGACCGGCTCGTCCCGGTCAAGGGCACCCCGCCCAGCCTGATCAACGTGCCGACGGGCTGCGCCTTCCACCCGCGCTGCCCGTACGCCGCCCTGACCGAGGGACGCTCCACCAGCGAGCTCCCGGTGCTGGCCGAGGCCGTACCCGGGCACTTCGCGGCCTGCCACCTGCCGGCCGACGAGCGGCACCGCATCTTCGCCGAAGAGATCGCGCCCCGGCTGTGAGCCCGGCCTCGTACCACCTTTCTGGAGAGAACCGATGACGGACACCCAGGCGGCCTCGATCCCCGCACCGGCACCCGCACCCGACCGCGAGCCGCTGCTGAAGGTGACCGGCCTGACCCGGCACTTCCCGATCCGCAGCGGGCTGATGCGGCGCCAGACCGGCGCGGTCCGGGCCGTCGACGGCATCGACTTCACCGTCAACGCCGGCGAGACGCTCGGTGTCGTCGGCGAGTCCGGCTGCGGCAAGTCGACCATGGGCCGACTGGTCACCCGGCTCGACGAACCGACCGGCGGGACGATCGAGTTCGAGGGCACCGACATCACCCACCTGAGCGTCGGGGCGATGCGGCCGCTGCGCCGCGACATCCAGATGATCTTCCAGGACCCGTACTCCTCGCTGAACCCCCGGCACACCGTCGGCACCATCGTCGGCGCGCCGTTCAAGCTGCAGAACGCGGTGCCCGAGGGCGGGCTCAAGAAGGCCGTCCAGGAACTGCTGGAGCTGTGCGGCCTCAGCCCCGAGCACTACAACCGCTACCCGCACGAGTTCTCCGGCGGCCAGCGCCAGCGCATCGGCATCGCCCGGGCACTCGCGCTGCGGCCGAAGATGATCATCGCGGACGAGCCGGTCTCGGCGCTGGACGTGTCGATCCAGGCCCAGGTGGTCAACCTGCTGGACGACCTCCAGAAGGAGCTCGGCCTGACCTACCTGATCATCGCGCACGACCTCTCGGTGGTCCGGCACGTCTCGGACCGGGTCGCGGTGATGTACCTCGGCAAGGTCGTCGAGATCGCCGACCGGGACTCGCTCTACCGCACCCCGATGCACCCGTACACCAACGCGCTGATGTCCGCCGTGCCCGTCCCCGACCCCCGCCGCCGCCAGCGCGGCGGCCGCGACCGGATCCTGCTCACCGGCGACGTCCCCTCCCCGATCAACCCGCCCAGCGGCTGCCGCTTCCGCACCCGCTGCTGGAAGGCCCAGGACATCTGCTCCACCCAGGAGCCGCCGCTGACGGCGCTGAAGACCGGGCACCAGGTGGCCTGTCACTTCCCCGAGAACGGCGAGGGGAGCTAAGGCGCAGCCCCGAGAACGGCGAGGGGAGCTAAGGCGCAGCCCCGAGAACACGCCGTCGGGCGCCGCGGACGCGGGCTCCGAGCAGGCCTGAGCCACCGACGACGAAGTCCGCCCGCCCCGGCCGATCGGGGCGGGCGGACTTTCGTCACCGGTGCGGGGGCATCCCGGCCCATCAGGTACAAAGGGGACGGTGACCTCGCAGATCTTCCCCTCCGACGTGCAGCAGTCGCTGGACCTCGTCGGCATCTTCGTCTTCGCCCTCTCCGGGGGCCTGCTCGCTGTCCGCAAGAACATGGACATCTTCGGGATCTGTGTGCTGGCCGAGGTCACGGCCCTCGGCGGCGGGGTGATGCGCGACCTGGTGATCGGGGCCACCCCGGTCGCCGCCTTCACCAACCTCGGCTACTTCGTGACCCCGCTCGTCGCCGCGCTCGTGGTGTTCTTCCTGCACCCCGAGGTCGAGCGGATCAACCGCGCGGTGCAGACCCTGGACGCCCTCGGGCTCGGGCTGTTCTGCGTCACCGGCACCGCCAAGGCGCACGACTACGGACTCGGCGCGGTCGCGGCGATCGCGCTCGGCATGGTCACCGCGGCCGGCGGCGGCGTGATCCGCGACGTGCTGGCCGGGGAGATTCCCTCGCTGCTGCGCTGGGACCGGGAGATCTACGCCGTACCGGCCCTGGTCGGTGCCGCGCTGGTCGCCGCGCTGATCGGCGCGGACCGGCTCACCGGCGTCACCGGCACCGCCGCCGCGCTCACCGCCTTCGGCCTGCGGATGCTCGCCCTGAGGTACGGCTGGCGCGCCCCGCGGGCCTGGCACCGCAACGGTTCTCGCACCAGCGAGGAGTAGGCGAGCCGCCGTACGCGAGCGAGATCGCCTCGGCCGTGCAGAGCAGCTCCGGCACCATCCGGGCCAGTTCGGCCGGCGGCACCTCGCCGGCCGGGGCGCTCAGCGCGCAGGCCGCGACCGTCCGCCCGCCGCTGCCCGCGACCGGCGCGGCCACGCAGGTCACCGGCTCCCGGTGCTCGGCGGACTCCGCCGCCCAGCCCCGGCGGCGCACCGCCGCCAGCTCGGCCTCCTCGCACGGCTCGTCCGCGGGCAGCCCGGCCAGCAGCACCCGGCCGACCGCCGTACCGGTCACCGGGGCGCGGCGCCCGATCCGGGACGGTCCGGCGGCCGACGGCCCGGCCACCTCGTCCAGGTACAGCACCTCGCCGTCGTGCAGCACCGCGAGCCGGACGGTGAACCCGCTGCGGGCGTTGAGCGCGGCCAGGTACGGCGCGGCGACCTGCCGGACGTCGAAGTCCTCCAGGGCCCGGTGGGCCAGCGAGAGCACCCGGCCGCCGAGCCGGTAGCGCAGGTCGGGCTGGCGCCGGGCGAAGCCGTGCTCCTCCAGGGTGCGCAGCAGCCGCAGGGCGGTGGACTTGTGTACCCCGAGGCTGTTCGCGGCCTGGTCGAGGGAGAGGGGTGCCTCACCGAGCGCGCCGAGCAGGGTCAGCGCGCGGTCGACCGACTGCGTCATGGCGCCCCCTGTGGATCCGGCTTGGAAGTGTGCGTCAGGCTAACCGCTGGGGGGCGTAGTGGTACAAACCAGTGCCGGACGCGGCCGTCCGGAATTGGTACAGACCAGTGGTGGGTGCCCGGTTGTTCGGATGCGGTCGGGTACCGGCCCGCACCCGGCCCGTACGCGCGATGGCCGGATCGATGCGCAGGCCTGGAGGGCAGCCCCGTACAGCCCTCTACAATCGGATGGTTATGCCATACCTGGACCATGCGGCGACCACGCCGATGCTGCCCGAGGCGATCGCCGCGATGACGGCGCACCTGGGGGTGGTCGGCAACGCCTCGTCCCTGCACGCGGCCGGCCGCCGAGCCCGCCGGGTGGTCGAGGAGGCCCGCGAGTCGCTGGCCGATTCGCTCGGCGCCCGCCCCAGCGAGATCGTGCTCACCGGCGGCGGCACCGAGTCCGACAACCTGGCGGTCAAGGGCCTCTACTGGGCCCGCCGGGACGCCGACCCGGCCCGCACCCGGGTGCTGTGCAGCCCGGTCGAGCACCACGCGGTGCTGGACGCGGTGCACTGGCTCTCCGAACACGAGGGCGCCTGCGTCGAGTACCTGCCGGTGGACCCCCTGGGCCGGGTGCACCCCGAGGCGCTGCGCGCCGCGATCGAACGCGACCCCTCGTCGGTTGCCCTGGTCACCGTGATGTGGGCCAACAACGAGGTCGGCACCATCCAGCCGGTGCGCGAACTCGCCGCCGTCGCCGCCGAGTACGGCATCCCGATGCACGCCGACGCGGTGCAGGCGCTCGGTCAGGTCCCGGTCTCCTTCGCCGAGTCGGGGCTCACCGCGCTCACCGTCACCGGTCACAAGATCGGCGGCCCGTTCGGCATCGGCGCGCTGCTGCTCTCCCGGGGCGCCGCACCCGTACCGCTGCTGCACGGCGGAGGCCAGGAACGCGACGTACGCTCCGGCACCCTGGACGCCCCCGGAGCCGCCGGCTTCGCGGCCGCCGCGACATGGGCCGTGGAGCACCGCGAGGAGCACGCGGTGACCCTCGGCACGCTGCGCGACGAACTGGTGGCCTCCGTCCTGGCCGCCGTGCCGGACGCCGTCCTCAACGGCGACCCGGCCGCCGAGGGCCGACTGCCCGCCAACGCGCACTTCTCCTTCCCCGGCTGCGAGGGCGACGCCCTGCTGATGCTGCTCGACGCGGCGGGGATCGAGTGCTCCACCGGCTCCGCCTGCACGGCCGGGGTGCCGCAGCCCAGCCACGTCCTGCTCGCGATGGGCGTCGACCCGCTGCTGGCCCGTGCCTCGCTGCGGTTCTCGCTCGGGCACACCTCGGTGCCGGAGGACGTCACGGCGATCGCGGAAGCCATCGGCCCGGTCGTCCAGCGGGCGCGCAACGCCGGGCTGGCATCGGTGCGGCGCTGACGCGGGGCTGATGCGGTGCCGAGGGTGCGCCGATGCGGCGCCGATATCGGCTCGGGGAACAGTCGGTTCAACCCGTACGCTTATTGGCATCATGACTGACTTCCCGGGTGCCCCGACCACTCCGTCCACTGGCCGTCTGCGCGTGCTCGCGGCGATGTCCGGCGGAGTCGACTCCGCCGTCGCCGCCGCCCGCGCCGTCGAAGCGGGGCACGAGGTGACCGGCGTCCACCTGGCGCTCTCCGCCAACCCGCAGTCCTTCCGCACCGGCGCGCGCGGCTGCTGCACCATCGAGGACTCCCGGGACGCCTGGCGAGCGGCCGACGTGATCGGCATCCCGTTCTACGTCTGGGACCTCGCCGAGCGCTTCCGCGAGGACGTCATCGACGACTTCGTCGCCGAGTACGCGGCCGGGCGCACCCCCAACCCGTGCCTGCGCTGCAACGAGAAGATCAAGTTCGCCGCGCTGCTGGACAAGGCCGTCGCCCTCGGCTTCGACGCCGTCTGCACCGGCCACTACGCCCGGATCGTCGACCTGCCGGACGGCTCGCGCGAACTCCACCGCGCGGTCGACGGCGCCAAGGACCAGTCGTACGTGCTCGGCGTCCTCGACGCCGACCAGCTCGCCCACTCCCTCTTCCCGCTCGGCGACACCACCAAGGACGTCATCCGCGAGGAGGCCGAGCGCCGCGGCCTCGCGGTCGCGAAGAAGCCGGACAGCCACGACATCTGCTTCATCGCCGACGGCGACACCCAGGGCTTCCTCGCCAAGCACCTCGGCACCGCGACCGGCGACATCCTCGACACCGACGGCACCAAGCTCGGCGAGCACGACGGTGCGTACGGCTTCACCATCGGCCAGCGCAAGGGCCTGCGCATCGGCCGCCCGGCGGCGGACGGCAAGCCGCGGTACGTCCTCGACATCTCCCCGGTGAACAACACCGTGACCGTCGGCCCGGTCGAGGGCCTCGACGTCACCGCGCTCACCGCCATCCGCCCCCGCTGGTGCGGCACCGAGCCCCTGGCCGACGGCCGCTACACCGCCCAGCTGCGTGCCCACGGCGAGGAGGTGCCGGTGAACGCCTCGGTGGTCGACGGCGAGCTCCACGTCCGCCTCGACACCCCGGCCCGCGGCATCGCCCCCGGCCAGGCCGTGGTGCTGTACGACGGCACCCGCGTCGTCGGCTCCGCCACCATCGCCACCACCGAACGCCCGGCCGTCAACGCCTGAGCACACCCGCCTGTCCCGCCCGCGCCGCCGGTTCGGGGGTGCGGGCGTGGGCATGGGGTGGGCGGGGCCGTGGTCATCCCATTGGATGACGCCGATGAATCCTCCGAATGACCACGGCCGGAGATTGCATTCGTCGGGCTGATTCGACGGTCCGGGCCACGAACCTACTCTCAGGGCCATGAACCGAACCCGCCGTATCGCGGCCATCGCGGCCCTCGCCCTCGCCCTGCCCCTCCCGCTGGCCGGGGCCGCCATGGCCTCGTCGCCGTCGCTGTCGTCGCCGCCGTCCGCCACCGCGCCCGCCGCTGTCGCCGACGCCTCGACCCCGGCGGCCTCGACCCCGGCCGCCTTCCACGGCGAACTGCCCCGCCCGACCGGGCCGTACGCGGCCGGCGAGGAGGTCCTGCACCTGACCGACCGGGCCCGCACCGACCCCTGGGTACCCTCCGCCGGGCCCCGGCAGCTGACGGTGTCGATGTTCTACCCGGCCCGGCAGGACACCGGCGCGCCCGCCCCGTACATGAGCCTCGGCGAGGCGCAGGGCTTCGTGGCGACCCGGGTTCCGCCGGGGACCGGACTCCAGCCGCAGGACCTCGCGGATCTGAAGACCTACGCCTACACCGACGCGAAGGCCGCAGGCGGGAGGTTCCCGCTGGTGGTCCTCTCCCCGGGCTTCGAGAACCCCCGCGCCACACTGACCGGCCTGGCGACCGACCTGGCCGCCCACGGCTACGTCGTGGCCCTGGTCGGCCACCCCTACGAGGACTCCGGCGAGACGCTCGCCGACGGCAGCACCCCCGGATGCGCCCTGTGCGAGACCGGGGCACCGGACACGCTCCCCGACAGCCGCGCGAAGGACGTGTCGTTCGTCCTGGACCAGCTGACCGGGCACCACCCGGCCTGGCGCCTGGCCCACCTGATCGACCGCAGCCGCATCGGCATGGCCGGACACTCGATCGGCGGCGCGTCAACGCTGACGGCGATGGCCGAGGACCAGCGGATCCTCGCCGGAGTGAACATGGACGGAACGTTCTTCCCGCCGACTCCGACCGACAGCCTCAAGGGACGCTCCTTCCTCCTGCTCGGGAAGCAGAGCGACCACTCCGCCGGCAGCGGAGACCCGTCCTGGGGACAGACCTGGGCGGGCTGGGACGGCTACAAGCCCTGGCTGGCCGTCGCCGGCACGGCGCACGCCGGCTTCACGGACGTCCCCATCCTGGCCGCCGAGGCCGGCCTTCCCCTCCCCCCGGACCTGACCACCTCCCCGGAGCGCGGGATGCAGCTCACCCGGGAGTACGTCGGAGCCTTCTTCGACCGGACCCTGAAGGGAATCCACCAGCCCCTCCTCGACGGCCCCTCGGCAGCGAACCCCGAGGTGCTCTTCCAGCACCCGTGATCAGCCGCCACCCAGGGCGAGTGGACAGGTGCCTCCCGCGCGCTTCGCCGCGAGAGGTGGTCGTGAGCATGAGTGACAGCGCCGGGGAGTCCCGTCCTGCTCCTACCGCCGGGCCTTCGCCCGCGTGACGGATCCGGCGGCTACGATGCCCGAGGCGTACCCCCCGGAGAGGACGGCATGACCTTCTACGAGCAGCACCGGGACTTCATCGAGGAGTTGGAGCGGATTGCCCCGGAAGGCGTCCGGATCGAATGGTCCGGAGACACGCTGATCATGCAGGCGTCGCCGTCCAACATCCATCAGCTCAACATGGCCCAGGTGCGCAGGCAGTTCGAGCAGCACGCTCCTGACGGCTACCTCCCCAGCGAGCGGAGCGAAATCGTCAGCCCGGACGTCTCCAAGGGGCGCGAGCCGGACCTGACGTACCTGCCGGTGGAGGTCCTCTCCGGGGCGGGCAACAAGGCTCCGGCTGCGGAAGCGCTGATCGCCGTGGAGATCGTCTCACCGTCCAATCCGGGGAACGACTGGATGGACAAGCTGTACGACTACGCGGCGATGCACATCCCGCTCTACCTCATCGTGGACCCGCGCCAGCAGACGGTGACGCTCTTCTCCGATCCGAACCACGACCGCTACCACACCCGCAGCGACCGGAAGTTCGGCGACGCGATCGGCATTCCGGAGCCGTTCGGCTTCACGCTGAGCCTGTCGGAGCTCGTTCCGTACCAGGACTGAGCTCCGGAGCCGGGCTCTACTGCACCTCGCGGTACCAGCGCCGGTGCACCAACGGCTCGACGCACAGCACCGCCGCGCCCGCGACCACGCCGACCAGCAGGGCCGCCGCGCCGCCGCCGTTCAGCAGGGCACCGGCGCAGGCGGTGGCGACGGCGGCCGGCCGCAGCAGCGTCAGCGGGCCGAGGCCGATGACCATCGCCAGGGTGCCGGCGCGGAACGGCAGGGTGAAGTAGGCGGCGAGCGAGAGCAGCACCGCCGCCGCGTAGACGGCGAGGGGGAGCAGGTAGCCGCGTCCGGTCGGAGGCTGTCAGCAGCACGAGGGCGGCGGCCAGCGCCGGGGCGAGCAGCAGCACGGCCCCGACCACGGCCGGCGGCCGTCGCACGGATCCACGGCCGTGATCAGGTCGGATATCTCAAGGTGGCGCACGCGCAGCACCATGGGGGTTGCCCGTGGTCGCCGTAATGCCGGTGAGCGGGGGCGCCGGGGCGTGATAGACCAATCAGCACTATGAATATCTGCGTTTTCTGCTCCGCGTACTCGCTCGATGACCGCTACACCGCCCCCGCCGCCGAGTTCGCCCGGCTCCTGGGGGAGGGCGGGCACACCCTGGTGTGGGGCGGCTCGAACGCCGGCCTGATGGGCCTGCTGGCCGACGAGGTGAAGGCGGCCGGCGGAAAGCTCGTCGGGGTCATGGTCGAGATGCTGAAGCACAAGGGCTACGTCGGCGCGGACGAGCTCGTCATGACCGGCGACCTGGCCGAGCGGAAGGCCGAACTGGCGGCCCGGGCGGACGCGATCGTCGTCCTGGTGGGCGGGCTGGGCACGCTGGACGAGGTGACCGAGGTGCTGGAGCTCAAGAAGCACGGGATGTTCGAGAAGCCGGTGGTCGTCCTGGACACCGAGGGCTTCTACGCGGGCCTGCGGACGCAGCTGGAGCGGATGGACGCCGAGGGCTTCCTGCCCCGGCCGCTCGCCGAGCTGATCACCTTCGCCGCCACGCCCTCCGAGGTTTTTGCGCAGCTCAAGGCCTGAGAGGATCGGAGCCATGGCTGCACATCTGATCACCGGCGCCGGCTCCGGCATCGGCGCCGTCCTGGCCGGGAAGCTCGCCGAGCGCGGGGACGACCTCTGGCTGCTGGCCCGCGACGCCCGCCGCGCCGCCGAGCTGCGGGAGCGCTTCCCCGGCGCCCGCACACTGGTCGGCGACCTCGGCGACCCGGCCAAGCTCTCCTGGGCCTTCGGCCACCAGGCGCTGCCCGTCACGCTGGACTCCCTGCTGCACGTCGCGGGCGTCGTCGAGCTGGGCCAGGTCGGCGAACTGCCGGTCAAGGCCTGGCAACAGACCCTGAACGTCAACCTGGTCGCCCCCGCCGAGCTGACCCGCCTCCTGCTGCCCTCCCTCCGCCTCGTCAAGGGCCACGTGGTCTTCGTCAACTCCGGCGCGGGCCTGAACGCCCACGCCGAGTGGTCGGCGTACGCGGCCAGCAAGCACGGCCTGAAGGCGCTGGCCGACTCGCTGCGCGCCGAGGAGCACGCGGGCGGCGTCCGGGTCACCTCGGTCTACCCCGGCCGCACCGCCACCGCGATGCAGGTCAAGGTGCACCAGCAGGAGGGCAAGGAGTACGACGCCGACCGCTGGATCGAGCCCGAGTCCGTGGCCAAGGCGGTCCTGGCTGCCCTGGACACCTCCCGGGACGCGGAGATCACGGACATCACCGTCCGCCCCGGGTACTGACCGACCCGGCAGGCGCCGCGCACTAGGCTCGGACGGGTGAGCACTCCCCACCCCTTCCCCGACCTGCGCGGCGCCGCCACCGGTGTCGGCTCGCTGCCCGGTGTCGACGCCCGTGAGGCGGCCAAGACGGCCACCGGCGCGTTGGAGCACCTGCCGTTCCTGCCCGAGCTGCCCGCGCGCGGCCCCGGCGCCGACATGATCGGGCGCGGCGCCGGTTTCCTCGTCGAGCTGTTCGCGCAGACCGAGCCCAGCGGCTGGCGGTTCACCGACCGGCCCGGCCGGGACACCAAGCGCGCCCACTCCTGGCTCGGCGAGGACCTGGACGCCCTGGAGGAGTTCACCCAGGGCTACCAGGGCGCGCTGAAGGTCCAGGCCGTCGGCCCGTGGACGCTGGCGGCGAGCATCGAGCTGAAGTACGGCGAGAAGGCGCTCTCCGACCACGGCGCGTGCCGGGACATCGCCGGCTCGCTCACCGAGGGCCTGCGCCGCCACCTCGCGGACGTCCGCAAGCGCGTACCCGGTGCCCAGGTGGTCCTCCAGCTCGACGAGCCCTCGCTGCCCGCCGTCCTGACCGGCTCGGTGAAGACCGCCAGCGGCTTCCAGCGGCTGCGCGCCGTGGACCGGCAGGTGGCCGAGGAGGTGCTGCGGGAGGTGATCACCAACCTCGACGCGCCGGTCGTGGTGCACTCCTGCGCCCCCGAGGTCCCGATCCCGCTGCTGCGCCGCGCCGGAGTGGCCGGCGTCTCCCTCGACTTCGCGCTCCTCACCGAGCGGTCCGACGACGACCTCGGCGAGGCCGTGGAGGCGGGCACGATGATCCTCGCCGGTGTCGTCCCCTCCACTGACCAGGCGGTGTCCGACCCGGCCGGTAGTGTCCAGGGTGTCAGGACCTTGTGGCGCAGGCTCGGGTTCGCCCCGGAGCTGCTGGGCCGTCGCGTGCTGGTGACGCCGACCTGCGGGCTGGCCGGGGCCTCCCCGGCGTACGCGCGCAAGGCGCTGTCCCAGAGCGTGCGGGCGGCGCAGAGCCTGGTGGACAACCCGGAATGAGAACGTAGGAGGGCTTGCGGTGACGGCTGTCGAGGGCAAGGACGTCCCGGCGGAGGTACGGCGGCGGCACGCCGAGCTGGCGCAGGAGGTCACCGACCACCGCGTCCGGTACTACGAGCAGGACGCGCCGGTCGTCACCGACTCCGAGTTCGACGCCCTGATGCGCGAGCTGGAGGCGCTGGAGGCCGAGCACCCGGCCCTGGCCACCCCGGATTCGCCCACCCAGAAGGTCGGCGGCGCCCCCACCGAGCTGTTCGCCGAGGTGGAGCACCGCGAGCGCCTCCTCAGCCTCGACAACGCGATGGACGACGAGGAGCTCGCCGCCTGGGCCGAGCGCGTCGCGAGCGAGCTGCACGGCATCGACTACCACTACCTGTGCGAGCTCAAGGTGGACGGCCTGGCCGTCAACCTCACCTACGAGAACGGCCAGTTGGTGCAGGCGGCGACGCGCGGCGACGGCCGGGTGGGCGAGGACATCACCGCCAACGTCCGCACCATCAAGGAGATCCCGCACCAGCTCAAGGGCGACGACATCCCCGAGCTGGTGGAGATCCGCGGCGAGGTCTACTTCCCGACCGAGGCCTTCGAGGCGCTCAACGCCTCGTTCGTGGCGGAGAACGAGCGCCGCCGCCTGGAGAACGAGGAGCGCGCCAAGGAGGGCAAGCGGCCCCGGGCGATGATCCGGCTGTTCATGAACCCCCGCAACGCCGCCGCCGGTTCGCTGCGCCAGAAGGACCCGCTGGTCACCGCTTCCCGCCCGCTGCACATGGTGGTGCACGGCATCGGCGCCCGGATCGGCTTCGACATCGACAACCAGTCGCACGCCTACCGACTGCTGCACGACTGGGGCCTGCCGACCGCCCGGCACAACAAGGTGGTGAAGACCCTCGACGAGGTGCGGGCCTTCATCGGGCACTTCGGCGAGCAGCGGCACTCGGTCGAGCACGAGATCGACGGCGTCGTGGTCAAGGTGGACGAGATCGCCCTGCAGGGCCGGCTCGGCGCCACCTCCAAGTCCCCGCGCTGGGCGATCGCCTGGAAGTACCCGCCGGAGGAGGTCACCGGCAGGCTCGCCCAGATCCGCGTCGGCATCGGCCGCACCGGCCGGGCGACGCCGTTCGCGGTGCTGGCAGAGCCGGTGAAGGTGGCCGGTTCGATGGTGCAGTACGCGACGCTGCACAACCAGCAGGTCGTCAAGGCCAAGGGCGTGCTGCTGGGCGACACGATCGTGCTGCGCAAGGCCGGTGACGTGATCCCGGAGATCCTCGGCCCGGTGGAGAACCTGCGGGACGGCACCGAGCAGGAGTTCGTGATGCCCTCGCACTGCCACGAGTGCGGGGCGGAGCTGCGCCCGATGGCCGAGGGGGACATCGATCTGCGCTGCCCCAACGCCCAGTTCTGCCCGGCGCAGATCCGGGAGCGGATCGCCTTCCTGGGCGGCCGTTCCTCGCTGGACGTCGAGGGCCTCGGCTACGTCGCGGCCACCGCGCTGACGCAGCCGCTGGAGCCGACGGAGGCGCCGGTGCGGGACGAGGGCGACATCTTCGGGCTGACGATGGAGCAGCTGCTGCCGATCCAGGTGCTGGTGCGCGACCAGAAGACCGGCATGCCCAAGCTGGACGACCGGACCGGCAAGGAGAAGAAGGCCACCTTCTTCGCCAACCAGAAGGGCGAGCCCAAGAAGACCGCCGCAATCCTGCTGGAGAACCTGGAGAAGGTGAAGGAACGTCCGCTCTGGCGGTTCCTCAACGGTCTCTCGATCCGGCATGTGGGGCCGGTCGCGGCCCAGGAGCTGGCCCGGGAGTTCCGCGACCTGGACCGGATCTTCTCGGCCACCGAGGAGGAGCTGGCCGCGGTCGAGGGGGTCGGGCCGATCATCGCCCGGTCGGTGGTCGAGTGGTACCAGGAGGACTGGCACCGGCAGATCCTGGAGAAGTGGCGTGCCGCGGGTGTCCGCTTCGTCGAGGAGTTCGCGGACGAGGAGGAGGCGGAGCGCCCGCTGGAGGGTCTGACCGTCGTGGTGACGGGCACCCTGGCCGGCCACACCCGGGACGGCGCCAAGGAGGCGCTGACCTCGCGCGGAGCGAAGGTGACCGGTTCGGTTTCGAAGAAGACCGATTTTGTGGTCGCTGGTGACAACCCAGGGTCCAAGTACGACAAGGCTGTTCAGCTTGGACTGCCGGTCCTGGACGACGCGGGCTTCGCCGCACTGCTGGCCGGCGGACCGGCCGCCGCCCGCGCCCACCTGGGACTTCCGGAGCCGGAGGAGGCCGCCGAGCCGTCGGAGGCGCCCGCCGAGGGCTGACCCGGGGCCGACCCGAGCGGCGGGTGGCCGAATCCGTGTTGTTATCGTCCTGATGCAACGTCACCGGGTGCCGTGCAGTGAAAGCGGGCATTGTGTCACTGTGTGACACTCGGGCGGGTCAGCGCGTTTCCGGTTGTCCGAAAGTCTGCCCACCGGGTGGACCCCGGCATACCCTGGAACGCAACAGAATGTCAGCAGGGGTGGGGGCACCGGCTGTGCCGGTGCTCCTCGGGGTCGCTCCATGCCCGGCAGCTGTCGGTACCGGCACGGTGCCTCACCGTAAGGCGGCCTGACGGGGCGGGCCCGACGGAGGACAGGGCTTATGGATCGTACGACCGGCGGTGCGCCCACACGCCCGCCGCAGGGGGTGGCAGGTGCGGTCCTGCTGCTCGGCGTGCTGCTGGCCGGAGCTGCGCCGCTCATCCCGCTGGCCGTCCTGGTCTACCGGTACGAACCCGAGCTGCTGCCGCTGTTCGCGGTGCCCCTGGCCGTGCTGATCGCGGCCTGGCGGATCGCCCGGGACCGCGCCCGCGACCAACTGACCGACCCGCTGACGGACCTGCCCAACCGTCAGGCCCTCCTACTGGCCGCCCAGGAGGCGATCGCCGAATGCGACCCGGGCTTCAGCGTCGGTCTCATCCTGCTTGACCTCGACCGCTTCCGATCACTCAATGACACACTTGGTCATACGGCCGGTGACCGCCTGCTGGTTCACATCTCCCGCCGACTGCACCGCGCGCTGCGCTCCGGCGGACCGGCCGGCAGCGCCACCCGGGAGTCCATCGACGACGTCTTCGCCGGGCTGCCCCGGCACTACCGGCGCGGCCGCCCGATGGTGGCCCGGATGGGCGGCGACGAGTTCGCCGTCCTGCTGCCCGGCATCAACTGCCCGGACAGCCTGGAACGGGTCGCCAAGGCACTGATCGCCGAACTGGCCGCCCCGATCCGGCTGGACGGGCTGCTGCTCGTCCTGGAGGCCAGCGCCGGCGTCTGCGTCTACCCGCAGCACGCCCAGGACGCCGAGTCGCTGCTGCGCCGCGCCGACGTCGCGATGGGCCACGCCCAGCGCGGCTGCAGCGGCGTCGCCCAGTACGACGAGACCCAGGACGCCGACACCCCCTACCGGATCGGACTGCTCGGGGACCTGCGCCGGGCCCTGGAGACCGGCGAGGTACAGCTGCACTACCAGCCGAAAGTGGCCTTCGACGGCCGGGTGGTCGGCCTGGAGGCCCTGCTGCGCTGGGACCGCCCCGGCCAGGGCCGGGTCTCGCCGGACGAGTTCGTCGGGCTCGCCGAGTCCAGCGGCCTGATGCCCCGGCTCACCGACTACGTGCTGGAGGCCGCGGTCGGCCAGCTCGCCTACTGGCGCGACCAGGGGCTGCAGGTGCAGGTCGCGGTCAACGTCTCGCCGCGGGACGTGCTCAACCCCGGCTTCGCCCAGCGCGTCGCCGGCCACCTCGTGCGCCACCAGGTGCCGGCCCACGCGCTCCAGCTGGAGATCACCGAGCGGCTGCTGCTGGACGACTCCCGGCGGGCCGCCGACACCCTCGCCGAACTGCGCGGCTACGGCGTCGGGATGTCCCTGGACGACTTCGGCACCGGGCACTCCTCGCTGGTGCGGCTGCGCAGCCTGCCCGTCGGCGAGCTGAAGATCGACCGCTCCTTCGTCTCCCGCATGGTCATCGACGACCACGACGCGGCGGTGGTGCGCTGCTCGGTGGAGCTCGCCCACTCGCTGGGCCTGACCGTGGTCGCCGAGGGCGTCGAGGACGACGAGACCTGGGAGCGGCTGCACTGCATGGGCGTGGACGCCGTCCAGGGCTGGCTGGTGTCGGCCGCGATGCCGGCCGAGCAGGCCACCGCCTGGCTGCTGGTGCACCGCACCGGCGCCCCGCCGGTGGAGCGACTGGGCGCGCCGCCCCAGCTGCGCGCCGGCTTCCAGTCGGTCCAGGGCATGCCGGTCCAGGGCAAACCGGTCGTCCAGCCGGCCATGCCGCCCGTGCTGCCGCCGACGCTCCCGCCCGTGCTGCCGCCGGTGATGCCCCCCGTGCTGCCGCCGGTGGTCCAGGCGGCGCAGGCCGCGCAGATGGAGATCAAGGCGCCGAGCGCGCAGAGTTGGGCCCGCTTCCGGTCGCAGTGACGGACGCGGCGGTGGGGGCGCCGGCTCGGCGGTGACGGGCGCCGCGGCTCACTCGTTGGCCGGTGGCCGGGCCGGGCCCCATAGGATGGGTCCAAAGACCATGAGGACGGAGCGCCGAACCCGGCTGCTCCTGCCCGGGCCCGGCACCGCCCGCAAGGCACCGCCGGGTCTCACCAGAACTCACCCTGAGGATCGCTGCATGCCTGGCATCACGCGCGAGGAGGTCGCCCACCTCGCCCGGCTGTCGCGTCTTGAGCTGAAGCCCGAAGAGCTGGACCACTTCGCCGAGCAGCTCGACGTGATCATCGGCGCGGTCGCCCGCGTTTCCGAGGTCGCCGGACAGGACGTCCCGCCGACCTCCCACCCGCTGCCGCTGACCAACGTCATGCGCGCGGACGAGGTGCGGCCCTCGCTCACCCCGGAGCAGGCGCTGTCCGGCGCCCCCGCCGCCGAAGAGCAGCGTTTCCGTGTGCCGCAGATCCTCGGGGAGGACTGACCGAGATGACCGAGCTGATTCGCTACACCGCCGCCGAGACCGCGGGCGCCATCGCCAAGGGCGAGGTGTCCGCCGTCGAGGTCGCGCAGGCGCACCTGGACCGCATCGAGGCCGTCGACAAGAAGGTCAACGCCTTCCTGCACGTCGACACCGAGGGCGCGCTGGCCGCCGCCAAGGCCGTCGACGAGAAGCGCGCCAAGGGCGAGGAGCTGGGCCCGCTGGCCGGCGTCCCGCTCGCGCTGAAGGACGTCTTCACCACCAAGGGCGTCCCCACCACCTGCGGCTCCAAGATGCTCGAGGGCTGGATCCCGCCGTACGACGCCACGCTGACCTCCCGTCTCAAGGACGCCGGCGTCGTCATCCTCGGCAAGACCAACATGGACGAGTTCGCGATGGGCTCCTCCACCGAGAACTCCGCCTACGGCCCGACCGGCAACCCGTGGGACCTCACCCGCATCCCCGGCGGCTCCGGCGGCGGTTCGGCCGCCGCGCTGGCCGCCTTCGAGGCCCCGCTGGCGATCGGCACCGACACCGGCGGCTCGATCCGCCAGCCCGGCGCCGTCACCGGCACCGTCGGCGTCAAGCCGACCTACGGCTCGGTATCCCGCTACGGCCTGGTCGCCTTCTCCAGCAGCCTGGACCAGGGCGGCCCGTGCGCCCGCACCGTGCTGGACGCGGCGCTGCTGCACGAGGCCATCGCCGGGCACGACCCGCTGGACTCCACCTCGATCGACGCGCCGGTCCCGGCCGTGGTCGAGGCCGCGAAGATGCGCGACGTCCGCGGCATGCGGATCGGCGTCGTCAAGGAGTTCGCCGGCGAGGGCTACCAGGCCGGCGTGATGGAGCGCTTCAACGAGTCGGTGGAGCTGCTGCGCGAGCTGGGCGCCGAGGTCGTCGAGGTCTCCTGCCCGTCGTTCACCCTGGCGCTGCCGGCGTACTACCTGATCGCGCCGAGCGAGTGCTCCTCCAACCTGGCCCGCTTCGACGCGATGCGCTACGGCCTGCGGGTCGGCGACGACGGCACCCGCTCGGCCGAGGAGGTCACCGCGCTGACCCGTGAGGCCGGCTTCGGCGACGAGGTCAAGCGCCGCATCATCCTGGGCACCTACGCCCTCTCCTCGGGCTACTACGACGCCTACTACGGCTCGGCCCAGAAGGTCCGCACGCTCATCTCGCGGGACTTCGACGCGGCCTTCGCCGGCGTGGACGTGCTGGTCTCGCCGACCACGCCGACCACCGCCTTCCCGATCGGCGAGCGCGCCGACGACCCGATGGCGATGTACCTGGCCGACCTGTGCACGATTCCGTCGAACCTGGCGGGCAACGCGGCCATGTCGCTGCCGGTCGGCCTGGCGCCGGAGGACAATCTCCCGGTCGGCCTGCAGATCATCGCACCCGCGATGGCGGACGACCGCCTGTACCGCGTGGGCGGCGCCGTCGAGGCCGCACTCAACGACAAGTGGGGGCACACCCTGCTGGAGGAGGCACCGGCACTGTGAGCAAGATCGAGAAGGCGAAGGCCCAGTCGACTTCTTTGAAGGGCTTCAAGCACTCGAAGCCCGGCCTGTGGCTGTCCATCGGCACCAGCGCCTTCGGCGCGGTCTCCATCGCCAAGGACGTCCGCAAGGCCCGCGAGGAGAGCGACACCCTCAAGCTGGTCAACGCCCTGGTCGGTGCCGCCGCGCTGATCACCGGCACCGCCCTGCTGGTGCGCGAGCTGCGCCGGCTGGGCTCCGACGACGTGCTGCTGGGCTGAGCCGAGCGCCCAGGCCCGGCCCCGCGCGAGCGGCGGCCGGGCCCGTACCTCCCGAGTCTTTAGTTGAGAAGGGACGCTGTGAGCGTCATGACCCTGGTCTCCTACGAGGACGCTCTGGCGTCGTACGACCCGGTGATGGGCCTTGAGGTCCACGTCGAGCTCGGTACCAAGACCAAGATGTTCTGCGGCTGCTCGACCGAGCTGGGCGCCGAGCCGAACAGCCAGACCTGCCCGACCTGCCTGGGCCTGCCGGGCTCGCTGCCGGTGGTCAACGCGGTCGGCGTGGAGTCGGCCGTCAAGATCGGCCTGGCGCTGAACTGCGACATCGCCGAGTGGTGCCGGTTCGCCCGGAAGAACTACTTCTACCCGGACATGCCCAAGAACTTCCAGACCTCGCAGTACGACGAGCCGATCGCCTTCAACGGCTACCTCGACGTGCAGCTCGAGGACGGCTCGACCTTCCGCGTGGAGATCGAGCGCGCCCACATGGAGGAGGACACCGGCAAGTCCAGCCACGTCGGTGGCGCGACCGGCCGCATCCACGGCGCCACCCACTCGCTGCTCGACTACAACCGGGCCGGCATCCCGCTGATCGAGATCGTCACCAAGCCGATCGAGGGGGCCGGCGAGCGCGCCCCCGAGGTCGCCAAGGCGTACGTCGCCGAGCTGCGCGAGGTCATCCGCTCCCTCGGCGTCTCCGAGGCCCGGATGGACAAGGGCCAGATGCGCTGCGACGTCAACCTGTCGCTGCGCCCGAACGGCACCGAGAAGTTCGGCACCCGCTCGGAGACCAAGAACGTCAACTCGCTGCGCAGCGTGGAGCGGGCCGCCCGGTACGAGATCCGGCGGCACGCCACCGTGCTGAGCGACGGCGGCACCATCGTCCAGGAGACCCGTCACTTCCACGAGGACGACGGCAGCACCACCTCGGGCCGGATCAAGGACAACGCCGAGGACTACCGCTACTTCCCCGAGCCGGACCTGGTGCCGGTGGCCCCCGCCCGCGCGTGGGTCGAGGAGCTGCGCGCCGCCCTGCCCGAGCTGCCGCGGGTGCGCCGCGCCCGGCTGCAGGCCGAGTGGGGGCTGTCCGACAAGGACATGCAGTCCGTCCTCAACGCCGGTGCGGTGGGGCCGATCCAGGAGACCATCGCGGCCGGTGCCCCGGCCGACCAGGCCCGCAAGTGGTGGATGGGCGAGCTGGCCCGCCGCGCCAACGAGACCGGCACCGAGCTGAGCGAGCAGCCGATCACCCCGGTGCAGGTCGCCCGGGTCGCCGCGCTGGTCGCCGAGGGCAAGCTGAACGACAAGCTGGCCCGCCAGGTCATCGAGGGCGTGCTGGCCGGCGAGGGCGAGCCGGACGAGATCGTCGAGAAGCGCGGCCTGGCCGTGGTCTCGGACGACTCCGCGCTGGGCGCCGCCGTCGACCAGGCGATCGCCGAGAACGAGGGGATTGCCGCCAAGATCCGCGACGGCAAGATCCAGGCCGTGGGCGCGCTGGTCGGCGCGGTCATGAAGGCCACCCGCGGCCAGGCCGACGCCGCCCGCGTGAAGGACCTGATCCTCGAGAAGCTGGGCGTGGAAGGACAGTAAGCACAGCCTGGAGAAGCCGGGCGGCTCCGCCTGAGCGGCTTCTTCCCAGGGCACCTAGGCTGTCGACCCTTCCTTCCTAAGGCGCCTAAGGCATCTAAGGCCCTCTAAGTAAGGTCTAAGGCCCGGTCTCACCCCCGTAATGGGGTGAGACCGGGCCTTAAACCTTTCCTGGCGCCCGATCTAAGGCCTCCGGGCCCCCGAAGATCGGGCACGCTCCCGATGCCGCACCCCCCACTGGGAGAGGAAGCTCTTACCTGTCAGCAAGACAGCAGTGAGAACCCACAAAGGGGACCCGAAGTGATCGAGTACCAGACCTTCCAGCAACACGCCCACGAGCTCGTGGCCCGCGCCGAGCACGAGCGCCTGGTGCGCGAGGCCAAGGAGGCACGCCGCCTGCGGCAGCGTCCGGTGGCCACCCGCTTCCAGCGGCGCCCCGTGCGTCAGCCCGAATGCTGACGGTGCGGCACCAGGGCGGTGCCGACGGAGTTACGGAGGGGGAGACGCTGCGAGTGAGCGTCTCCCCCTCCGGGCGTTCGCCAGGGGAGATAACCCCTCGGCCGGTCCCCACCGGCTATGGCATGCTCGCCTCCATGCAGCAGATATCGGTCAGCCCCGTCTTCGTCGGCCGTGGCAGCGAGATCACCGAACTGACCGACGCGCTGCGCCGGGCGGGCACCGGCAGCCCGCAGGCCGTGCTGATCGGCGGCGAGGCCGGCGTCGGCAAGACCCGGCTGCTGGAGGAGTTCCTGCAGCGTGCCGCCGACCGGGGCGCGGTCACCTCGCTCGGCAGCTGTCTGGAGGTCGGCGCCGAGGGCCTGCCCTACGCGCCGCTGGCCGCCGCACTACGCCGGCTGCACCGCTCACTGGGCGCCGAGTTCGAGGCCGCGGCGGCCGGCAGCGAGGGCCATCTCGCCCGCCTGATCTCCGAGTTCGGCGAGGCCGACGGCGAACCCAACGACGAGTACGGCCGGGCCCGGCTGTTCGAGCACACCGCGAGGCTGTTCGAACGGCTCGGCGCGGAGCGTACCCTCGTCCTCGCCGTCGAGGACCTGCACTGGTCCGACCGCTCCACCCGCGAGCTGCTCGCCTTCCTGGTGCGCACCCTGCACCGCTCCCGGGTGCTGCTGGTCGCCACCTACCGCAGCGACGACCTGCACCGCCGGCACCCGCTGCGCCCCTTCCTCGCCGAGCTCGATCGGCTGCGCACCGTCCAGCGGCTGGAGTTGGCGCGGTTCGTCCGCCGCGAGGTGGCCGCCCAGCTGGCCGGGATCCTCGGCACCGCCACCCCCGACCGCCAGCTGGTGGACCGGATCCACCGCCGCTCGGAGGGCAACCCCTTCTTCGTCGAGGAGCTGGCCACCGCCTTCGAGGACGGCTGCGGCGCCGGGCTGACCGACTCGCTGCGGGACATCCTGCTGGTGCGGGTCGAGGGCCTGGACGAGGAGGCCCAACGGGTGGTGCGGATCGCCGCCGAGGGCGGCTCGCACGTCGAACACGCCCTGCTGGCCGCCGTCCTGGACGACGACGAGGAGGCGCTGATCGAGGCGCTGCGGTCGGCCGTCGGCGCCAACATCCTGCGTCCGGACAGCGAGGGCGAGGGCTACCGGTTCCGGCACGCGCTAGTCCGCGAGGCGGTTTCGGACGACCTGCTGCCCGGCGAACGCCACCGGATCAACCGCAAGTTCGCGCTCGCCGTGGAGGCCCAGCCGCAACTGGTCTCCTGCGACGCGCTGCCCGCCCGGCTGGCCAACTACTGGTACCACGCGCACGACCCGGCCCGCGCCCTGCCGACCGCCCTGGAGGCCGCCCGCGCGGCCCGCCGCCGCAACGCCTTCGCCGAGCAGCTGGGCATGCTGGAACGGGCCCTGGAGCTGTGGGACATGGTCTCCGAGGAGGTGCTGGCGCACACCCTGCGCCCGTACGACTGGGCCGAGACCTACCCGCCGGGCTCCTGCGACCACAGCGCCGCCGACGAGGAGTGCGACCGGATCCAGCTGGAGGACGTGCTGGCCGAGGCGGTGGTCGCGGCCCGGCGCTGCGGCGACCGCGAGCGCGGCCTGAGCCTGGCCAAGCGCGGGGTGCGGCTGGTCGACGAGACGGTGCACCCGGTGCGCGCGGCCTGGTTCCGGATCAACCGGGCCCGGATGCTGGGCAGCCTGCGCCGCTCCGGCGACGAGGCGGAGATCGGCCACGCGCTGCGGCTGGTGGAACCGCTGCCGCCGTCCGCCGTGCAGGCCGAGGTGCTCGCGCTCGGTGCCGGCTCGGCGATGCTCAAGCAGCCCGGGCCCGAGCACCTCGAACTCGCCGAGCGGGCGATCCGGATCGCCGAGCAGGTCGGCGCGCACGCGGTCGAGGTGCACGCCCGGATGACCCTCGGCGGCCTGCGCTACGACGTGCACGGCGACGCCGAGGGCGGGCTGGCCGAGCTCGCCGGGGCGGTCGAGCGGGCCCGCCGGCTGGGCGTGCCCGACCTGCTGCTGCGCGGCATCAACAACCTGGCCAGCATGCAGCGCGGGCTGGGCCGGGCCGAGGACGCCGTCCGGCTGGCCCGCGAGGGCCTGGAGTTCGCGGACGGCAACGGCCTGCTGCGCAACGTCGGCACCATCCTGACCGGCAACCTGGTCGAGGCGCTGACCGACCTCGGGCGGGTCGGGGAGGCCGCCGAGGTGCTCGCCGCCTGCGAGCTGACCAGTCTGAGCGGTACCCACGCCGAGTTCCTGGACCGGATGCGCGGCGAACTCGCCCTGCTGCAGGGCGACCTGCCCACCGCGGCGACCATGCTGGCGCAGGCCCGGTCGGCCAACCGGGTCGGCCAGGTCCAGCACAGCGTGCCGATCAGCCGCCTGGCGGTGCGGCTCGCCGCGCTCGGCGGCCGACCGCTGGAGGCCCGGGCCGAACTGCTCGCCGCGCTGGCGGAGGGCGGACGGCTGGGCCACGAGTCCGACGTCTACCCGCTGCTGGCCGAGGCCGCCGGGGTGGAGGCGGACATCCGGGGCCTGCCGCAGGCCGCGGCGGGCCGGGCCGAGGCGCTGGCCGCGATCCGGGAGGCGGCCGCCGTGCTGCGGCCCAGGGCGCCGCTGCACCATGGCTGGGCCCGGCTGCTGGAGGCCGAACTGGCCCGCGCCGAGGGCGCCGACACCCCCGCGCTGTGGGGCGCCGCGCTCGAGGCGCTGCGGCCGACCGGCCTGCCGTTCCCGCTGGCGCTCGCCCTGCTGCGGGCCGCCGAGGCCGAGGTGCTGGCCGGGCGGCGCGAGGCCGGGGCCGAACTGCTGCGCGAGGCGGCCGAACTGGCGGCCGTACGGGACGACCGGACGCTGGGGGCGCAGATCGCGGGCCTCGCCGAGCGGGCCGGGCTGAGCCTGGCCCCCGCCGAGCGGGCGGCGGCGGAGCCGGCTCCGGCCGCGTCCGTCGGGGACTCCTTCAACCTCACCCCCCGTGAGCGGGACGTGCTCCGATTGCTCGCGCGTGGCTGGACCAACCGGCAGATCGCCGAGGAGCTGTACATCTCTCCGAAGACCGCAAGCGTGCACGTCTCCAACATCCTGGGCAAGCTCGCGGTCGGCGGCCGGGGCGAGGCGGCCGCGCTGGCGCACCGGTTGCGGCTGTTCCCGGACGATCCGGCACCGTCCGGCCGTTGAGACCCGGCCCCGCCGCCGGGGCCGGACCGCTCGAGGTCCGGTCCCGGCCGCGGGGCGCTGCCGTGTGCTCCCGTGTGATCCCGTGCGCGCCGCGTGAGCCCCCGCCCGCGCGCCGCCGCCAACCGGGCCGATCCGTCGGAATCGAGGGCATTTCCCCACCCTTGCGCCATTACTCTAAGTTGAGTGTGTGTGTCATTGAGTGACGGATTTGGTGTAGGGTCCATTTTGGGAGCATCGGTGCGGTGCGGCGACCGGCAGGCCGCCCACCCCCTGGGCCACCGTCCTGACGGGGCGCCAGGTCACCGCGTACGGCCGAGAGGTGCGCGTCCGGTGGCCCGTGGCCGGGGCGCGAGGCCCCGGGCCGGAGGGGGAGAGGCCGAGTGAGCTCCACCGATACGGTGTTGCCCGGAGCCGGACGCCCGGGCGCGCCGCCCGCCGACACGTCCGCCGTCGACATGCCCGCGCCCGCCCGGCGCGGCCCGCTGCGCCGGCTCCTGGAGAGCCGCACGCTGCCCGGGCTCGTCCTGGGCGCACTCTGCCTGGCCTACGCCATGGGCGCCGCCGCCGGCTGGGGATCCCGCCGACTGTCCATCTTCATGGGCGACTTCGGCCTGGCCGCGGCGGCCCTGGCGGCTGCGCTGTCCTGCCTGGTGTACGGCTGCACGGTCGGCGGGCACGCCCGCCCGGCCTGGCTGCTGTTCGGCCTCTCCTCGCTCATGGTCGCCTTCGGCAACGGCACCTGGGGCTGGTACGAGCTGGTCGTGCGCACCCCGCTGCCGCAGGACTCGCTCGCCGAGTACGCCTTCCTGCTGTTCGCCCCGCTCGCCATCACCGGCGTCCTGGTGCTCGCCCAGCGCCCGCGCTCCGCGGCCGGCTGGCTCTGCCTGCTGCTCGACGGCTGGCTGATCGCCGGCTCGCTGTTCACCCTCAGCTGGAGCCTGGCGCTCGGCCGGATCGCGGCCGGCGAGGACGGCTCCCCGCTGCGGCTGGCCCTCAACCTGGCCTACCCGGTGCTGGACATCCTGCTGGTCAGCCTGGTGGTCGGGCTGCGCTTCGGCGGCCGGGACGGCAACCGGGCGGCGGTGCACACCGCGATGCTGGCGCTCGCCGTCACCGTGCTGTGCGACGCCCTGTTCACCTCCCCGGAGCTGCGCAGCAGCTACCACTCCGGCGAACTGCTGGACGCCGGCTGGTTCTCCGGCAGCCTGCTGCTGGCCTGGGCGCCGTGGTCCCAGCGCTGGCGCCGCCCACTGCGCGAGCACCCTTCGGCCGGCGGCCTGCCGCGCCGCCGGGTGGCCACCACCTTCAGCGTGCTCACCCCGTACGCGGCCGCCGCGGTCTGCACCGCCGGCATCCTCTACAACGCCCTCGGCGGGCGTGCGTTGGACCGCGTGGTGGCCGCGGCCGCGTGCACCGTCGGGCTGGCGCTGATCCTCAGGCAAGGCGTGATGCTGCTCGACAACCTGTCGCTGGCCCAGGAACTCGCCCACAAGGAGGCGCACTTCCGCTCCCTGGTGCAGGGCTCCAGCGACGTCATCATGATCGCCGGGGCCAACGGCGTGCTCTCCTACGTCTCCCCGGCCGCGCTCGGCGTGTACGGGCGGGACCCGGAGGAGCTGGTCGGCGGCAACCTGTTGGACCTCGTCCACCCCGAGGACGTGGACCGGGTGCTCTCCGAGGTCCGCCGCTACCTCGCGCGGGTCCGGCTCACCGCCCACCGCGTCCCCGGCACCGCCGAACCCTCCGCCCGGGTGGAGTGCCGGATCAGCTCCGGCGGCGGCGAGTGGCTGCACGTCGAGTCCACGGTCAGCCGGCACCGCGACGGGCTGCTGCTCAACAGCCGGGACGTCACCGAACGCGTCATGCTCCAGGCCCAGTTGCAGCACAACGCCTTCCACGACCCGCTCACCGACCTGCCCAACCGGGCCCTGTTCACCCAGCGCCTGCGGGCCGCCCTCGGCGCCCGCGGCCAGCAGGGCGAGGCGGGCGCCGGGATCGCCGTGCTCTTCCTCGACCTGGACGGCTTCAAGGCGGTCAACGACTCCGCCGGGCACCAGGTCGGCGACGAGCTGCTGGTGCAGGCCGCCCGCCGGCTGCAGGGCGCCGTCCGCTGCGGGGACACCGTGGCCCGGTTCGGCGGCGACGAGTTCGCCGCGCTGGTCTGCGGCCCGCTCGGCCGCCTCCAGGTCCAGGAGCTGGCCGAACGGCTGCGCGTCGCGCTCTCCGAGCCGTACTGGATCGGCGGTGCCGAACTCGGCGTCGCCGCGAGCATCGGCATCTCCTTCGGCACCCCCGAGCGCGGCCCGGCCGGCGACCCCAGAGCCGCCGCCGACGAACTGATGCGCAACGCCGACCTCGCGATGTACCGGGCCAAGTCCGAGGGCAAGGGCCGCGTGGTGCTCTACACCCCCGCGATGCGGGCCGACCTGGAGCGCCGCACCGAGCTGGAGGAACGGCTGAGACTGGCCGTCCGGGAAGGCGGCTTCACCCTGCTCCACCAGCCCGTGGTGGACCTCGCCGACGGCACCGTGGCCGGTGTCGAGGCGCAGGCCCGCTGGCGCTCGGCGGGCGGCCTGCTGCTCACCCCGGCCGAGTTCCTGCGCTCCACCGAGCACGGCGACGCGTCCACCCGGTTCTCCCGCTGGCTGGTCCACGAGGCGGTCACCGCGGCCGCCGCCCGGCGCGGCCTCGGCCGCGGCCGAGGCGTACCGGAGCCCGTCCCGGTGGCCGTCCGGCTCTCCGCCGAGCGGCTCTGCTCGCCCGGGCTGTACGAGACGGTGGCCGCCGCGCTGCGCGACAGCGGCCTGCCGGCCGGCGAGCTGGTGATCGAGGTGGCCCGGATGGGACCGGACTCGCTCGCCGACGAACTCGGCCGCCGGCTGGCCGCGCTGCGCCGGCTCGGCGTCTCCACCTGGCTGGCCGGCTACGGCGCCGGCAGCGGCTCGCTCGGCGCCCTCGCCCGGCTGCCCCTGGACGGCCTCAAGCTGGACCGCACCCTGGTCCAGGACCTGGGCGAGTCCTCGCTCGCCCGCACGCTCGCCGGGCACGCCCTGCGGCTCGGCCGCGACCTCGGGATGGCCACCGCCGCCGAGGGGGTGGACCTGCCCCGCCAGGTCGCCGTGCTGCAGGAGCTGGCCTGCGGGCAGGCCCAGGGCTCGGCCTTCGCACCGACGCTGGACGAACCCCGGCTGCGCCGCGCGCTGGCCCGCCGCGGCTACCCGCTGCCGAAGCCGCTCGGCCCGCTGTCCGCCCGGCGCGGATACCCGGCCGCCGACACCCGGACGAGTGGCCGCCCGGACTCCGCGCCGGGACGTGTCGTACGTCACCACGGGGGCGCTGACCTGCCCGAACACCGGGCCGCTACTGGTCCGGCAGGTGGTCCGCATGGCGAGACGGTCATCCCACCTGCTTGACACGCCACCCTGGACGGGAGGATGGTCGTTGCCATGCGCACCCGAATTCTCGTACTTGGCGGGCGCGTCGGCTGACAGGGCTCGCTCGCCCTGCTCGTGACAGACCGACGCGCCACCCCTCGCATGCCCTTGGGCACGAGGGGTTTTTTGTTGCACTGACGCTGTTCCACCCCGCAAGACCCCTGGCCTCGACCCCCCGAGAACCTCCGACTCGTCGGAATGAGCGGGACGATTGAGGCAGAGCCGGCGATCGACCCGGACCGGGACCCCACCTCGCAGCACCGGGGCCCGCAGCCGGGTCGGCAAAACCCGAGAAGAGACAGGCAGATGACCGAGCACGCCGCATCCCCCCGCCGCGGGGACAACCCGGCCGCCAACGCTCCCCAGCACGTCGTCGAGACCATGACCGGCGCCCAGTCGCTCATCCGCTCGCTGGAGGCCGTAGGCGCGGACACCGTCTTCGGCATTCCGGGCGGGGCCATCCTTCCCGCGTACGACCCGCTGATGGACTCCGCCAAGGTGCGCCACATCCTGGTCCGCCACGAGCAGGGCGCCGGCCACGCCGCCACCGGATACGCCCAGGCCACCGGCCGGGTCGGGGTCTGCATGGCCACCTCCGGCCCGGGCGCGACCAACCTGGTCACCCCGATCGCCGACGCCTACATGGACTCCGTGCCGATCGTCGCCATCACCGGCCAGGTCTCCTCCAAGGCGATCGGCACCGACGCCTTCCAGGAGGCGGACATCTGCGGCATCACGATGCCGATCACCAAGCACAACTACCTGGTCACCGACCCCGCCGAGATCCCTCGGGTGATCGCCGAGGCGTTCCACATCGCCGCCACCGGCCGCCCCGGCCCGGTCCTGGTCGACATCGCCAAGGACGCGCTGCAGGCGACCACCACGTTCCGCTGGCCGGTCGAGACCGCCCTGCCCGGCTACCGCCCGGTCACCAAGCCGCACGCCAAGCAGATCCGCGAGGCCGCGAAGCTGCTGGTCGGCGCGAAGCGCCCGGTGCTCTACGTCGGCGGCGGCGTCATCAAGGCGCAGGCCACCGCCGAGCTGCGGATCCTCGCCGAGCTGACCGGCGCCCCGGTGGTCACCACCCTGATGGCGCTCGGCGCCTTCCCGGACAGCCACCCGCAGCACCTGGGCATGCCCGGCATGCACGGCTCCGTCCCGGCCGTCACCGCCCTGCAGAAGTCCGACCTGCTGTTCACCCTCGGCGCCCGCTTCGACGACCGCGTCACCGGCAAGCTGGACGGCTTCGCCCCGTACGCCAAGGTCGTCCACGCCGACATCGACCCGGCCGAGATCGGCAAGAACCGCCCGGCCGACGTGCCGATCGTCGGCGACGCCCGCGAGGTGCTCGCCGACCTGATCGTCGCCGTCCAGGCCGAGTTCGACGCCGGCCACAAGGGCGACTACGCCGAGTGGTGGGAGAAGCTCGACGAGTGGAAGACGACCTACCCGATCGGCTACGAGCCGGCCCCGAGCGGCGAGCTCTCGCCGCAGCAGGTCATCGAGCGGATCGGGAAGCTGGTCGGCCCCGAGGCGATCTACGCGGCGGGCGTGGGCCAGCACCAGATGTGGAGCTCGCAGTTCATCCGCTTCGAGAAGCCCGGCACCTGGCTCAACTCCGGCGGCGCCGGGACCATGGGCTACGCCGTCCCCGCGGCGATGGGCGCCAAGGCCGGCCGCCCGCAGACCCCGGTCTGGGCCATCGACGGCGACGGCTGCTTCCAGATGACCAACCAGGAACTGGTCACGTGCGCCCTGAACGACATCCCGATCAAGGTCGCGGTCATCAACAACGGCTCGCTGGGCATGGTCCGGCAGTGGCAGACGCTGTTCTACAACCAGCGCTACTCCAACACCGTGCTGCACGCCGGCCCGGGCCACGACGGCATCGAGCCGCCGGCCCAGGGCACCCGGATCCCCGACTTCGTCCTGCTGTCCGAGGCGATGGGCTGCGTGGGCCTGCGCTGCGAGCGCCCCGAGGACCTCGACGCCGTCATCAAGCAGGCGATGGAGATCAACGACCGCCCGGTCGTCATCGACTTCATCGTCCACCAGGACGCCATGGTCTGGCCGATGGTCGCGGCCGGGACCAGCAACGACGAGATCCAGTTCGCCAAGGGCGTCCGTCCCGACTTCGGCGACGACGACTGAACCGCCCCCATCCAGAGCGACTGAGGAACCACATGTCCAAGCACACCCTCTCCGTCCTGGTCGAGAACAAGCCCGGCGTGCTCGCCCGCATCGCCTCGCTGTTCTCCCGTCGGGGCTTCAACATCGACTCCCTCGCCGTCGGCCCGACCGAGCACCCGGACGTGTCCCGGATGACGATCGTGGTCAACGTCGAGGACCTCCCGCTGGAACAGGTCACCAAGCAGCTCAACAAGCTCGTGAACGTGATAAAGATCGTCGAACTCGACCAGGCCGCTGCGATCCAGCGGGAACTGGTCCTGGTGAAGGTCCGCGCCGACAACGAGACCCGGTCGCAGATCGTCGAGATCGTCCAGCTGTTCCGTGCCAAGACCGTCGACGTGTCGCCCGACGCGGTGACCATCGAGGCCACCGGCAGCTCGGACAAGCTGGAGGCCATGCTCCGGATGCTGGAGCCTTACGGCATCAAGGAGTTGGTCCAGTCCGGCCTGGTCGCGATCGGCCGCGGCGCCCGTTCGATCACGGACCGGTCGCTGCGCGCCCTGGACCGCAGCGCGTAACCCGCGCGTCCCGCCCGCCCGTCGCCCGCCACCGTCCTTCCGACGGCGCGCCGACGCGCGGCACCCATCGAGCAAAGACTCATACCCCCGCCGGGTGCGAATACGGTAGGCACCGCGTACCCGGCACCCATCACGCAAGGAGATGTGCCCCCGTGGCCGAGCTGTTCTACGAAGACGACGCCGACCTGTCCATCATCCAGGGCCGCAAGGTCGCGGTCATCGGCTACGGCAGCCAGGGCCACGCCCACGCGCTGTCCCTGCGCGACTCCGGCGCGGACGTCCGGGTCGGCCTGAAGCCGGAGTCCAAGTCCCGCGCCAAGGCGGAGGAGGCCGGCCTGCGCGTCGTCACCCCGGCCGAGGCGGCGGCCGAGGCCGACGTCATCATGATCCTGGTCCCGGACCCGATCCAGGCCGACGTCTACGCGGCGGACATCGCCCCGCACCTGAAGGCCGGCGACGCCCTGTTCTTCGGCCACGGCCTGAACATCCGCTACGGCTTCATCAAGCCCCCGGCGGACGTCGACGTCTGCATGGTCGCCCCGAAGGGCCCGGGCCACCTGGTCCGCCGCCAGTACGAGGAGGGCCGCGGCGTCCCGGCGATCGTCGCCGTCGAGCAGGACGCCTCGGGCAAGGCCTTCGCCCTGGCGCTGTCGTACGCCAAGGGCCTGGGTGCCACCAAGGCCGGCGTCATCAAGACGACCTTCACCGAGGAGACCGAGACCGACCTGTTCGGTGAGCAGGCCGTCCTCTGCGGTGGCACCGCCGCCCTGGTGAAGGCCGGGTTCGAGACCCTGGTCGAGGCCGGCTACCAGCCGGAGATCGCCTACTTCGAGTGCATGCACGAGCTGAAGCTCATCGTCGACCTGATGTACGAGGGCGGCCTGGAGAAGATGCGCTGGTCGGTCTCCGAGACCGCCGAGTGGGGCGACTACGTCACCGGCCCGCGGATCATCACCGACGCCACCAAGGCCGAGATGAAGAAGGTCCTCGCCGAGATCCAGGACGGCACCTTCGCCAACACCTGGATCGCCGAGTACAAGGCGGGCCTGCCCAAGTACCACGAGTACAAGAAGGCCGACGAGGGCCACCTGCTGGAGACCACCGGCAAGAAGCTGCGCTCGCTGATGAGCTGGGTCGACGACAAGGCCTGAGCATTTCCGGGTCGTTCCGGCGGCCCGATCTCGTAACTTCCTTGTACAAGTAGGCTGCTCTCGTCCGAGTGATTTCGCCGGACGGGAGCAGCCTGGCACCCAGCCCGTCGATACACTCCGAGTGCGCGTCAGGCCCACAGCGTCGTGCGTCTACCTACGCGGCATGCCACCTTCCCCCGCCCTTCCACGCCACCTTCGTGCCGGGGGAACCGCAGAGTTAAGGACACACTGTCGTGAGCACTGTGACATCCAAGACCGCCGTCGTTCTGATCGCCGAAGAGCTGTCGCCCGCCACCGTCGACGCCCTCGGTCCCGACTTCGAGATCCGCCACTGCAACGGCGCCGACCGTACCGAGCTGCTCACCGCGATCGCCGACGTCGACGCGATCCTGATCCGCTCCGCCACCAAGGTCGACGCCGAGGCGCTGGCCGTCGCCCGCAAGCTCAAGGTGGTCGCCCGCGCCGGCGTCGGCCTGGACAACGTGGACGTCGCCGCCGCCACCAAGGCCGGTGTGATGGTCGTCAACGCGCCGACCTCCAACATCGTCACCGCCGCCGAACTCGCCTGCGGCCTGCTGATCTCCGTTGCCCGCAACATCGCGCCGGCCAACGCCGCGCTCAAGCAGGGCGAGTGGAAGCGCAACAAGTACACCGGCGTCGAGCTCAGCGAGAAGACCCTCGGTGTCGTCGGCCTCGGCCGGATCGGCGTCCTGGTCGCCCAGCGGATGTCCGCGTTCGGGATGAAGATCGTCGCGTACGACCCCTACATCCAGGCCGCCCGCGCCGCGCAGATGGGCGTCAAGCTGGTCACCCTCGAGGAGCTGCTCGAGGCCTCGGACTTCATCACCGTCCACCTCCCCAAGACCCCCGAGACCATCGGCCTGATCGGCGACGAGGCGCTGCACAAGGTCAAGCCGACCGTGCGCATCGTGAACGCCGCCCGCGGCGGCATCGTGGACGAGGAGGCGCTCGCGAGCGCCCTGCGCGACGGCCGGGTGGCCGGCGCGGGCCTGGACGTGTACGCCAAGGAGCCGTGCACCGACTCCCCGCTGTTCGGCTTCGACAACGTGGTCGCCACCCCGCACCTGGGCGCCTCCACCGACGAGGCGCAGGAGAAGGCCGGCATCGCGGTCGCCCGGTCGGTGCGCCTCGCGCTGGCCGGCGAGCTCGTACCGGACGCGGTGAACGTCCAGGGCGGCGTGATCGCCGAGGACGTCCGCCCGGGCCTGCCGCTGGCCGAGAAGCTCGGCCGGATCTTCACCGCGCTGGCCGGCGAGGTGGCCGTCCGGCTCGACGTCGAGGTCCGCGGCGAGATCACCCAGCACGACGTGAAGGTGCTCGAACTGTCCGCGCTGAAGGGTGTGTTCGAGGACGTGGTGGCGGAGACGGTGTCCTACGTCAACGCCCCGCTGTTCGCCCAGGAGCGCGGTGTCGAGGTCCGCCTGACCACCTCCAGCGAGAGCCCCGAGCACCGCAACGTGATCACCGTGCGCGGCACGCTCGGGAACGGTGAGGAGATCGCCATCTCCGGCACGCTGGCCGGCCCCAAGCAGACCCAGAAGATCGTCGGCGTGGACGCCTTCGACGTGGACGTGGCGCTCACCGACCACATGGCCTTCTTCAAGTACGAGGACCGTCCCGGCGTGGTCGGCGTGCTCGGCCGCCACCTCGGCGACGCCGGCATCAACATCGCCGGCATGCAGGTCGCCCGCGACGGCGGCGGCGCGCTGGCCTCCATCACCGTGGACAGCGAGATCCCGCAGGAGGTGCTGTCGGTGATCGCCGCCGAGATCGGCGCCCGCTTCGCGCGCTCGGTCGACCTGGGCTGATCCTTCCGGCCCGAGCAGGGCCCGGACCGCCGTTCGTACGGTGGTCCGGGCCCTGCTGCGTTCTCCCGGGTGGGTCCCGTCTCAGATACTAGGAAATCCAAGTATTCGTGCAGACACGGCCGGGGCGGGGCCTTACCGTGGAAGAGCCATACGGTGTGCCGCCCCTGTAGCCAGGGCCTGCGGCCCGTGTGCGCGTGCGCCCTCACGGGCAGGCGATCCCTGCTCCCGCGCGTTCCCTCCCGCCACCTGCCGCCACCCCTCTTGGGACGCCGTGCGGCACCTCCGTCTCCACCCTCTTGTCACGTTCTCCAGCGCGCCGCTTCCAAGGAGCCCGGTATGCCCTCCACTGCCGACCGCCACGCCACTCCCGCCCCCGCCGCCACCTCCGTCCGCGCCCCGCGTCGCCGCCGGTCCGCCGAGCGGAACACCTTCGCGGCCGCCGCCCTGCAGCGCTCGCTGGACCGCCGTGACAACGGCGGTGTGACCGGCCACCTCTGAGCGGCACCGCGGGCGGCGTTCATCGGCCTACTGGGCCGAACGGATTGACGGTATGTCACCCCGTAGGGTGCAACCCCGGTCCGTTCGAGGGACGTTGCTCGCCCGGGCTGGCGCGATCATCCTAATTTGGGGCCCCCGGAAGGGTGATCGACGTCCGCGCGGGCGGGCGTCAGCGGCACGCGGTGCGGATCAGTCCCCCGGCCGGGGGAGAGGGCCCAGTGCGTCTGCCACCCGTCCGCCGACCCGTCGCCCGGATCGGCCTCACCCTGGCCCTGCTGGCCGGGAGCGCCGTCCTCGCCGCCACCCCGGCGGCCGGCGGCCCACCGACCGCGGGACCGCCACCCGCCGGACCGCCGGGGGCCGGCCGAACGGCCTCCGTCCTGCTCGAACTCACCACCGAGGCGGCCGGCCCCGCCTGGCGGCGCGCCGCCGACGGGGCCCGGCGGGAGCGGCGCTCCCCGGAGGCCGTCCGCCGGGAAGCCGCGCAGGCCGGTGCCGCTCAGCGGGGCCGTGCCGGGGACGCGCTCGACCGGCTCGCCGGGGCCGTCCACCGGGCGGCGCCCGCCGCCCGCGAGCTCTACCGCACCCGCACCCTGCTCACCGGCCTCGCCGTCAGTGCTCCCGCCGACCGGCTGCCCGTGCTGCGGGCGCTGCCCGGCGTCCGGGCCGTCCACCCGATCGTCAACAAGCGGCGCGACAACGCCTACTCCGTCCCGCTGACCGGTGCCCCGCAGGTCTGGGCCGGTGACTCCGCGCCCGCCGGCAACACCGGGCAGGGCGTGCGGATCGGCATCATCGACAGCGGCATCGACTACACCCACGCGGACTTCGGCGGCCCCGGCAGCGAGGAGGCGTTCCGCTCGGTCGAGCGCGGCAAGCCCGCGCCGCCCGCGCTGTTCCCCAACGCCAAGGTGGTCGGCGGCAAGGACCTGGTCGGCGACGACTACGACCCCGACCCGGCCTCCCCGCACCACCAGCCCGTGCCGCACCCCAGCGACAACCCGATCGACTGCGTGCGCAACGGGCACGGCACCCACGTCGCCGGCACCGCGGCCGGGTACGGCGTCACCGCCGACGGCCGGCCCTACGCCGGTCCGTACGGGCCCGGGCTCGCCCCGGCCTCGTTCAAGGTCGGCCCCGGCGCCGCCCCCGGCGCCCAGCTGTACGCGATCCGGGTGTTCGGCTGCGACGGCTCCACCGACCGCCTCGCCCAAGCCCTCGACCTGGCCGCCGACCCGGACGGCGACGGCGACCTGGGCGACCGGCTGGACGTCGTCAACCTCTCGCTCGGCAGCCGCTTCGGCAGCACCGACGACACCGACGCACTGGCCGTCGACCGGCTCGCCGCGCTGGGCACCGCCGTGGTCGCGGCCGCGGGCAACGAGGGCGACGTGTACGGCATCGGCGGCAGCCCCGGCACCGCCGCCCGGGCGATCACCGTCGCCGCCTCCGTCCACGGGCACGCCGACGTGGACGGCATCACCGTGCTCGACCCCGCCGCCACGGCCGGAGTCGTCCCGGCGCACTGGAGCGAGCGCTACCGGGGCTGGGCCACCGCCGACGTCAGCGGCGAACTCGCCCTGCCCGCCGACCAGTCGGACGGCTGCACCGCCTTCAGCGAAGCCGACCGGCAGCGACTGGCCGGGAAGATCGCCCTGCTCGCCTGGAAGACCAGCGAGGCCGACCGGCCGTGCAACTCCGGCCCGCGCGCCGACCACGCCGCCGACGCCGGAGCGATCGGCGCGCTGTACGCCGCCGACACCGACCACCTCGCCGAGATCGCGGGCAACGACCGCATCCCGGCCGTCCTGCTGGCCCACGCCGACGGCGAGCGGCTGCGGCAGGCCGCGGCCGCCGGGCCGGTCCGGGTCCGGCTCGCCGCCCCCGGCAACCCGCTGCACGGCTCCGTCGCGCAGAACCAGCCCGCCCGGGCCGACACCCTCACCGACTTCACCTCTCGCGGCATCGGCGTGCCCGGCGTGGTCAAGCCCGACCTGGCGGCCCCCGGCGAGACCATCTGGTCCGCCCTGGTCGGCAGCGGCACCGGCGGCCAGCGCGAGAACGGCACCTCCATGGCCGCCCCGCACGTCGCCGGGCTCGCCGCGCTGGTCCGCGCCGCGCACCCGGACTGGCCGGTCGAGCAGCTCAAAGCCGCGCTGATGAACACCGCCACGGACACCTACCTCGGCGACGACCACAGCGGGCCGGTCTACGGGCCCGAGCGCACCGGGGCCGGCCGGGTCCGGGCCGACCGGGCGGTCCGCACGCCCGTCGTCGCCTACGCGGCGGGCGAGGGCACCGAGGAGGGCGGCGTCGGAATCTCCTTCGGGCCGGTCGAGGTAGGCGGGCCGACGGCGCTCGTACGGGACATCGAGGTCCGCAACCACGCGGACTCGCCGCTGAGTTACCGCACCGGCTACGCGGCGGCCACCGAACTGCCCGGCGCCTCCTTCGAGGTGGCCCCGGCCCGGGTCGACGTCCCCGCGGGCGGCACCGCGCGGGTACGGGTGACGCTCTCCGTCCCCGGGGAGCTGGGCCGCGCGCCCGACCCCACCATCGACACCGTGCAGGGCGGCAGGGCCCGCAGCTACCGGGGCGAGCTCTCGGGACGGGTGCTGCTGACGCCGCTCGCGAACGACACCCTGCCCCAGCTGCGCATCCCGGTGCTCGCCGCCCCACGGCCCGCGAGCGACCTCGCGGCGACGGCCACCGTCCGGACCGCCCGGGACGGCACCCTCGTCACGCTCGGCGGCAGCGCCGCGCCCGGCGCCACGCCCGGACTGGTCACCGCCCTCGCCCTCGGCGGCGAAGGAGCGCGCTGGGCCGACTGCCCGCCCGGCAGCGGCGCCGCCGTCGGGCCGGGCGCGGGCATCCGGCCCGAGGACGCGGGGGAGGAGACCGGCCCCGCGCAGGACGTCTGCGTCGAGCACCCCGGTGAACGGTCCGCGAACCTGCGGGCGGTCGGCGCCGCCGTCGACCCCGAACTGCTGTACGTGGGAGCGCAGTTGTGGGCTCCTGCGGCCACCCCGGTCGGGCTGTACGGCGTGCGGGTCGGGCTGGACACCGACGGGGACGGCAGCACCGACGTCATCCTCAAGGCCGACCGGCTGCGCGGCAGCGATGTCCTGGTCTCCCGCGCCCTCGACGCCCACACCGGAGCCGAGCTCGACGTCCAGCCGCTCAACGCCCGCTGGGGCGACACCGACACCGCGCTGCTGGACAGCGACGTGCTCGTCCTGCCCGTCCGACTGGGCGCCCTGCCCGGCGTCGGCCCCGGCCACAGCACCGTCCACTACGGCGTCTGGACCGGCGTCGCCGCCTCCGGCACACCGGACCCGGCCGAGGCCTACGCCGCCATCGGCCTGCGCGGCACCCGACCGGTCGTCCCGCTGGACGTCCTGCACCCGGCCCTCGCCGCCCGGGCCGGCCTCACCGGCCCCCCGGCGGTGCTCGCCCCCGTGGGGCCGGGCACCGTCCTCGACGTGCACCGCACTCCGGGCGACAGCTCCCGGCTCCTGCTGCTGCACCACCTCAACCCGGGCGAGCGGCGGGCCCAGGTGCTGTCCCTGCCCTGACCCCCCGGCGCCCGGCCGACGGGGCGGCCCGCCGACCACGGCGGGCCGCCCCTACGCGTTCGGGGCCTCCTCGGGGTTCGGGGCCGCCTGGGCGGCGCGGCGGTCCCGGCGGGGGGTGCGGGTGGGGCGGCGGGTGAGGCGGGCGAAGACGGCGACCAGGGCGAGGGCGGCGGCGGTGGCGGAGGTGACGGTGAGGCCGTCGGTGAGGCCGGGCGGGCGGAAGGAGCAGGCGATCCGGGAGGCGCCGGGGCCGAGGGGGACGCCGATCATGCCCAGGACCGGGGTGGGGGCGGCGTAGCGGCCGCCGTCGACGGCGCAGGTCCAGCCCTCGGTGGCGGGGACGGAGAGCAGCGCGGTGCCGGTGGAGCCCGCCGGGAGGGCGGCCGAGAGGGTGTGCCCGTCGGCGTCGACGCGGGTGGCGCCGGTGGCGGTGAGGCGGGCGACGGCGGCGTCCAGGGCGCCGGTGCGCAGGCAGCCGATCGGGCGGGCGGGGACCTGGCTGACGGTGTCGGACCGCAGCGTCACCCGGACCACCCCGTCCGTCGGGACGGTCCCCAGCCGGTGGATCGCCACGGCCGTGGTGGGCTGCTCGCCGTCGCTGCGGTAGCTGGTGCCGAGGCCGCTGACCGTGCCCCGGTACCAGACGCCCTGGAAGAACGCCGTCGAGCCGGGCGTGCAGGCGGCGGTGAGGACGGTGCCCTCGTCACCGGGCGGCACCGACCAGCCGCTGGTGCCGTGCAGGGTGGGCGCCGGGCCGCCGGCCGGGACGGGCAGCGGGGCGTCGTACACCTGGCTGCCGAGCAGCGACTCCTGCCGGGACCAGACCGAGGAGGTGTCCGGCCGGGCGGTCGGCGCCAAAACGGTGACCAGCGGCGGTGCGGCGGCCCGGCCGGGGGCGAAGCCGTACGGCGGCGGACCGTCGTCCAGGTGGGCGTGGACGGCGAACAGCGCCTGCCCGACCGGGTCGGTGACGCTCGAGGTCTGCCGCCCGCCGGCCGTCCAGCCCGCGCCGAGGTCGTGCAGCAGCAGGGCGGTGACGGTCGGCAGGTAGCCGCTGAAGTAGCCGCCGCCCTGGCCGCCCAGCAGCAGCGGGTCGTTGGTGGTGAAGGTGTGCGGGCCGGGGTCGCTGCGGCCGTGCGGCCAGTCGTCGGCGGTGCGGACCGCCGCGTGCCCGGCCCGCACCGCCGCCGGGGGAACGCTGTCGGAGGGGGCCGCGCCGAGCGCCGCGTACCCGGACCAGACGGCGTTGCCGAGCACCGCTCCGCCGATCACCCAGGTGGCGAGGGTGTTCGCCCGGCGGTCGGGGTGCCGGCGGTCCAGGATCCACAGCGCGGCGAGCAGGACGGTGCCGCCGACGGTCAGCAGCACCCAGGTGGCCGGGCGGACCGAGTGTCGGGTCGCCGCCAGCGCGGCGATCACCGTGACCACGGCGGCGCCGCCCAGCAGGGTGAGCGGGTCCGGCCGGTGTGCCAGCGACACCCAGCCGGCCAGCACCAGCAGCCCGCTGAGGACGAAGGCGACCCGGTACGGGCCGCCGGCCGGGATCGCCAGACCGTGCCAGACCAGGATGGTCGGGGTCCAGAAGAAGCCGAGCACCACCAGCACCAGCGCCGCGCACCAGGCCGCCCGCTCGCGCGGCCGCACCCGCCGGTTGAACGGCAGCCCGCACACCAGCAGCAGCCCGAACAGGCCGATCGCCACGTCCGGCAGTGCCCGTCCGCCGTGGGTGGCGGGCAGCAACTGGGCGAGGTGGCCGCCGAGGCCGGACGGGCCGAGCGGCTGGACCGGGGACTCGGGCTGGGCGCCCCGCGCGGCCAGGACCGCGACGAACAGCACCGGGGAGGCGAGCAGCACCCCGGCCGTGGCCATGGTGACGGCCCGGCCGGTCGCCCGGACCCGCTGCCGGAACGGCCTCGAGGTGGCGGCCAGCCGGACGGCGAAGAGGAGTCCGGCCGCCAGGGTGGCCAGCGCGGCGGTGTACAGGTTGCCGGCCCAGGCCAGGGCGACGCAGAGGGTGCCGGCCACCCAGCGCCGCTCGTGCAGGCACCAGTCGGCGGCGAGGCCGAGCAGCGGCAGCGAGACCAGGCCCCAGAGCCACATCGGCGCGGCCCCGCCGACGTCCAGCACCCAGGCGCACAGCCCGTACCCGACGGCGGCGAGCACCCGCAGCCGGTGCGGGCCGGGGTGGAGGCGGCCGAGCAGGTGGGCCATCAGGGCGGTGCCGAGGCCGATGGTGGCGAGGGTGACCAGGAGGACGGCGAGTTGGCCCCGGTCGCGGGGGAGGAGCGCGGTGAGCCAGGAGAACGGGTTCATCAGGTAGGCGAAGAAGTCGGCCAGGAACGGGACGCCGTACCCGCTGTTCCAGTTGAACAGCAGGTCCCCGGGGGTCTCCCCGTGCAGCAGGTCCCACAGGTGGGCGTGGTACGGCACCGCGACCGCCTCCGCCCCGGCGGGCCACCGCCCGCGAAGTCCGGCCGCCAGCGCGTACCCGGCCATCGCCAGCCCGGCCGCGCCCCCGCAGACCAGCACCTCCCGCCGCCGCTCGCCCCTCACCCACGCGCCCCGTTCTGCCAGTGACCCCGGACTTCGCCACCCTAAGCGCGCCCCCGGCGCGGGATCCGACGTACGCGCTCCTTCAAAGGAGTGGAGTCCGGGAAGGCTTTGCCGAGTAGCCTGAGAGGGCCGTCAGGATGCCCGTATGGGAGGAACCGTGAGCGTCGCGCCGTACCCCGACTGGATCCGGCCTCCTGTCAGCGGCTACGTCGCCGAGGACCTGGACCGGCTGCCTGATCTCCCGCCGCACACCGAGCTGCTCGACGGGAGCCTGATCTTCATGAGCGCACAGACGAAGTTCCACATGCGGACGTTGCGCAGGTTGGAACGGGCGCTGGAGGGCGCTGTCCCGGCGGGGTGGGAGGTGTGGCGGGAGATGACGGTCAAGCTGAACCGACGCGACCGGCCCGAGCCCGACCTCATCGTGGTCGACGAGCGGGGCGACACCGGGCCGAGGCAGACGATGTGCGAAGCGGAGGACGTGCTGCTGGCCGTGGAGGTGGTGTCCCAGGAGTCGCAGGAGCGGGATCGTGACACCAAACCCCGGAAGTACGCTGCGGCTGGCATCCTGCACTTCTGGCGGGTGGAGGGTGACGACGAGGGCCGCCCGATCGTCTACGTGTACGAGCTGGACCCGGCCACCAGGGCCTATGGTCTGACCGGCATCCACCACAAGCAGCTGAAGGTCGATCAGCCGTTCCCGGTCGAGATCGACCTGACCTGAGCCGACCCGCCCCGACCTGACCCGTGCCGACCTGACCCGTCCGGATGGTGGACGCCAGGTGTCAGCTCCTGGGACGCCGGAGTAGGGTCCGAGCATGTCTCGCACCATTCGTCTCGCAGTTGTCCCGGGTGACGGCATCGGCCAGGAAGTGGTGGCCGAAGGCCTCAAGGTCCTGGGTGCCGTGCTTCCCGCCGATGTGAAGCTGGAGACCACCGAGTACGACCTCGGGGCCCGGCGCTACCACCGGACGGGGGAGACGATGCCGGACGACGTGCTGGCGGAGCTGAAGTCGCACGATGCGATCCTGCTGGGTGCCATCGGCGACCCGAGTGTGCCGTCGGGGGTGCTGGAGCGCGGGCTGCTGCTCAAGCTGCGCTTCGCCTTCGACCACCACATCAACCTGCGTCCGGGTCGCCTCTTCCCCGGGGTGACGTCCCCGCTGGCCGGCGCGCCCGACATCGACTTCGTGGTCGTCCGCGAGGGCACCGAGGGCCCGTACGTCGGCAATGGCGGCTCGCTGCGCACCGGGACGCCGCAGGAGGTTGCCACCGAGGTCAGCCTGAACACCGCGTACGGCATCGAGCGCGTGGTGCGCGACGCCTACCGCCGGGCCCAGGCGCGGCCGCGCAAGAAGCTCACCCTGGTGCACAAGAACAACGTGCTGGTGCACGCCGGGCACCTGTGGACGCGGATCTTCGCCGAGGTCGGCAAGGAGTTCCCCGAGGTCACCACCGACTACCTGCACGTCGACGCGGCGACGATCTTCTTCGTCACCCAGCCCGAGCGCTTCGACGTGATCGTCACCGACAACCTGTTCGGCGACATCCTGACCGACCTGGCCGCCGCCGTCACCGGCGGGATCGGCCTGGCCGCGAGCGGCAACATCAACCCGAGCGGCGAGTTCCCGTCGATGTTCGAGCCGGTGCACGGCTCGGCGCCGGACATCGCCGGCCAGGGCAAGGCCGACCCGACCGCCACCGTGCTGTCGGTCGCCATGCTGCTGGAGCACCTCGGCTTCGCCGCCGAGGCCGCCAAGGTCGAGGCCGTCGTCGCGGCGGACCTGGCCGAGCGCTCCGGCACCCGCAGCACCTCCGAGGTCGGCGACGCGCTCGCCGGCCGAGTATCCGCCGGCTGACGGGCCGGATCCAGGAGCGGACTTCCGGCCGACGGGCCGGATCCGACAAGGTTTCCGGCCAGGTGGGCCGGACCGCATAACCGCAGCTTGCAGCTCTCAAAGGAGCGGGCAGCTGTTCGGCACGGCCCTCTGGATGCGAGTATCGACAGTGGGCCGTGTCGCTGTGCGTCCGTTCCGGCGTTCGATCGCTGAAACGTCCCTGCGGCGGTGGCGGCCCGGACCAACCCCACGGTGAAGGAAACAGCCATGAGCACGCCCACCCAGGCGCCCATCACGTTCGACCTCAAGCCCTCCGCCCACCCGCTGCCCGCAGCGGAGCGCGAGGCCCGGCTGGCCAACCCCGGCTTCGGCCGGGTCTTCACCGACCACATGGTCACCATCCGCTGGACCGAGGGCCTGGGCTGGCACGACGCCCAGCTGACGCCGTACGCGCCGCTGGAGATCGACCCGGCGAACATGACCCTGCACTACGGCCAGGCGATCTTCGAGGGCCTGAAGGCCTACCGCCAGGCCGACGGCTCCATCGCCACCTTCCGTCCGGAGGCCAACGCCGCCCGCTTCCAGGCCTCGGCCCGCCGTCTGGCGATGCCCGAGCTGCCGGTCGAGACCTTCGTCGAGGCCGTGGAGCTGCTGGTCCAGCAGGAGCAGGAGTGGGTCCCGAACGAGCCGGAGCAGAGCCTCTACCTGCGTCCGTTCATGTTCGCCACCGAGGTCGGCCTGGGTGTCCGCCCGGCCAACTCCTACCTCTTCATGATCATCGCCTCGCCGGCCGGCGCCTACTTCCAGGGCGGCATCAAGCCGGTCTCGGTCTGGCTGTCCAAGGAGTACGTCCGGGCCGCGCCCGGTGGCACCGGCGCCGCCAAGTGCGCGGGCAACTACGCCGCTTCGCTGGTCGCCCAGGCGCAGGCCGCCGAGAAGGGCTGCGACCAGGTGGTCTGGCTCGACGCCGCCGAGCACCGGTGGGTCGAGGAGATGGGCGGCATGAACCTGTACTTCGTCTTCGGCGAGGGCAAGGACGCGAAGATCGTCACCCCGGAGCTGTCCGGCGCCCTGCTGCCCGGCATCACCCGTGACTCGCTGCTCCGGCTCGCCGGCGACCTCGGCTACGCCGTCGAGGAGCGGAAGATCTCCACCGACGAGTGGCAGCAGAGCAACGCCGACGGCACCCTCACCGAGGTCTTCGCCTGCGGCACCGCCGCCGTCATCACCCCGGTCGGCTCGGTGAAGTCCGCCGCCGCCGACTGGACCGTCGGCACCGGCGAGCCCGGCCCCGTCACCATGGAGCTGCGCAAGGCGCTGCTGTCGATCCAGGGCGGCCAGACCCCCGACACCCACGGCTGGCTGCACAAGATCGTCTGATTCCGGAACGCGCACACCGGCTCCGGCCTGCCACGTTCCGCATCGCGAGACGGGTGGGCCGGATCCCGGGCGCTGTGCCAGACTGCCGATGTGTCCTCGCTTTCGCTGATTATCGGCAGCAGGCGCGCCGGTCCGCAGTGACCGCTTCCGCAGGACCCGATGCGGAGCGACCACGAGCGTCCAGACCCGCGCGCAGACCTCTCGCACCCGCGAGGGGTCTTTTGCTTTGCGGCGCGGCCCGCCCCACACCCTGGGCGCCGCCCCACCGAGCGAAGCCACCCGGACCGGCCGAGAGCCCCCACGAAGGGCTCGGGGACACCGGGCCGCGCGCGAGATCCTGGACAGTGGAGCCGGGACCAGAAATCCGGCCAGAGCAGTACGAGCCTCCCCGAACGGAGAACCAGGGGTCATGACCGAGGTCAGCCGTACCGACGACAGTTTCCACGTGTTCGACACCACGCTGCGCGACGGCGCCCAGCGCGAGGGCATCAACCTGACGGTGGCGGACAAGCTGGCCATCGCCCGGCACCTGGACGAGTTCGGGGTCGGCTTCATCGAGGGGGGCTGGCCCGGGGCCAACCCGCGCGACACCGAGTTCTTCGCCCGCGCCGCCGCCGAGCTGGAGCTGGAGCACGCGCAGTTGGTCGCCTTCGGCGCCACCCGCCGGGCCGGCGGCCGGGCCGCGGACGACCCGCAGCTGGCCGCGCTGGTCGGCTCCGGCGCCCCCGTGGTCACCCTGGTCGCCAAGTCCCACGACCGGCACGTGGAGCTGGCGCTGCGCACCACCCTGGACGAGAACCTGGAGATGGTCCGGGACAGCGTCGAGTTCCTGCGCTCCCAGGGCCGCCGGGTGTTCATCGACTGCGAGCACTTCTTCGACGGCTACCGGGCGAACCGCGGGTACGCCCTCGCCGTGGTCCGGGCCGCGCACGAGGCCGGGGCGGACGTGGTGGTGCTGTGCGACACCAACGGCGGGATGCTGCCGGCCGACGTCCGGGAGATCGTCGCCGACGTCCGCGCGTACTGCGACACCTACCGGCCCGGCGCCCGGCTCGGCATCCACGCCCAGGACGACACCGGCTGCGCGGTCGCCAACACCCTGGCCGCGGTGGACGCCGGCGCGACCCACGTCCAGTGCACCGCCAACGGCTACGGCGAGCGGGTCGGCAACGCCAACCTGTTCCCGGTGGTCGGCGCGCTGGAGATCAAGCACGACCGCCGGGTGCTGCCCGAAGGCCGGCTGGCCGAGATGACGCGCATCTCGCACGCGATCGCCGAGCTGGTCAACCTGGCCCCCTCCACCCACCAGCCGTACGTCGGCTACTCGGCCTTCGCCCACAAGGCGGGCCTGCACGCCTCCGCGATCAAGATCGACCCGGACCTGTACCAGCACATCGACCCCGAGCGGGTCGGCAACTCCATGCGGATGCTGGTCTCCGACATGGCCGGCCGGGCCTCCGTCGAGCTCAAGGGCAAGGAGCTCGGCTACGACCTGTCCACCGACCGGGACCTGGCCGGCCGGGTGGTGGCCAAGGTGAAGGAGCAGGAGAACCTCGGCTACACCTACGAGTCCGCCGACGCCTCCTTCGAGCTGCTGCTGCGCGACGAGGTGCGCGGCAGCCGGGACCGCTTCTACACCCTCGAGTCCTGGCGGACCATCAGCGAGCAGGGCCCGAACGGGGTCTCCGGCAACGAGGCGACCGTCAAGCTCTGGGCCAAGGGCGAGCGCCGGATCGCCGTCGGCGAGGGCAACGGCCCGGTGAACGCGCTGGACCAGGCGCTGCGCACCGCGCTGGAGGGGATCTACCCGCCGCTGGCCACCTTCGAGCTGGTGGACTACAAGGTCCGCATCCTGGAGGGCCAGCACGGCACCGGGTCCAAGACCCGGGTGCTGATCGAGTCCACCGACGGCACGTCCACCTGGTCCACCGTCGGCGTCGCCGACAACGTGGTCGCCGCCTCCTGGCTGGCGCTGGAGGACGCGTACACCTACGGCCTGATCCGCGTCGGGCTGGAGCCCACCGAGTAGTCGGCCTGCGACCCGCCGGTGGCCCGCCGGACTTCGTACGGAGTCCGGCGGGCCACCCGGGCCCGGTCCCGCTCGCTCAGCGGAGGCGGGCGAGCAGGGCGTGTTCGACGAGGGTGATGAGGGCACTCTTGGCGCTGTCGCGGCGGCGGGCGTCGAGCGTGATGACGGGGGTGTCGGGGCCCAGCTGGAGGGCTTCGCGGACCTCGTCGGCCGTGTGGGGCTGGTGTCCGTCGAAGCCGTTGAGGGCGACGACGAACGGCAGGCCGCTGTTCTCGAAGTAGTCGAGGGCGGGGAAGCAGTCGGCGAGGCGGCGGGTGTCGACGAGGACGACGGCGCCGATGGCTCCGCGGACGAGGTCGTCCCACATGAACCAGAAGCGGTCCTGTCCGGGGGTGCCGAACAGGTAGAGGATGAGGTCCTCGTCGAGGGTGATGCGGCCGAAGTCCATGGCGACGGTGGTGGTCGTCTTGCCGGAGACGTGGCTGAGGTCGTCGATGCCGGCGGAGGCCGAGGTCATGACGGCTTCGGTGCGCAGGGGGTTGATCTCGGAGACGGCGCCGACGAGCGTGGTCTTGCCGACACCGAAGCCGCCCGCGACGACGATCTTCGCGGAGGTGGTGGCGCGGGTGGGGGCGGCCGCGTTAGAGCTTGCGAAGTCCACTGAGGACCCTTTCGAGCAGCGTGACGTCGGGCTGGTTTCCGGATTCGCCGCCGGAAGCGGGCTGGTGGATGGCGACCAGGCCGGCCTCGGCCAGGTCGGCCACGAGGATGCGGGCCACTCCCAGGGGAAGGGAGAGCAGCGCCGACACCTCAGCGACGGATTTGACCTCGGTGCACAGCGTGCAGATCCGCTGGTGCTCGGGGAGCAGGGTGGCCAGGCGCTGCGGATCGACGTCGGCGGAGACCAGGGCCTCCAGCGCGAGTTCGTAGCGGGGCCGGGTACGGCCGCCGGTCATAGCGAACGGACGGATCAGCGGGCCGGAGTCGGGCTCGTCCTCGAACTCCTCGGTGTACCCAGGGTCCTGGGCCGGCCGGAAACCGGGCGTCGGCTCGGGCGCCGGTGCCGGAGTCGGGTAGCCGGGCGCCGGGGCGCCGTAGGAGGGCTGCTGCTGGGCGTACTGGTCGTACTGCTCGTACTGGCCGTACTGCTCCTCGGGCCTGGCATACGGGTGCTGGGGCTGCCCGTACTGGTGCCGGCCGTACTGCTGACCGTGGCCGACGCCGGGTGCTCCGAAAGCGTCATGGCCTGTGCCAGGGTACGGAAGACCGTATTGGCCGCTGCGGTCGTCGGGCGGTGTCACGGTTCCTCTCCTCACAAGGTGCGGCGGTGCGGTTCAGCTTCGGCGCAGGTCCGGAGCCGGTGGTGCGAAGGCCGTACAACGTCCGAACCCGAGCCCGCCGAAGCGGGCCCGGGAAGGACGCGGAGGTACTTCGAATACCTGGACGGTATCCGACGAACCGTCAGTGCAGGAGACTGCCCTGGAGTTCCGCGCGAAGTGCGGGGGTGAGGACGGCGCCGGCGCGGTCGACGAGCAGGGCCATCTCGTAGCCGACG
>NZ_JBITFB010000002.1:299383-550246 GCF_044455625.1 Kitasatospora sp. NPDC051164 | reverse complement strand
AGGCAGTTCGGGAAGGCGATCGCGGAGTTCCAGGGGATCCAGTTCATGCTGGCGGACATGGCGATGAAGCTGGAGGCGGCGCGTCAGCTGACGTACGCGGCGGCGGCGAAGTCGCAGCGCGGGGACTCGGATCTGACGTTCTTCGGTGCGGCGGCGAAGTGTTTCGCGTCGGACGCGGCGATGGAGATCACGACGGACGCGGTGCAGTTGCTGGGTGGGTACGGGTACACCCGTGACTACCCGGTGGAGCGGATGATGCGGGACGCGAAGATCACGCAGATCTACGAGGGCACCAACCAGGTCCAGCGCATCGTCATGGCCCGCAACCTCCCGTAATCCGGGCCTGACCTGCACCGACGGCCGGACCGCAGCGCGGCCCGGCCGTCGGCGCCCACGGCGGTGCGCCGATGCTAGGTTCCGGAGAATGAGCGAGAAGGAAGAGCAGGACCTGCCCATGAACGACGGGCCCGCCAAGCCCGCGATGCGCGAGGCGCTGGTCGCCGCGGCCTTCGAGCTCTTCCTGGAGCGCGGCTTCGAGCAGACCACCGTCGACGACATCGTCTCGCTGGCCGGCGTCGGCCGGCGCTCCTTCTTCCGCTACTTCCCGGCGAAGGAGGACGTGGTCTTCCCCGACCACGAGCGCAGCCTCGCCGAGATGACCGAGTTCCTGGACTCCGGCAGCGGCGAGGAGGACCCGGTCAAGCACGCCTGCGACGCCGCCCGCCTGGTCCTGCGGATGTACGCCGAGCAGCCCTCCTTCTCCGTGCAGCGCTACCGGCTGACCCGCAAGGTGCCCGGCCTGCGGGCGTACGAGCTGTCCGTTGTCTGGCGCTACGAGCACACCCTCGCCGCCTACCTGCGCGACCGCTACGCCGACCGCCCGGACGGCCCACTGCGCGCGGACGTGATCGCCGCCGCGGTCGTCGCCGCGCACAACCACGCCCTGCGCACCTGGCTGCGGTCGGGCGGGGAGAGCGACTGGGTGGCCGAGGTGGACGCGGCGATGGCCTTCGTCACCGGCACCTGGAGCGACCGGCCGTCCGAGACCGCCGGCGAGGGCGAGTCCGACGAGGTCGTGGTCCTGGTCGCCAGTCGGCGGGCCCCGCTGTGGCGCATGGTCCAGGGCATCGAGAGCGCCCTCGGCGGCGACACCCGGCAGGCCTGACCGGCAGGCCCGACCGTCGAGGCCTGACCGACGTGGCCTTACCGGGCACGCCTGACGGTGGGCTCGCCGGGCCGTTCCTCGGCTCACCCGTACGGCGCAACTGCGCTCGGGCCGGGCCCGGTTGACGGCCCGCGCGCATTGCCTGCGCGCCGCTGCCCGGCTTCGGCACCGCACCCGCCCTCGCCGTCGGGCCGGCGGCCTCCGCCGCCGCCGTCACCCGCCTGCCGGTCACCAGCGCCGTCCTCGCCACCGCCCTGCTCGGCGGCGAGGCGGCGAACGCGATGCCGCTGCTGATCGTTGCCACGGTGACGGCGTTCATCACCGGCGAGGCGCTCCGGAGCCGGCCGAGACGTGACACCGCCCGGCCGGCACCCGGAAGGCATCCAGCCAGGCCCGGCCCTCGGGGGGAGCGCGGACCAGGACGGCCCGTCGGTCGTTGGGGTCGGGGGAGCGGCGGGCCAGGCCCTCCCGTTCCAGGGTGTCCACCAGGCCGGTGACATTGCGCGAACTCACCCCGCCGGCCTGCGCCGACATGTTCGGTGCGCTGGAAACCCCTGCGGGGGACAGGAAGTGAACATCCGTCGATTCGCGGGTGGCCGCGCCGCCGCATGCGCCATAACGGAGGGGTCCCTGCCCCATCCCTGCCCCCACCGGCTCCGGCTCCGACTCCGACTCCGAGGACCCCACCCATGCCGATCAGCAACTACGGCGTGCTCGCCGCCACCGCCGTCGACCGGCGCCGCGAAGGCGGCACCGACACCCCGCACTACCAGATCCACCTGCGCGACGGGCAGGGCACCGACTACCGCGCGGCGGTCAACGTCCTCTCCCAGCAGGCCCCTTCGGACCTGCTCTACATCGTCGCCGAGAACTTCCGGCACCCCGTCACCGAACTCCTCCCGCCGGCCGGCAGCGGCTGGAACCCGCTGCCCTCCCGGCCCGGCACAGCGAGCCTGGACTTCGTCCGCGGGCACCTCTTCGACCCCGCCGCGATGCGCGTCCTGCCGCCCGACACCCCGGGCGCGGACAACGACCTCGCCGACCTGCTCGACCACTACGTCCAGCAGGCCACCGCCGACCCGGCCGCCACCCTCTACGTCTTCGGCCAGCGCTTCGGCCCCGAACCGGCCGTTCCCGACAAGGTGTTCGGCTTCCTCCCCGGCAACGGCGTACACGACATCCACCTGAACCAGGGCAACAGCGGCCGCTTCACGAGCGACGACGGCGTCTACCAGGACGGCGGCCTGCTCATCCACCTGCCCGCCCTGGACCGCTGGACCGCGATCTTCCTCGCCTTCCAGTCCCAGTCCTGGCACACCGACGACCGCACCGGCCACACCATCCCCACCCGCACCTCCGTCCCGCACCCCACCCGGCACCACGAGCCCGCCGACCGGCAGCACTGAGGCCGACCCCGCCGCCGCCCGGCCCGGTGATCGGGCCGGGCGGCGGGGCGTTCCGGGATTCTTCGGGATGCTCCGGGATTCCCCGGGAAACGCAAAAGAACCCCAGAAGATTCTGGGGTTCCTGCTGGTGTCCGAGGGGGGACTTGAACCCCCACGCCCGATAAAGGGCACTAGCACCTCAAGCTAGCGCGTCTGCCATTCCGCCACCCGGACTAGGTGTCGCCCTCGCGGCTTCCGATCTCTCGTCCGTCGCGCTGACAGATGTAACTGTAGCAAAGATCGGCTTGGGCTCCCAAAACGGTTCCGGACCGGGGTGCGGGACGGGTGGCGGGAACAAGGGGCCGCGTGTGGCGGGGGCGTGACCAGGGGGTTTCGAGGACGTACGGGGGGTGGATCCGGGTCGGGGGCTGGGGGAGGATGGACGGACGTGCTCGTACGGCCCGGGTGCAGGTCCTGGGGATGGCGCGCTGGTGCGTCGGTGCGGGCCAGAGACGAGGAGTGACCGTGAGCGAGCGGAGCGAGTCGGCGGCGTCGAAGGTGACGGCTGAGTCGGAAGTCGCCGGGATCTGTCGCGATCTGATCCGGATCGACACCAGCAACTACGGCGACGGCTCCGGCCCGGGCGAGCGCAAGGCGGCCGAGTACGTGGCCGAGCAGCTCGCCGAGTTCGGGCTCGAGCCGAAGATCTTCGAGTCGGCCAAGGGTCGTGCCTCGACGGTGGTCCGGATCGAGGGCGAGGACCGTTCCCGCCCGGGCCTGCTGATCCACGGCCACACCGACGTGGTGCCGGCCAACGCGGCGGACTGGACGTACGACCCGTTCGGCGGCGAGATCGCCGACGGCTGCGTCTGGGGCCGCGGCGCGGTCGACATGAAGGACATGGACGCGATGACCCTGGCGGTCATCCGGGACCGGCTGCGCACCGGGCGCAAGCCCCCGCGCGACATCGTGCTGGCCTTCCTCGCCGACGAGGAGGCCGGCGGCACGTACGGGGCGCGCTACCTGGTGGACAAGCACCCGGGGCTGTTCGAGGGTGTGACCGAGGCGATCGGCGAGGTCGGCGGCTTCTCCTTCACGGTCAACGACCAGGTCCGCCTCTACCTGGTGGAGACGGCCGAGAAGGGCATGCACTGGATGCGCCTGACGGTCGAGGGCCGGGCCGGCCACGGCTCGATGGAGAACGACGACAACGCGATCACCGAGCTGTGCGAGGCGGTCGCCCGGCTCGGCCGGCACCAGTTCCCGCTGCGGATCACCAAGACCGTCCGGGCCTTTCTGGACGAGCTGTCGGACGCGCTCGGGGTCGAGCTGGACCCGGAGAACATGGACGAGACGCTGCGCGTCCTCGGCGGCATCGCCAAGATGATCGGCACCACGCTGCGCAACACCGCCCAGCCGACCATGCTCGGCGCCGGGTACAAGGTGAACGTGATCCCCGGTCAGGCCACCGCGCACGTGGACGGGCGCTTCCTGCCCGGCTACGAGGAGGAGTTCCTGGCCGAGCTGGACAGCGTGCTCGGCCCGCGGGTGAAGCGCGAGAGCCTGCACTCGGACAAGGCGATCGAGACCGGCTTCGACGGGGCGCTGGTCGAGGCGATGCAGACCGCGCTGCGGGCCGAGGACCCGATCGCCCGCGCGGTGCCGTACTGCCTGTCGGGCGGGACGGACGCCAAGTCTTTCCAGGACCTGGGGATCCGCTGCTTCGGCTTCGCGCCGCTGCAGCTGCCGCCGGAGCTGGACTTCGCGGGGATGTTCCACGGCGTGGACGAGCGGGTGCCGGTGGACGGCCTGAAGTTCGGGGTCCGGGTGCTCGACCGGTTCATCGACGCCTGCTGATCGCGCCGCGCCTGCTGATCAGACGACTGGGTCGGCCCGTTCCCGGGGTGCCGGGGGCGGGCCGACCGCATTGTCGGAGCTGATGATTGTGGGACGGGTTCGGGGAGATCGACAGAAACGATTCTGCCGAGAAATGCTCGCCGATCATGTGTGCGAGACCTCACCGTTGCGAGTGAATGGGAAATCTGTTCCGTACCCCGTTTGCCGCAGCGTCGTTCATCCCTGTGCAGCCCGCCGAACGGGTTGCGCTGTCCACACAGGAGGAATGATGAAGGTCAAGAAGATCGCCGCTGTCGCCGCCGCCACCGGTGGCCTGGTGCTCGCCGCCGCCGGTGTCGCGTCCGCTCACGCGGGTGCCGACGGTATGGCCGCCGGTTCCCCGGGTGTCGCCTCGGGCAACCAGATCCAGGTTCCGGTGCACATCCCGGTGAACGTCTGTGGCAACACCGTCAGCGTGATCGGCGTGCTGAACCCGGCGTTCGGCAACCACTGCGCCAACATCTGAGCCGACGTCCGGGCCGCTGAGGCCTGTTGAGTGGACTCGACCCGGCCCCCGGGCGGCGGACGCGCCGCACCGGGGGCGTTCGCGTGCGCGGGGCCGTGATACACGACCGACGACATGATCGCTCGATCGAGTGAAGCCACAGCGTTCGGCCCAACCTAGTCGTTCGCCCGTCGTTAACTCCTGTGCAGTCGAAGACCTTGCGTGATTGATGGATAGACCAAAATTCCGACTTTCATAAGGTTCACGTCAACGTCGACGCTCGTCTCGAAAACGTCCCGAAAACGTCAGGGGAAAACATGAGGAATGTAGCCAAGAAGGGGATCCTCACGGCCGTGGCCACCGGCAGTGTGCTGGCCTCGACCGCCGGCTACGCCTACGCGGGCGCCGAGGCACAGGGGGGTGCCGTCGGGTCACCCGGCGTCGCCTCGGGCAACTCGGTGCAGGTGCCGGTCGAGGTGCCGATCAACGTCTGTGGCAACACGGTCGACGTGATCGGTGCGCTGAACCCGTCGTTCGGCAACCGCTGCGCCAATGCCGGCAGCGGCCGTCACACGGCGCCCCAGGGCGGTCAGCCCGGTCAGTCCGGCGGCGGCACCGCGAGCTCCGGCACCGGCGGGAACCGGGGCACCACCGCCTCGGGCTCCTCCGCCTCCGGCACCGCCGCGGGATCGCCCGGCGTCGCCTCCGGCAACAGCATCCAGGCCCCCGTGCACGTCCCGGTCAACGCCTGCGGCAACTCCGTCAACGTGGCCGGCGTCGGCAACCCGGCCTTCGGCAACGACTGCGGCAACGTGGCGAAGCCCGCCCCGGCCCCCGCCCCGAAGCCGAGCGACGACTGCTCCGAGAGCAGCCACCCGGCCCCGCCGCATCCCGGGGGCGAGACCCCCCCGGGCAACCCGCGCAACGGCAGCCCGTCCACCACGACCCCCGCCGCGCCTACCGCCAACGGCGGCCCGAGCGTCCAGGTCGTCCCGGCCGCCGCGCGTACGTCGGCCCCGGCCGCCACCGCGCCCGGCGCCCCCGTCGACAGCCAGCTGGCCTCCACCGGCGCCGGCGGTGTCGAGATGCTCGGCGCGGCCGGGCTGGCGCTGCTGCTCGGCGGTGGCGTGCTCTACCGCCGCGCCCGCGCCGGGGCCCGCTGAACCCGTAGGCCGCGGCCCCAGTAGGCCGTGGACGCGATAAGTCCGCGGGCCCGGTAGGCGGTGGACCCGGTGGATCGCGGACCCGGGCCTGCTCACGCGCGGCTGCGCGCACCCGCCGCGGAAACGACGCACCCGCGGTCGCCGGATGATCCGGCGACCGCGGGTGCGCGAAGGTTTCGTGCCGGCTCCCGCCCGGGGCAAGGCGACCCGCCCGTCACCAGTTCCGGACCTGGCGGATGATCCTCCGCTTGAGCCGGACCGTCCGGCTGCCGTCCGGGAACAGCCTCAGCCGGTCGAGCTCCCAGTGCCCGTACTCGGCATGCTCGGTGAGCAGTTGGCGTGCCGCGTTCCGCGTGGTGCCACGCGGCATGCGCAGCGACTGGTACTCGTACTCCGGCTGCCGGACCGGCTTGCTTGGGATCAAAACGCTCCTCCTGGGGATCACCTGCGGGCAAGCCTACGGCCTGCCCCGGACAGTCGGCCCGGGTATTTCCGGCCGTCCTCCGGTGCGAAAGCGGCGGCCCGAGGGCTCGCGGCCTGAACGGTCGACTGACAGTGCATCAGTTCTGTTGCGCCTGTGGAGGGGATACCCCGATCCCGGCGCGGGAAGCGAGGCCAGGGCGGCCCCGCCCGACCCGCCGCGCGCCCTCTGCGCCCGTCCCACGCCGGTACCACGGGGGGACGTACCTGTGCAGATCGGACATCAGGGCGGAAGTTGCGGTGAAATCGCGGGTGTAGGTGACAACCGCTGTGCGTACCGACACCGCGGGGAGATAGCGTCTGCACCATGTCTGATGCCGCGCAGCCAACCATTGCCGAGGTACGCGCCGCCGCTGAGGCGGTCAAGGCCGCCATCGACCGTCATCTGGAAGCGGTGTCAAGCCCCAACGCAGTCGATGATCCCGCCGTGTCCGCCGCCTACGAGCAGCTCGCGACGGCGGCCATCGCCTACGACCAACTCCTGTACGAGGCCTACGACGAGGTCACGCCCTTCGAGATCCCCGGGGACGAGGGGCCCGGCGGGTACCACGGCCCCGAACAGCCCGAGGCGATCAGCGTGCTGATCCGCCGTGACTACCACGTCGTGGACCCGAAGCGGTTGCGCGCCCAGGCCGAGCGCCTGGACGAGTCGCTGACCCCGGGCGGGGCCGGTGCGGGCGGGGTGAACGCCGCGATCGGCGTGCTGTTCGGCGAGTACGAGCCGGACGAGATCGCCGCCCGCAGCGAGGAGTTCGGTCTGGAGGAGGGGGACTCGACGCTCTGGGTCGCGGCGGCCGAGCCGACCGAGCCGGGGGAGTGGCTGCCGGAGCCTTTCGAGCACGCCGACCCGCAGCTGCTGATCTGCCGGTTCGACGTGAGCGAGGTCTACGACGACGAGGACCCGGACGACTGACTCCGTCCGGGACGGACGACGGGCGGGCCCCCCACCATCGGGGGCCCGCCCGTCGCGCTTCTGCGGCTGAGCCTGTCCGCGCCTCGGCGCACCGGGTTCCAGCGAACCGGGTTCCAGCGAACCGAGTCTCAGTGCATCGGCCTCAGGCCTCCGGGGCGGCGTTCTCGGCGAGGACCGCCCGCAGCCGGGTGGTACGCGGCTGCGCCGGGCGCTCGGCGACGGCCTGGGCGAGGGCCGGGCCCGCCGCGTGCACCACGGACAGGTGCCGCTCGGCCCGGCCGAAGGCGGTGTAGACCCACTGCCGGGTGAGCGCCGGAGCGGCGTCCTCCGGGAGCACGACCACCGCGCCCGGCCAGCGACGGCCGAGCGCCTGGTGGACCGTCAGCGCCCAGCCGTGCCGCAGCCGGGCGGCCTCGGCGGGCGGGACGGTCCGGTGCGAGCCGTCCGCGTACTCCAGGTGCAGGCCGGTCGCGTCGCCGTCCAGCACCCGGGCCGGGCGGGTGATGCCGGGCGCGGGGGAGTCGACCACCCGGTCGCCCGGGTCGAAGCCGCCGAACCGGCCGGGGCCGGGGTTGAGCCGCGCCTTGGCGGCGGCGTTCAGCGCCCGGGTGCCGGCCGCACCGCCGTGGCCGGGGGTGAGCAGCACCACCTGCTCGGCGGGGATGCCGAGGGCGCGCGGGATGGAGTCGGTGAGCAGCTGGATGGCTCGGTGGACGGCCTCGCCGGCGTCCTTGGCGGTCAGGATGACCACCTCCTTGTCCGGCGCCTCGACCGGCTGGAGTTCGCCGATGCCGATGCCGGAGACCAGCTCGCCGATCGGGCCGAAGTCCGGGGTGCGGGAGGCGACCGCCGGGCAGACCTTGGCGGCCAGCAGGTCGGCGAAGAAGCGGCCGGGGCCGGCCGACCAGAGCTGGCCCGGGTCGCCGCTGAGCACCAGCCGGGTGCCGTCGGCGAGCGACTCCAGGACGGTCGCGGCCAGTTCGACGTCCAGCAACGGGGCGTCCAGGACGACCAGCAGGTCCAGGGCGAGCGTGCCGTCCGGGGCGCGGCCGGGGCCGGCCGCGCCGGAGAGCAGGTCGGCGAGGGTAACCACGGGGAGTCCGGCCGCCCCGCTCCCCGCGAGCGCGAGGAAGGAGTCCCGGCCCTGGTCGGTCCAGGTGGCGGCCCAGGCCCGCAGCCCGAGACCCCGGGCGGCAGCGATCAGTGCCACCGGTTCGGCGCGGGCCGCCTCGCCGCCGGTGTGCAGCACCAGGGCGCTGTCGGCGACGGCGCGGATGAGGGCGGTCGCGGAAGAGGAGGGCGCGGCCTCGGCGGCCGCCTCCCAGGCGGCCGGGCCGGGGGCAGCTCCGGTCTGCGCGTCGGCCTCATCCTCCGTCTCGGCCTCGGCTTCGGCCTCCGCGTCGGGCTCGGCGGTGTCCTCGCCGGGCACGAAGGTGGCCATCAGCTGGAGCAGCTTCTCCGCGAGGCTGACCTCCGCCATCGCCGGCCCCTCCAGCGCGAGCAGCGTCCGGGTCGGCGGCTCGTCGTCCTCGCCGCCCGCCGCGTGCGCCTCGGCCCCGGTGAGCTCCTCTTGGGAGGGCAGCACCCGCCCGTCCTCGACGGCGGCCTGGACCGCGGCGACCGGGTCCGGCATCCGGAGCCGGTCGAGCCCGGCGGTCACCTCGGCCAGTTCCAGGGCCGAGTGCCCGCGCAGCGCCGCCTGCTCCAGCAGCCACTGCACCAGTGCCTGGGCGCGGCGAGGGTCGCCCGGCTCGGCGTCGGGGCCGAGCAGTCCGCGGGCGAAGCCGTCCGCCTGCTCGGGACGGACACCGGGCAGGCCCAGCACCGCCCACGGGTCCTCGCGCAGCCGCTCGGCGGCGTCGTCGCCGAGCTCGGCCACGGCGGCGGCCGCCAGTTCGGCCGGGGCGCCGCCGGCGGTCAGCACCGCGGCGGTGGCGCCGAGCGCGTCACCGGGATGAAGGTCGGGCACCACCGCAGCCGGGGCAGCCGGGGCAGCCGGGGCAGCGGGAGCGGCCGGACCGCTCCCGCCCGCAGCGTCCGCAACGGGAGCCTTGGGCCCCGACGGCGGCTGCCGGACCGGTTCCTGCGGAGCCGAGGCTCGGGGCGCCGACCCCTGCGCGGCGATCTCCCGCATCCGCTGCGCCAGTTCCGCGACCTTCGCCGCCTTCTCCTCGGGGGTCAGCTGGGCCCCGGCCGTCGCCTCCGGAGCGCCGTTCCCCGTGTCACTCATCGTCGTCCGCTCCAAAGGTCACTCCACTACACGTTCCACTCGACGATCCGGCCCGGGCGTCACAGCTCGGTCCACCCCTGGTCCGGGTAGCGGTGCACGGGCGACGAGATGTCGTCCAGCGCGCTGCGGATCTCACCCGGAAGCGTAAGCGCCTCCACCGACAACGCCGCCTGCAGCTGTGCCACGGTCCGCGCCCCGACCAGCGCGCTCGCGACTCCGGGCCGGTCCCGGACCCAGGCGAGGGCGACCGCCAGCGGGCTGCTGGCGAGCCCGTCGGCGGCGGTGGCGAGGGCGTCCACGATCCGCCGCGAGCGCTCCCCGAGGTACGGCTGGACGAAGCCGCTCAGGTACGGCGAGGCGCCGCGCGAGTCCTGCGGGACGCCGTGCCGGTACTTGCCGGTGAGCACCCCGCGGCCGAGCGGCGAGCCGGCCAGCACGCCGATCCCGGCGTCCAGGGCGGCGGGCAGGGCCTCGCGTTCGATCCCGCGCTGCAGCAGCGAGTACTCCACCTGTGCCCCGGCCAGCGCCACCCGTCCGTGGTGGGCGTGCTGCCAGGTGGCGGCCTTGGCGAGCTGCCAGCCGCTGAAGTCGCAGACCCCGACGTAGCGGGCGCGCCCGGAGGAGACGGCGATGTCGAGGGCGCTGAGGGTCTCCTCGACCGGGGTCGTCGGGTCGAAGGAGTGCACCTGCCACAGGTCGACGTAGTCGGTGCCGAGGCGGTGCAGCGAGGCGTCCAGGGCGGCGAGCAGGTGGCCGCGCGAGCCGTCGAAGCGGCGAACGCTCTCGGGGACGCTGCCGGCCTTGGTGGCGATGACGAGTTCGGAGCGGGGGATGAGGTTGTCGGTGAGCCGGGAGATCAGGTATTCGGCGCCGCCGTCGGCGTACACGTCGGCGGTGTCGACCAGGTTGCCGCCGGCGTCGACGAACTCCTTGAGCTGCTCGGCGGCCTCGTGCTCGTCGGTGTCGCGGCCCCAGGTCATGGTGCCGAGGCCGAGCCGGGAGACCTGTAGGCCGGTACGGCCCAGGTGACGCTGTTCCATCGGACGGGCCTTTCACTGGCCGGTGGCCCCGGGCGGTTCCGGTAGCCGTGTAAACGCGCAGGTGGGGCGTGCGCTCCCCACGTCGGCTGAGCGTAGCGGCCGGTGCTCGGGCGGGGGCGAAGACCCGCAGGACGTCGACGGCCGGTGCGGCCGGGGGCGCGTGTGACCCAGACCACCACTACTCGTCAGTAGCATGTCCGGCGCGGGCGCGGTTACCCTCGGCCCGACCCCAATCCACTGGAAGGTGCGGCAGATGCGACTCGGTATCAACCTCGGCTACTGGGGACTCGGCATGGACGCCGACAACATCGCCGTGGCCCAGGAGGCGGACCGGCTCGGCTACGCGGTCTGCTGGGCGGCGGAGGCGTACGGCTCGGACGCCGCGACGGTGCTCAGCTACGTCGCCGCGAAGACCGAGCGGATCGACGTCGGTTCGGCCATCTTCCAGATCCCGGCCCGCACGCCGGCGATGACGGCGATGACCGCCGCGACCCTGGACACCCTCTCCGGCGGCCGGTTCCGCCTGGGCCTCGGCGTCTCCGGCCCGCAGGTCTCCGAGGGCTGGTACGGCGTGAAGTTCGACAAGCCGCTGGCCCGCACCCGCGAGTACGTGGAGATCATCCGCAAGGCGATGTCCCGCGAGCGCCTGGTCCACGAGGGCGCGAACTGGACGCTGCCGCTGCCCGGTGGCCCGGGCAAGCCGATCAAGCTCACCGTGCACCCGGTGCGCGAGCACATCCCGCTGTACATCGCCGCGATCGGCCCGAAGAACCTGGAGCTGACCGGCGAGATCGCCGACGGCTGGCTCGGCATCTTCTTCTCGCCCGAGCACGCCGCGATGTCCCTCGACCCGCTGACGGCCGGCCGCGCCAAGGCCGGGAAGACGCTGGACGGCTTCGACCTCTGCCCGACCGTGAACCTGGCGGTCGGAGAGGACATCAAGGCCGGGGTCGACGGCTTGCGCTCGTACGCCGCGCTCTACATCGGCGGCATGGGCAGCAAGGAGAAGAACTTCTACAACCAGCTGACCCGGCGGATGGGCTTCGAGCAGGCCGCCGACGAGATCCAGGAGAAGTACCTGGCCAGGGACTACGCGGGCGCCGCGGCCGCCGTCCCGCACGACCTGATCGACGCCACCTCGCTGATCGGCGACACCGCCCGGATCGCCGACCGGATGCAGGCCTACGCCGACGCGGGCGTCACCACGCTCACCCTGGCGCCCTCCGGCTTCACCCTGGACGAGCGGATCCGGGCGCTGCGCACGGGCGTCGAGGCGCTGGAGCGCGCCGGCCTGGCGTAGGACGCGCCGGGGAACGGGCGGCACTACAGCCAGTCGTGCCGCTTGAACACCCGGTGCAGGGCCACGCAGACCACGGCCATCAGGGCCAGCACCGCCGGGTACCCCCAGGGCTGGTGCAGTTCCGGCATGTCGTCGAAGTTCATGCCGTAGATGCCCGCGATCATCGTCGGCACGGCGGCCAGCGCCGCCCAGGCCGAGATCTTCCGCATGTCGTTGTTCTGCTGCACGCTGACCTGCGCCAGGTTGGCGTTGAGGATGTCGGTCAGCAGCCGGTCCATGCCGTCCACCTGGTCGTTGACCCGGGCCAGGTGGTCGGCGACGTCCCGCAGGTAGGGCGCCGTCTCGGGGCGGACGAAGCGGGCGCCGCGCTCCAGCGTCAGCATCGGCTCCAGCAGCGGGCCGGTGGCGCGGCGCACGGACATCACCTGGCGCTTGTAGCCGTAGATCCGCCCGGCGGTGTCGCGGCCGACCCGGCCGGGGGTGAAGATGTCCGACTCCAGCTCGTCCAGGTCGGTCTGCAGCGCGGTGGCCACCTCCACGTAGCCGTCCACGATGGTGTCGGCGACCGAGTGGAGCACCGAACTGGGCCCGTAGCGCAGCAGTTCGGGCTCCTTCTCCAGCCGGGCCCGCAGGTCGCCGAGCGGGCTGTCCTCGCCGTGCCGGACGGTCATCACGAAGTCGCGGCCGAGGAAGACCATCACCTCGCCGATCGTGACGACGTGCGCGCCGGGGGCGTAGCCGAGGGTCTTCAGGGTGAGGAACAGCGAGCCCTGGTAGGCCTCGGCCTTGGGGCGCTGGTGGGCGCTGACGGCGTCCTCGACGGCCAGCGGGTGCAGTGCGAACTGCCGGCCGACGTGGTCGAGTTCCTCGGCGGTCGGCTCGAAGAGGCCTATCCAGACGAAGCCGTCCGGACCGGCCGCGCGGGCGGCGGCGAGCGCGCCGGCCAGGTCGTCGGGGGCCTCGATCCGGCGGCCGTCGCAGTAGGCGGCGCAGTGGACGATCATGCGGGCCATTGTCACCCGATCGCGGCCGTCCGGCACGGATCCGGAGCGGATCCACCCCGGATCCGCCCCTGATCCACCCCGGAGCCGGGGCGGAACGGCCCCACCGCCCGGCCCGCCGGACCCGGGACCGGGCAGATAACCGGACGGTAACCGGCCCCCACGGCCCTGCCCGGAGGCCGTAGGCTGAGCCCCATGCCCACCCTGCTGCTCGTCCGTCACGGCCGCTCCACCGCGAACACCGCCGGAATCCTGGCCGGTTGGACCCCCGGCGTGGATCTCGACGACACCGGGCGCGCGCAGGCCGCCGCGCTGGCCGACCGGCTGGCCGGCATCCCGCTGGCGCAGGCCGTCAGCAGCCCGCTGGAGCGCTGTCGGCAGACGCTGGAGCCGCTGCTGGCCGCCCGGCCGGAGCTGGCCGAGCCGACCGAGGACGAGCGGCTGGGGGAGTGCCACTACGGCGCGTGGACCGGTCGTCCGCTGGCCGAGCTGGCCAAGGAACCGCTCTGGCGCACCGTCCAGGACCACGCGGCCGCCGCGGCCTTCCCCGGCGGAGAGTCGCTGCGCGAGCTGAGCCACCGCACGGTGAGCGCGGTGCGCGAGTGGAACGGGAAGGTCGCCGCCGAGCACGGCGAGGACGCGGTCTGGATCGCCTGCTCGCACGGCGACGTGATCAAGGCGGTGGTGGCCGACGCGCTCGGCCTGCACCTGGACCACTTCCAGCGGATCAGCGTCGAGCCCTGCTCGGTCACCGCGATCCGCTACACCCCGCACCGGCCCTTCGTGCTGAGGATGGGCGACACCGGCGACCTCGCCTCGCTGGCGCCGAGGACCGGCCCCGCCCCGGCCACCCCGGCCGGCGACGCGGTGGTCGGCGGCACCGCCTGAGCGGCGCCGCCGGTGGCACGAGCCCGCGGCGCCGCCCCACAGTGCCGATTCACACTGCCCGACCCGTGGCGCAAGCCCGCGGCACCCGTCCGAGCGGCACCGCCCGGGCGCCCGCGTGTCACCCCGCCCGCGGCCGTCGGCTCGGCTCCCCGGCCGACGCCCGAAGGTCGTAGGGTGACTAACGAGTCCGAACACCCGCGATCCCCCACGGCGGATTCGCGCCGACCGACACGATCCGGAGCGAGAGCGTGACCCGTCAGGTCTACTTCTACGACCAGCCCGAACGGTTCGTGGCCGGCACCGTCGGCCAGCCCGGCGCCAGGGCGTTCTACCTGCAGGCCAGCGCCCGGGGCCGGATCACCAGCGTGCTGCTGGAGAAGACCCAGGTCGCGGCGCTCGCCGAGCGCATCGAGGAGGTCCTGGACGAGGCGCTGCGGCGCAGCGGCGGCGACGCCTCCATCCCGGCCGCCGCCCCGAAGGACCTGCTCGACACCGCCCCGCTCGACCTGCCGCTGGAGCAGGAGTTCCGGGTCGGCACGATGGCCCTGGCCTGGGACAGCGTGGACGGCTGCCTGGTTGTCGAGGCGCAGGCGCTGGTCGAGGAAGAGGAAGAGGAGGAGGACGCCGCCGAGGCGGTCTTCACCGACGACGACACCGGCCCGGACATGCTGCGGGTGCGGCTGACCGGCGCGATGGCCCGGGTGTTCGCCAAGCGCGCGCTGGACCTGGTCGCGGCCGGCCGCAAGCCCTGCCCGTTCTGCAACCTGCCGCTCGACCCGGAGGGCCACCTGTGCCCGCGCGCGAACGGCTACCGGCGCTGAACACCGAGACCCCGCCGCAGGCCGACCCGACGGCCGCCGCCGCGCTGGCCGCCGACGTGCCCACCGCCCTCGCGCTGCTGCGCCAGGGCGAGCTGACCGTGCACGGCCGGCTCACCGACGCCTCCAACGCCGCGCTGTACTGCACGGTCGCCCACGGCTCGCTCAGCGCGCAGGCCGTCTACAAGCCGGTGGCCGGCGAGCGCCCGCTCTGGGACTTCCCGGACGGCACGCTGGCCGGCCGCGAGGTCGCCGCGTACGAACTGTCCGCCGCGACCGGCTGGGCGCTGATCCCGCCCACCGTGCTGCGCGACGGCCCGCACGGACCCGGCATGGTGCAGCTGTGGGTCGAGCCTGACCCGCAGGCCGAGCCGCTGCTCGCGCTGCAGGACCCGCGCGGCCCGGAGGAGGGCTGGCTGCCGATCGTCCGGGCCGAGGTGGAGGGCGGGCGCACCGCGCTGCTGGTGCACCACGACGACCGGCAGCTGCGCCGGCTCGCCGTACTGGACGCGGTGCTCAACAATGCCGACCGCAAGGGCGGCCACCTGATCCCGGCCGCCGACGGCCGGGTGTACGGCATCGACCACGGCGTCACCTTCAACACCGAGGGCAAGCTGCGCACCCTGCTCTGGGGTTGGGCGGGGGACCCGCTGCCCGTCGAGGCGCTGGAGGTGCTGGCCCGGCTCGCCGAGCAGCTGGACGGCGAGCTCGCCGAGCGCCTCGCCCCGCACCTGACGGGGGCGGAGCTGGACGCGACCCGGTCCCGGGTGGCCGAGCTGCGCGGCTCCGGCCGCCATCCGCTGCCCTCCGAGGACTGGCCCGCGATCCCCTGGCCGCCGGTGTAGGGACGGTCCGGAGCCTGCCGGTCGATGGTCTGGACCTGTCCCCGGAACAGGTCGCACACTGCTCCGATGGACGCGCGACGGACCACCCCCACCCCCCGCAGCTCGCCGGACCTGCCGTTGCACCGCCTGCAGGTCCCGCTGCCCCAGCTGCTCCCGTTCGCCATCGGCAGCTTCGCCACGATCGGCCCGCTCTCCCGGGCGGGCTTCCCCCACCGGCACTCGTTCCACGAGATCGTCCACGTCACCGGCGGCCGCGGCGCCCACGTCCTGGACCTGGTCCACCGGCCGCTGGCGCCACCGCAGTTGTGCGTGATCACCCCTGGCCAGGTGCACTACTGGGCGGAGGCCGAGGAACTCACCGGCCGGGTCCTCCTGTTCAACGAGGACTTCCTGCTCGGCCACCCGCAGGACCTCGCCGCCTTACGGGCCCTGGCCGCCCGCCCCGCCCTCGCGCTCGGCGCGCAGGCCGACGCGATCGGCGCCCTGTTCGCCGACATGGAGCGCGAGTATCTGACCAGGGCGCCGGGCTACCAGGGCGTGCTGCGGGCCAGCCTGCACATCCTGATCGTCCGGGCACTGCGCGCCTGCGCCCCGGCCGACCGCCCCGTGGTGCCCACCCGTCCGGCCGAAGTGGCCTCCGCCTTCACCCGGTTGATCGCCGAGCCGGGCGGGGTGCGGCACTCGGTGGCCTCCACGGCCCAGGAACTCGGTGTCTCCCCGGGTCACTTGCAGACCCTGGTCAAGCAGGCCACCGGCCGCACGCCGGGCGGGCTGATCCGCCGCCAGCAGGCCCTGGAAGCCAAACGGCTGCTCGCCTGCACGGATTTGACGATCCGCCAGGTAGCCAAGGAGGCGGGCTTCGCGGACCCGGCGTACTTCTGTCGCTTCTTCCGCCGGGAGACCGGGATGACCCCGGGGGAGTTCCGGGCGCGGGTCGACGGAAATCACCACGATCCCCGGATCATGTCCATCGCGGTCGCGCCGGACGGCCCGTAACTTTACTGCTGGCCACCGGTGGCCGGCCCGGGGCCCTCGGATGGGCGACCGGTCAGGTCCTTGTCATGCCCCCACCATGGCAAGGACCGCCCCCCACCTTACGAGCACCCCGTCTCACGAGAGCCTCGGCCTCACGAGAACGCCGGCCTTGCGAGACCCCCGCCTCACGAGAAGGAGACGGCGCATGCCCACGCCCGACGGCATGATCAGCCGCAAGACCGTCCTGAAGGCCGCCGTCGCGCTCGGGGCCGCCCCGCTGCTGGTCGGCGGCGGGGCCGCACTGGCCCGCGAGCAGGCCGGCGCCGGCCGGGCCCCGGACCTCACCCCCGAGTGCCACGACGGCGACGACCCCACGATCGAGCAGACCGAAGGCCCCTACTTCAAGCCGAACTCCCCGCTGCGCAGCTCCATGGTCGACGACGGCCCCGGCACCCGGCTGGTCGTCAGCGGCTACGTCTTCGGCCGCGCCTGCCGGCCCGTCTCCGGCGTGCTGCTGGACTTCTGGCAGGCCGACGACAACGGCGCCTACGACAACGTCGGCTACACCTTCCGAGGCCACCAGTTCAGCGACGCGGGCGGCGCGTTCAAGCTGGACACCATCGTGCCCGGCCTCTACCCGGGCCGCACCCGGCACATCCACGTCAAGCTCCAGGCTCCCGGCCGCCCGGTCGTCACCACCCAGCTGTACTTCCCGGGTGAGCCGCGCAACAGCACCGACACCATCTACGACGCCCGGCTGCTGATGAACGTCCGGCAGAACGGCAACGTCCGCGAGGGCAGCTACGACTTCGTGCTGGACGTGCCGCAGACCCCCGGCACGCCGAGCCCGACGCCCACGCCCACTCCCACCGGGACGCCCACCACGCCGCCGAGCGGCAGCTGGGCCCCGGGCACCTCCTACCGCGCGGGCGACCGCGTCACCTACTCCGGCGTCTCCTACGTCTGCCTCCAGGCACACACCGCCATGGTCGGCTGGGAACCGCCGAACGTGCCGGCCCTCTGGCAGCGGTCGTAGCGGCTCCGGCTGCGTCCCCCGGGGAGCCGGGCGCCCGGTCGGCGGCAGGCCGGCCGGGCGCTCAACCCTGCCCGGACCGGGGCAGGCTCCCTGGCGGGCGTCCTGGCGGGGTCGAAAATCCGTGCAATACCAGTCGGGAAGCGGTCAAGCAATGGCAGGAAGCGAATCCAGTCGATCTTGCGCACTGGTTAGGCTTTCAAATGTTCGCAAGGTTAAAGTTGTTTCCATGCATGCCTGGCCCGCCTCCGAGGTTCCCGCCCTGCCTGGTCAGGGTCTCCCCCTCCGTATCCACGACACCGCAGCGGGTACGGTCCGGGAGGTCGTGCCGCAGGACGGCACCGCCCGGATCTACGTCTGCGGTATCACCCCCTACGACGCGACCCACATGGGCCACGCCGCCACCTACAACGCGTTCGACCTGGTCCAGCGCGTCTGGAAGGACGCCGGCCACGACGTCCTGTACATCCAGAACGTGACCGACGTGGACGACCCGCTGCTGCAGCGCGCGGTCGAGACCGGCCAGGACTGGACCGCCCTGGCCGAGCGCGAGACGGCCCTGTTCCGCGAGGACATGACCGCACTGCGCATGCTCCCGCCGGCCCACTACGTCGGCGCCGTCGAGTCGATCCCGTGGATCGTCCCGATCGTCCAGAAGCTGCTGGCCGCCGGCGCGGCCTACAAGGTCGACGGCGACATCTACTTCTCGGTCGACGCCGACCCGCACTTCGGCGAGGTCTCCGGCCTCACCCGCGAGGCCATGCGCCCGGTCTTCGCCGAGCGCGGCGGCGACCCGGACCGCCCCGGCAAGCGCAACCCGCTGGACGCCCTGCTCTGGCTGGCCGCCCGCCCCGGCGAGCCCGCCTGGGACACCGAGCTCGGCCACGGCCGCCCCGGCTGGCACATCGAGTGCGTCGCCATCGCGCTGCAGTACCTCGGCATGTCCTTCGACATCCAGGGCGGCGGCAGCGACCTCTCCTTCCCGCACCACGAGATGGGCGCCGCGCACGCCCAGGTCGCCACCGGCACCCACCCGTACGCCCAGGCGTACGTGCACGCCGGCATGGTCGCCCTGGACGGCCAGAAGATGTCCAAGTCCCGCGGCAACCTGGTCTTCGTGTCGGCGGTGCGCCGCGATGGCGTCGACCCGGCGGCGATCCGCCTGGCGCTGCTCGCGCACCACTACCGCGCGGACTGGGAGTGGACCAAGGACGTCCTGGACGAGGCCGTCGAGCGCCTCGCCCGCTGGCGCGCCGCGGTCTCCCGGCCGGACGGCCCGTCGGCCGAGCAGCTGCTCGCAGAGGTCCGCACGGCGCTCGCGAACGACCTGGACGCGCCCGCCGCGCTGGCCGCCGTCGACCGCTGGGCCGAGCGGCAGGAGGCCGAGGGCGGCACCGACATCGGCGCACCCGGGCTGGTGTCCCGCACCGTGGACGCCCTGCTCGGCGTCGCACTGTAGGCCCGCCGTAGTCCCGCTGTAGGCCCGCTGCCGTCACGCACCGCAACGCCGAAGGGGCGTCAGGACCAAGTGTCCTGACGCCCCTTCGGCGGTTCCGGGCGACGCCCGGTGACTACTCCTCCTCGGCGCCGTCCTGGCCCTCCCGGGCCGTGCCCGGCGCCTCCGGCTCGGCCGGCCGCTCCGCCGTGGCGTGCCCGGACACCGGCTTCTCGCCGGTCGGCCCGACGTTCTCCCGGCGGCGCAGGTAGCGCTCGAACTCGCGGGCGATGGCGTCCCCGGAGGCCTCCGGCAGCTCCGCAGTGTCCTGCGCCTCCTCCAACTGCTGGACGTACTCGGCGACCTCGCTGTCCTCGGCGGCCAGCTGGTCCACGCCGAGCTGCCAGGCCCGGGCGTCCTCGCCGAGTTCGCCTGGCGGGATGCGCAGGTCCAGCAGGTCCTCCAGCTTGTTGAGCAGGGCCAGCGTCGCCTTGGGGTTCGGCGGCTGCGAGACGTAGTGCGGCACCGCCGCCCAGAGCGTCACGGCCGGGACCCCGGCGTGCGTGCAGGCCTCCTGGAGCACGCCGACGATGCCGGTCGGGCCCTCGTACCGGCTCTCCTCCAGGTCCAGCCGGCGAGCCAGCTCCGGGTCGGAGGTGACCCCGCTGACCGGCACCGGGCGGCTGTGCGGGGTGTCGCCGAGCAGTGCGCCCAGGATCACCACCAGCTCGATGCCCAGCTCGTGCGCGAAGCCCAGCAGCTCGTTGCAGAACGAGCGCCAGCGCATGCTCGGCTCGATGCCGCGGACCAGCACGACGTCCCGGGGCGTCGGCTCGGTCACCCGGATCACCGAGAGCCGGGTGGTCGGCCAGGTGATCCGGCGGATGCCGCCGTCCAGCCAGATCGTGGGCCGGTTGACCTGGAAGTCGTAGTAGTCCTCCGCGTCCAGGGCGGCGATCACCTTGCCGCCCCAGGTCTCGTCCAGATGCGCCAGGGCCGCGGAGGCGGCGTCGCCCGCGTCGTTCCAGCCCTCGAAGGCGCAGACCATCACCGGGTCGATCAACTCGGGAACATCTTCCAGCTCGATCACCCAGCGTCTCCCTCCGGTCGGCGGCCTGGCCGGCACCGCCCCGGCTGGTTTGCCGGGGCGCCGACGGGCCGGCTGCCGACTGTCGAACCTCTCGTCTCCCATGGAACGCCTCGCCCCATGGTCCCTACCTGCCCAGCCTACGGGCTTTGATGCGCACCGCGGCCGGGCACCGGGACAGTCTGGGGGAGCCGGCCGCCCCGATCCAGCGGATATCGGGACCCCGCCGACTGACGGGCCGTCAGTCGGCGGGCGGGCGCGGACCGCGTCCGCCCGGTGGCGTGGTGCGACGGGCGTGCCGCGACGGCCCGGCGGCGCGATGATGAACAGGCGCGACGATGAACGGACGGGGGCCGGGCGGAAGGGGCCGGACCGATGAACCGATGGCTGTGGACCGGCGCGGGCGCGGCCGCGCTGACCGGTGCCGCGCTGATGGTGGTGGCAGCGGACCGGGCCGGGCGCCGACTGCCGGTGGAGCACGTCACCGAGGGCGGACTGGAGCTCCACCAGCCGCCCGGCGCGGTCTGGGACGTGCTGACCGACATCGACCTCTACCCGGCCTGGCGCCCGGGCCTCACCCACGTCGAGCGGCTGCCCGCCGCGGCCGGCGGCCGGGTGCGCTGGCGCGAGTACGACCGGCACGGGCACACCACGTACGAGGTGGTGGCGAGCGAGGCTCCGCACCGCCTGGTCACCGGCATCGCCGACCAGGACCTGCCGTACGGCGGCACCTGGACGTACGTGCTCACCCCGGCCGGGCCGGGCTGCTCGCTGACCGTCACCGAGCGGGGCGAGGTCCGCCGGCCGATCGACCGGGCCGTCTCGCACTACCTGACCGGCGAGGACGCGACCGTCCACCGCTACCTGGGCGCCCTGGCCCACCGGCTGGCCGGCTGACGGGCGGCGGCTACCGGACGTCCACCCAGCCGCGCCGGTACGCCGCCCAGTTCTCCGGCGTCGAGGCGAAGTCCACGTACAGCGCGACGCCGAAGTTCGGCCGCCGCAGGTCCTCCCGGCCCAGGCCCAGCCGGACGCCGCGGACGGCCGCGTCGACGGTCTCGGCGTCGCCCCAGTGGCCCCATTTGTCGTCCCAGTAGAACGGCAGGCCGATCAGCAGGTCCACGTCGGCCGGGGTGGCCCGCAGGGCGAGTTCGGTCTGCCGGGCGACGTAGCCGCCGTACAGCGGTTCGGTCGGCATCGAGGTGTCGTAGGTCATCACGGCGATCTGGTCGACCCGGCGGGCGGTCGCGGCGAAGTACGCCGCGTCCCACCACTTGCCGTGGTCGGTGAGCAGGATCCCGGCCGTGTGCAGGCCCGGCACCGGGTCGATCTGCGGAGCCGCGACCGACAGCTTGGCGCCGCGTGCCGCGGTGACCGGGCGGACCTGGTCGAGCAGGGCCAGCCAGCCCGCCGAACCGGGGCGGATCGGCTCCATGTCGAAGTGCACGCCGTCGAAGCCGAGGTCCAGCACCTGGCGGGCGGAGCCGGTCACCCGGTCCCGGGTGGCGGCGTCCTCGAGGTCCAGGGCGTCCTTCTCCGGCTTGACCTCGTCGCCCAGCCAGCTCTGCAGCCGTACGTCGGGCAGTGCCCGGTGCACGGTGTCGGTGAACCAGCGGGCCCGTGGGTGGACGGCGGGCGGCAGCGAGCCGTCGTGCTCCAGCGGGCCGGTGTGCACGTACAGGTCGCGGATGCCGGTGCCGGCCAGCTGCTGCACCAGCGCCGTGACGTCGGCCTCGGTCTTGCGGCCGTCCACCCAGGCGTGGCCGAGCCAGACCGCGTCCCGGCCCCGGGTGCGGGCCTCGGCGGCCGGTTCACCCACATAGTGCAGCCGGATCGCGACGAACAGCGAGCCGAGCGCGGCGACCGGCACCGCCGCCGCCAGCGCCAGGACCAGCAGGGTCCGGCGCCACCGGGACCACCCCCGCCATCGGCTGCGCAGCGCCCGGAACGGGGCCGCCAGGGCCCCGCCGATCCGCCGCGCGCAGGTCCGGAATCGGGCCATGCGCTTGCTCCCCCCTTGCGGTCGAGCGCTCAGGATACGGAACGGGCCCCGGACCGACCCGTCGGCCGGATACCCTGACCACGTGCCTCCCCGACCAAGCGGGGGTGCAAAGCCGACAGCCGTCGCACCAGGGAGAAGCCCCATGGCCACTGCAGCCAATCCGTCCATCACTGCGCAGAGCCGCGCGAACGCGCTGCGTGAAGCACTCGCCACGAGGGTGGTGGTCGCCGACGGTGCGATGGGCACCATGCTCCAGGCGCAGGACCCGACGCTGGAGGACTTCCAGAACCTCGAAGGGTGCAACGAGGTCCTCAACATCACCCGGCCCGACATCGTCCGCTCCGTCCACGAGGCCTACTTCGGCGTGGGCGTGGACTGCGTGGAGACCAACACCTTCGGCGCGAACTTCTCCGCGCTCGGCGAGTACGAGATCCCCGACCGGATCTTCGAGCTGTCCGAGGCCGGCGCCCGGATCGCCCGCGAGAGCGCCGACGCGCACAGCGCCGCGGACGGCCGCACCCGCTGGGTGCTCGGCTCGATCGGCCCCGGTACCAAGCTGCCGACCCTCGGCCACGCCCCGTACGAGACGCTGCGGGACGGCTTCCAGCAGAACGCGGCCGGCCTGATCGCCGGCGGCGCCGACGCCCTGCTGGTCGAGACCAGCCAGGACCTGCTGCAGACCAAGGCCGCCATCCTGGGCTCCAAGCGCGCCCTGGCCGAGGCCGGGCTGGACCTGCCGGTGCTGGTGCAGGTGACGGTGGAGACCACCGGCACCATGCTGCTCGGCTCCGAGATCGGCGCCGCGCTCACCGCGCTGGAGCCGCTCGGCGTGGACTACATCGGCCTCAACTGCGCCACCGGCCCGGCCGAGATGAGCGAGCACCTGCGCTACCTGGCCAAGAACGCCCGGATCGGCCTGTCCTGCATGCCGAACGCGGGCCTGCCGGTGCTCGGCAAGGACGGCGCCCACTACCCGCTCAGCCCGGTCGAGCTGGCCGACGCGCACGACGTGTTCACCCGTGAGTACGGCCTCTCGCTGGTCGGCGGCTGCTGCGGCACCACGCCCGAGCACCTGCGCGCCGTGGTCGAGCGGGTCCAGGGCCGCGAGATCGCCGTGCGCGATCCGCAGCCCGAGCCCTCGGCGGCCTCGCTGTACCAGGCGGTGCCGTTCCGCCAGGACACCTCGTACCTGGCGATCGGCGAGCGCACCAACGCCAACGGCTCGAAGAAGTTCCGCGAGTCGATGCTGGCCGGCGACTGGCAGGCCTGCGTGGAGATCGCCCGTGACCAGATCCGGGACGGCTCCCACCTGCTGGACCTCTGCGTGGACTACGTCGGCCGCGACGGCGTCGCCGACATGAAGGAGATCGCCGGCCGCCTGGCCACCGCCTCCACCCTGCCGATCGTGCTGGACTCCACCGAGCCGCCGGTGCTGCGGGCCGGCCTGGAGGCCCTCGGCGGCCGCGCGGTGCTCAACTCGGTCAACTACGAGGACGGCAACGCCCCCGACTCGCGCTTCGGCCGGATCGCCTCGCTGGCGCGCGAGCACGGTGCCGGCCTGATCGCGCTGACCATCGACGAGCAGGGCCAGGCCCGCACCGCCGACGCCAAGGTGGAGATCGCCGAGCGGCTGATCTCCGAGCTCACCGCCGACTACGGCATCGACGAGGGCTCGATCCTGGTCGACTGCCTCACCTTCACCCTGGCCACCGGCCAGGAGGAGTCCCGCCGGGACGGCATCGAGACCATCGAGGCGATCCGCGAGCTCAAGCGCCGCCACCCGAAGGTGCAGACCACGCTCGGCCTGTCCAACATCTCCTTCGGCCTCAACCCGGCCGCCCGCGTGGTGCTCAACTCGGTCTTCCTGCACGAGTGCGTGGAGGCCGGCCTGGACTCGGCGATCGTGCACGCCTCCAAGATCCTGCCGATCTCCCGGATCCCCGAGGACCAGCGCGAGACCGCCCTCGACCTGGTCTACGACCGTCGCCGGGACGGCTACGACCCGCTGCAGCGCCTGCTGGAGCTGTTCGAGGGCGTCTCCTCGGCCTCGGTCAAGGCCTCCAAGGCCGAGGAGCTGGCCGCGCTCCCGCTGGAGGAGCGGCTGCAGCGCCGGATCATCGACGGCGAGCGGAACGGCCTGGAGGCCGACCTGGACGAGGCGCTGGCCGGCCGCCCGGCACTGGAGATCATCAACGACACCCTGCTGGCCGGCATGAAGGTGGTCGGCGAGCTCTTCGGCTCCGGCCAGATGCAGCTGCCGTTCGTGCTCCAGTCCGCCGAGGTGATGAAGACCGCGGTGGCCCACCTGGAGCCGCACATGGAGAAGTCCGACAACGAGGGCAAGGGCACCATCGTGCTGGCCACCGTCAAGGGCGACGTCCACGACATCGGCAAGAACCTGGTCGACATCATCCTGTCCAACAACGGCTACAACGTGGTCAACCTGGGCATCAAGCAGCCGGTCTCGGCGATCCTGGACGCCGCGCAGGAGCACAAGGCGGACGTGATCGGGATGTCCGGCCTGCTGGTGAAGTCGACCGTGATCATGAAGGAGAACCTGGAGGAGCTCAACCAGCGCAAGCTGGCCGCGAGCTACCCGGTGATCCTCGGCGGCGCCGCGCTCACCCGGGCCTACGTCGAGCAGGACCTGCACGAGATCTACGAGGGCGAGGTCCGCTACGCCCGGGACGCCTTCGAGGGCCTGCGGCTGATGGACGCGCTGATCGCGGTCAAGCGCGGCGTGCCCGGCGCGACCCTGCCCGAGCTCAAGCAGCGCCGACACGCCCGGGTCGAGGTGGAGGAACCGGAGCCCGAGGTCAACCTCGGCCAGATCCGCTCCGACGTCACCGTCGACAACACCGTGCCCACCCCGCCGTTCTGGGGCGACCGGATCGTCAAGGGCATCCCGTTCGCCGACTACGCCTCCTGGCTGGACGAGGACGCGCTGTTCAAGGGGCAGTGGGGCCTGAAGGCCGCGCGCGCCGGAGACGGGCCGTCGTACGAGGAGCTGGTGGAGACCGAGGGCCGGCCGCGGCTGCGGGCCTGGCTGGACCGGCTGCAGACCGAGGGCTGGCTGGAGGCGGCCGTGGTCTACGGCTACTACCCGGCCAACTCCAAGGGCGACGACCTGATCGTCTTCCACGAGGACGGCACCGAGCGCACCCGCTTCACCTTCCCGCGCCAGCGCCGCGGCCGCCGGCTCTGCCTGGCCGACTTCTTCCGCCCGGAGGAGTCCGGCGTGCGGGACGTGGTCGGCCTGCAGGTGGTCACCATGGGCAACCGGATCTCGGAGGCGGCCAACGAGCTGTTCGCCGGGAACTCCTACCGCGACTACCTGGAGCTGCACGGCCTGTCGGTGCAGCTGGCCGAGGCGCTGGCCGAGTTCTGGCACGCCCGGGTCCGCTACGAGCTGGGCTTCTCCGGCGAGGACCCGCAGGACGTCAAGGACATGTTCGCGCTCAAGTACCGGGGCGCCCGCTTCTCCCTCGGCTACGGGGCCTGCCCGGAGCTGGAGGACCGCGCCAAGATCGCCGAGCTGCTGAAGCCCGAGCGGATCGGCGTGGTGCTCTCCGAGGAGTTCCAGCTGCACCCGGAGCAGTCCACCGACGCGATCGTGATCCACCACCCGGAGGCGAAGTACTTCAACGCCCGGTAATCCCTCCGTCCCGCTCCGTTCGCTCTTTCCGGACGAAGCGGGCGTATCCTGGATGATCCTGAACGGGCCGGTCCGCTCACCAGCGGGCCGGCCTGTGCCATCCCCGGGTGCGCCCGGGGCCTGCCGGAAGGATCCCACCATGACCACCAGCCCCACCGCCACCCGTGTCCTGGACCACGGGGACGACCGCGGTCTGCAGGCGGTGCTGCTGGACATGGACGGGACGCTGGTGGACACCGAGGACTTCTGGTGGCAGGCCGAGGTCTCGCTCTTCGCCGAGCTGGGCCACGAGCTGGACGAGGCGGACCGCGCCCATGTGGTCGGCGGCCCGATGACCCGGGTGATGGACTACCTGGTCGCCCGGACCGGGGTGGACATCGCCCCGGCCGACCTGGGCGTGCTGGTCAACCAGCGCTTCGTGGACCTGTTGGCCGGCGGCGTACCGCTCATGCCGGGCGCCGAGCGGCTGCTCAACACCCTTGCCGCGCACGGGATCCCGGCCGCCATGGTGTCCGCCTCGCACCGGCACGTGATCGACATCGTGCTCCGTTCGCTGGGCGCCCACCACTTCGCCTTCACCATCGGCGGGGACGAGGTGCCGCGCACCAAGCCGTTCCCGGACCCGTACCTGGAGGCGGCCCGCCGGCTGGGTGCGGAGCCGACCCGCTGCGTGGTCGTCGAGGACACCCCGACCGGGGTGCGCGCGGGCGAGGCGGCCGGCTGCCCGGTGATCGCGGTGCCCTCGGTGGCGGCGATCGAGCCGGCCCCCGGGCGGCTGGTGCTGCCCTCGCTGGAGCAGGTCGACCTCGACCTGTTGCGCTCGCTGGTCGCCTCGCGGGTCTGACGGGCCGTCAGTTTGAGTGTGATTGTCATCTCATTGCGGCCTGCCCCTACCGGCCGGTAAGCGGCTCGACGGCGCTCCGACTCGGGGGGATCGGGGGAGAAAAAGGGCATTGCCTGACATCTCGTCGAGCGCGCCGGGATGCCCCGAACCGCCGTGTCCCAAACGTCATCTGCGCGGGTATCGGTCGTGCGTGTTCGATATGGCACGCTACTCGGGTTTCGTGCCACCGATAAGGACGCGCCCCGTGAAGACTTCAGCTGAACGCCTCGCAGTACTCGGCTGTGCCGGTCTGGTCGCCGTGACGGTGGCCGGCTGCGGATCGGTGACCGACGCCGTCAAGGGAGACAGCGGCAAGTCGATCACCATGGGCACCGCCCAGCTGACCGGCGTGCTGGACCCCGCGGTCTCCTACGACTCCGGCTCCTGGCTGGTCATGCGCAACGCCTTCCAGTCGCTGCTGACCTTCCCGGCCGCGGCCAGCACGCCCACCCCGGACGCCGCGCAGTCCTGCGAGTTCACCGGCGGCGATGCCACCGAGTACCACTGCACCCTGCGGCCCGGGCTGAAGTTCTCGAACGGTCACCCGCTGACCGCCGAGGACGTGGTCTTCTCGATCGAGCGCACCAAGAAGATCAACGACGACGGCGGCCCGGTCTCCCTGCTCTCCTCGATCAAGTCCGTCGAGGCCAAGGGCGACACCGAGGTGCTGTTCCACCTCGCCACGCCCGACGCCACCCTGCCGGCCAAGCTGGCCAGCCCGGCCGGCGCCATCGTGGACCACCAGGTCTTCCCGGCCGACAAGGCCCTGTCCAACGACAAGGTGGTCGGCTCCGGCCCGTACCGCATCGACTCGGTCGAGATGGCGGGCAAGCAGCTGGGCAAGGTCGTGCTGACGCCCAACGACAAGTACGGCGGCGACGCCAAGCTGCGCAACACCAAGTTCACCGTGCGGTACTTCGACAAGGCCGAGGACCTGAAGGCGGCGCTGGACAAGGGCGACGTCGACCTCACCGACAACAGCCTGGAGCCGAACACCGCCGCCCAGATCCGCTCCGACCAGCAGGGCGGCAAGACCGACCTCCAGGTCACCGAGGGCGACAGCAACGACACCCGCTCGCTGGTCTTCAACACCAAGGACCCGGTCGGCGGCAACGTCGCGGTCCGCCAGGCCGCCGCGCAGCTGATGGACCGCAAGGCGCTCGCCCGCGACGTCTTCGCCCGGACCGTCCAGCCGCTGTACGCGATGGTCCCGGCCGGCGTCACCGGCCACACCACCGCGTTCTTCGACCGCTACGGCGACCAGGACGTGAACAAGGCCAGGAAGTACCTCACCGACGCCAAGGTCCAGACCCCGGTCAAGCTCACCCTGACCTGGTCCCGCTCGCGGGCCGGCAGCAACGAGGCCGACACGCTGAAGAAGCAGTTGGAGACCGGCGGCCTCTTCCAGGTCACCGTCCAGCAGGAGCCGGACTGGGAGGCCTTCAAGAAGGGCTGGGTCGACAGCAAGTACCAGGCGTACGTCATCGGCTGGTTCGCCGACTACCCGGACCCGGACAACTACATCGCCCCGCTGCTGGTCAACGGCGGTGCCTACCACCACGGTTGGGACGACCCGCAGATCAGCGGGAAGCTGGTGCCGGAGGGCCTCAAGCAGGCCGACCGCAGCGCCGCCGCGCCCGGCTACGCGCAGATCCAGCAGATCGAGGCCGTCAGCGTGCCGCTGATCCCGCTGTACCAGAACAAGGCCTTCTACGCGGCGCGTTCGTACGTCACCGGCGTCGAGGCCACCGTCGACACCACCGGCTTCTTCCGCTTCTGGGAGATCGGCCGGACCGGCAAGTAGCACACGGACGACGGCGGCCCGTCCGCTCCCCACATCACCACGGGGAGCGGACGGGCCGCCGTCACGTTTCTGCGGGCCACCGCGCGGTGCAGGAGGGGCCGCAGGAGGACCGCTACAGCGCGCCCGGGCGCACCAGCCCGCTCTCGTAGGCGTACACCGCCGCCTGCACCCGGTCGCGCAGCTGGAGCTTGGTCAGCACATGGCCGACGTGGGTCTTCACCGTGGTCTCGCTGACGAACAGCTCCGCCGCGATCTCCGCGTTCGACAGCCCGCGCGCCACCAGCTTCAGCACCTCCAGCTCGCGGTCGGTCAGCGCGCCCAGCGCCTGCGGCGGCGCCTCGTCGCCCGACGGCAGCTTGGTGGCGTACATGTCCAGCAGCCGGCGGGTGATGCTCGGCGCCAGCATCGCCGCGCCGTCCGCGACCACCCGGATCGCCTGCACCAGCTCCTCGGCCGGGACGTCCTTCAGCAGGAAGCCGCTGGCGCCCGCGCGCAGGGCCTCCACCACGTACTCGTCCAGGTCGAAGGTGGTCAGTACCAGCACCTTGGCCGGGCCGTCCCGCCCCGGGCCGGCGATCCGCCGGGTCGCCTCGACACCGTCCATCCTCGGCATCCGGATGTCCATCAGCACCACGTCGGGCTGCAGCGCCCGCACCTGGTCCAGCGCCTGCTGACCGTCGCCGGCCTCACCGACCACCACCAGGTCGGACTCGGCCTCCAGGATCATCCGGAAACCGGTGCGCAGCAGCGGCTGGTCGTCGACCAGCAGCACTCGGATCGTCACTAGGACTCCTTGCTCCTCGGATCCCCCGTGGGATCGTCCTCATCAGACGTACGGGCCAGCGGCAAGGGGTACGGCGGCGGAGTACCGCCGAACTCCGGGCAGCTGGCCTGGTGGTCGCACCAGTCGCAGAGGCGGTTGCGGGTGGCCGGGAAGTCCCCGGTGGCCACCGCGTGGCCGATCCGCTCCCACAACGCCCGCAGCTTGCGCTCCACCGCGAGCAGATCGGCCTGGTCCGGGTCGTAGCTGACCACGTCCCCGCCCCCGCCGAGGTAGACCAGCTGGAGGCGCTTGGGGATCACGCCCTTCCAGCGCCACACCACCAGTGCGTAGAACTTCATCTGGAACATCGCCTTGCCCTCGAAGTCCCGCGAGGGCGCCCGGCCGGTCTTGTAGTCCACCAGCCGGACCTCGCCGGTCGGGGCGACGTCCACCCGGTCGATGTAGCCGCGCAGCAGCAGCCCCGAGTCCAGGGCCGTCTCCACGTACAGCTCCCGCTCCACCGGATGCAGCCGGGTCGGGTCCTCCAACCGGAACCACTGGCCGACCAGCTTCTCGGCGTCCGCCAGCCAGCGGGTGAGCGCCGCGCCGTCCGGGTCGTCCGGGAACAACGAGCCCAGCTCCGGCCGTTCACCCAGCAGCCGCTCCCACTGCGGGCGCAGCAGGCCCAGCGCCCGTTCCGGCGTGCGCTCGGCCGCCGGGCTGTCGAACAGCCGCTCCAGCACGGCGTGCACCAGGGTGCCCCTGGTGGCCGCCGAGCTCGGCGGCTCGGGCAGCCGGTCGATCACCCGCAGCCGGTACAGCAGGGGACAGGTGAGGAAGTCCCCCGCCCGGGACGGGGACAGGCCGGTCGGCGCCGCCGCCGGGCGCACCGGGGCCCCGGTGACCCCGGTCGGCGCCGCCGCCGGGCGCACCGGGGCCCCGGTGACGCTGGTGGTGTCGGTCTGCTGCATGACTACGACCCTATTGCCCTTTGCTGTCATCCCGCTGCCACCGTGCTGCCACCGAGGCGCGCGCAGGCCGCGCAGTGGGTATGAAGGCAGCAGGAGGGGCGCGCGGCCCCGGAGTGCCACGATCACGTAGCGTGGGCGCACCGGGGCACGACGGGGGCGACGACCGAAGGGATCACGGTGAGCGACAGCAGGGGGCAGCAGACCTCCGACCAGCCACCGCAGGACGACCGCGGGCGCCCGGCCGGGAAGCCACCGGAGCGCCGCGGCGGCCTCCTGATGGGCCGGCCCTTCGGCGTGCCGATCTACGTCACCCCCTCCTGGTTCGTCATCGCCGCGCTGATCACCTGGGTGTTCGGCGGACAGCTGGGCGACGTGCTGCCCGACCTCGGCGGCGCCCGCTACCTGGTCGCCTTCTCCTTCGCGGTCGCCTTCTACGCCTCCGTCCTGGTGCACGAACTCGCCCACACCCTGGTCGCGCTGCGCTACAAGCTCGGGGTGCGGCGGATCCAGTTGCAGTTCTTCGGCGGCGTCTCCGAGATCGAGAACGAGGCCACCACGCCCTGGCGTGAGTTCTGGCTGGCCTTCGTCGGCCCGCTGCTCTCGCTGGCGCTCGGCGGCCTGTTCTACCTCGGGGTGCGGGCCGTGGAGCTGTCCACCGTGCCCGGGGTGCTGCTCACCGGTCTGATGGTGTCCAACCTGGTGGTCGCCGCCTTCAACCTGCTGCCCGGCCTGCCGCTGGACGGCGGACGGATGCTGCGCGCCCTCGTCTGGGCGATCACCGGCAAGCCGATGACCGGCACGGTGGCCGCCGCCTGGGTCGGCCGGGTGCTGGCGGTCGCCGTGCTGTTCGGCCTGCCGCTGGTCAGTGCCGCCCGCGGGGTCGAGCGCACCACCACCGACACCCTGGTGGACGCGGTGCTGGCCGCCGTGCTCGCCGCGATCATCTGGAACGGCGCCACCGGCAGCGTGCGCAACGCCCGGCTCAAGGAGGCGCTGCCCGGCCTGCGGCTGCGCGACTTCGCCCGCCGGGCCGTCGAGGTCACCGCCGACACCCCGCTCGGCGAGGCGATGCGCCGCGCCCGCGAGGCCGAGGCCGGCGCGGTGGTCGTGGTGGACGGCCGGGGCGAGCCGATCGCGATCGTGCGCGAGTCCGCGGTCCGGGCCGTACCCGAGCACCGCCGCCCCTGGGTGGCCGTCGGCCCGCTCGCCCGCGACCTCGAGCCCGGGCTGCGGCTGGACGCCGACCTGCACGGCGAGGACCTGCTGCGGGCCGTCCAGACCACCCCGGCGGGGGAGTACCTGGTGGTCGAGGCGGACGGCCGGGTGTACGGCGTCGCCGCGCTCAGCGACATCGAGCGGCGGCTGACCGCCGCCGTCGCCGGGAAATGATCACCGTGGTCGGGCGGGAGGCTCCGCTTCCCTTAGGATTGTCCGTATGTCCGAACCGACCGGTGCCGCCCGCCGACGCGGGCCCTTCCAGGTCGGGGACCAGGTCCAGCTGACCGACCCCAAGGGTCGCCACTACACGTTCACGCTCCAGGCCGGGAACCAGTTCCACACCCACAAGGGTGCGTTCCCGCATGACGAGCTGATCGGCGCTCCCGAAGGCACGGTCGTGCGCACCACGGGTAACGTCCCGTACCTCGCGCTGCGCCCCCTGCTCCCCGACTACGTCCTGTCCATGCCCCGCGGCGCCGCCGTGATCTACCCCAAGGACGCGGGGCAGATCCTGGCGATGGCCGACATCTTCGCGGGTGCCCGCGTGGTCGAGGCCGGCGTCGGCTCGGGCGCGCTCAGCATGTACCTGCTGCGCGCCGTCGGCGAGCACGGCATGCTGGCCTCCTACGAGCGCCGGCAGGACTTCGCCGACATCGCCCAGGGCAACGTCGAGCGCTACTTCGGCGGGCCGCACCCGGCGTGGAAGCTCACCGTCGGCGACCTCCAGGACAACCTGGTCGAGTCCGACGTCGACCGCGTCCTCCTCGACATGCTGGCCCCCTGGGAGTGCCTGGACGTCGCCTCCAAGGCGCTCGTCCCCGGCGGCCTCATCTGCTGCTACGTGGCCACCACCACGCAGATGTCCAAGACCGTCGAGGCGCTGCGCGACCACGGCACCTTCACCGAGCCGCAGGCCTGGGAGACCATGGTCCGCACCTGGCACCTGGAGGGCCTCGCCGTCCGCCCGGACCACCGGATGATCGGCCACACCGGCTTCCTGCTCACCGCCCGCCGCCTGGCCGACGGCGTCGAGCCGCCGCTGCGCCGCCGTCGCCCCGCCAAGGGCGCGTACGGCGAGGACTACGACAGCGGGGCGCCCGAGCCGAGCCTGCAGGAGCGCGCCGCCGCCCGCAAGGCCGCGCGCGGCGAGGACGACCAGCCCGACCTGGGCTGAGCCCGCACACCACGCAGGGGTGGCACGAGCAATCTCGTGCCACCCCTTGGCATTTCCGTCGACCGGGTGTGGGACGATGCTCGCTCACGCAGACCAGCTCCTGGAGCTCTGGAGGGGACGCCTGGTGGAGACCGCGGTCGGGACGACGGCGACGGCTGGACAGCAGACACCGCGGGGCCGCACCCGGCCCGCGCACGTGCGCACCGCCCCCTGGCACTGGGCCCTCGCCCTGGCCGGCTGCGGCGCGGTCGTGGGCGCCGCCCTCGCCGCGTCCCCGGCGACGGGCACCCCGGTGCCCGCCCACGGCACTCCCAAGGCCCTCGCCGCGAGCGCGGCCCCCGACCCGGCCAAGGCCCAACTCCCGATCGACTGCGGCCCCTTCCCGGTCACGACGGCGCTCAGCGTGCCCGCCGAGCTGGGCGACGGACGCCCCGGAACGGTGGTCGCCGCGCACTGCGCCGCCGAGACCGGCACCCCGCCGGACGCCGTCTTCCTGCTCGGCTACGGCCCCGGCGACCGCCCGACGGTGCTGGCCACCCTGCTCACCGAGCGCGAGAACCTCACCGTGAGCCGGCTCGCGGTGCGCTCCGACGGCGCCATCACCGGCCGCGCGCAGGGGTATTCGAGCGAGGACGTGCCGCGCTTCCGGCCCGACATCTCACTCGAACTCACCTGGACGCACCGGGGCGGCGGCTGGGAACGCTCCCAGGCCACCGCCCCGCTCAGCCAGACCTGAGGCTGCTGCTACTCGCCCGCTCGCCCGTGACACCGCTCGGGGCGGGAGTTCGCCCGCTCGCCTCCGAGTCGGAGGGCGGCTACTCACTCCGCGTCAGGTCCGTACACCTCGACCCGGTCCGCGGCCCGGCGCACGTGGATGCAGTCGCCGGGGCAGTCCTTCACCGAGTCCACCACGTCCTGAAGGAGCGTCAGCGGCACCGGGACGGTCTCCCCGGGTTGCTGGCGCAGCTCGTCGTCCGACCCCTTCACGTAGGCGAGGCCGTCGATGTCGAGCTCGAAGACCTCCGGTGCGTACTGGACGCAGATGCCGTCGCCGGTGCACAGATCCTGGTCGATCCACACCTCCAGCTCCTCGGTCGTCGCCGCCGTCTGCTCGGTCACCGACATGGTCCCCTGCCGTTTCTGTCCCGGGTCGCCCATTTCTGGGAGCAATCCCGCCATTCGTACAACGATCGGACCTCGAGTCGTGGTCGCGATCGGATATCACTTCGCTCGACGATACATCTGGCCCGCTTTGGGTGGTGCGCGGTGGGTATCCCCTTAGCAGAGGGGAAGCACGCTGGGGCGAAGATCGGACACGCCCGTTCCATCTTTCTTGATCTAGGGGTTTACGGACCCCTGGTCCCAGGTAGGGTCTGGAAGCGTCCAGCTCCCCGGAGGAGGTGAGGACCGTGGCAGCCCACGATGACGACTACAACCGCAGCACCGGCAGGCCCGCTCGTGGTTCCGACGAGGCCGCTCAGGTCTCGTACCTTGAGCAGGAAATCGCCGTGCTGCGCCGCAAGCTCGCCGACTCGCCGCGCAATTCGAGAATCCTCGAAGAGCGGATCGTCGAGCTCCAGACCAACCTGGCCGGCGTGACCGCCCAGAACGAACGGCTCGCCTCCACCCTGCGTGAGGCCCGCGACCAGATCGTGGCCCTCAAGGAGGAAGTGGACCGGCTGGCACAGCCCCCGGCCGGCTTCGGCACCTTCCTCGAAGCGAACGAGGACGGGACCGCGGACATCTTCACCGGCGGGCGCAAGCTCCGCGTGAACGTCAGCCCCAACGTCGCACTCGACGAACTGCGGCGCGGCCAGGAAGTGATGCTCAACGAGGCCCTCAACATCGTGGACGCGATGGCCTTCGAGCGCATCGGCGAGATCGTCACCCTCAAGGAGGTCCTGGAGGACGGCGAGCGCGCCCTGGTTCTCGGCCACACCGACGAGGAGCGCGTGGTGCGCCTCGCCGAACCGCTGCGCGACCTCACGATCCGGGCGGGGGACGCCCTGTTGCTGGAGCCCCGCTCCGGCTACGTGTACGAGGTCGTGCCGAAGGCCGAGGTCGAGGAGCTGGTCCTCGAAGAGGTCCCGGACATCGACTACCGCCAGATCGGCGGCCTGAGCAACCAGATCGAGCTGATCCGCGACGCGGTCGAGCTGCCGTACCTGCACGCCGACCTCTTCAAGGAGTACGAGCTGCGCCCGCCCAAGGGCGTCCTGCTCTACGGCCCGCCCGGCTGCGGCAAGACGCTGATCGCCAAGGCGGTGGCCAACTCGCTGGCCAAGAAGGTCGCCGAGGTCACCGGCCAGCCCCAGGGGAAGAGCTACTTCCTCAACATCAAGGGCCCCGAGCTCCTCAACAAGTACGTCGGCGAGACCGAGCGGCAGATCCGCCTGGTCTTCCAGCGGGCCCGGGAGAAGGCGAGCGAGGGCACGCCCGTCATCGTCTTCTTCGACGAGATGGAGTCGCTGTTCCGCACCCGCGGTTCCGGCGTCAGCTCGGACGTGGAGAACACCATCGTCCCGCAGCTGCTCGCCGAGATCGACGGCGTGGAGGGCCTGGAGAACGTCATCGTCATCGGCGCCTCGAACCGCGAGGACATGATCGACCCGGCGATCCTGCGGCCCGGCCGCCTGGACGTCAAGATCAAGATCGAGCGCCCGGACGCCGAGGCCGCGAAGGACATCTTCTCCAAGTACCTCAAGGACTCGCTGCCGTTCCACCCGGACGACCTCAAGGAGCACGACAGCTCCGTCGGGGCCACGGTGGCCGCGATGATCCAGTCGGTGGTGGAGCGGATGTACTCCGAGACCGAGGAGAACCGCTTCCTGGAGGTCACCTACGCCAACGGTGACAAGGAGGTCCTGTACTTCAAGGACTTCAACTCCGGCGCGATGATCCAGAACATCGTCGACCGCGCGAAGAAGATGGCCATCAAGGACTTCCTCGACCACGGTCAGCGCGGTCTGCGCGTCTCCCACCTGCTCGCCGCCTGCGTGGACGAGTTCAAGGAGAACGAGGACCTCCCGAACACCACCAACCCGGACGACTGGGCCCGCATCTCCGGCAAGAAGGGCGAGCGGATCGTCTTCATCCGCACGCTGGTCACCGGCAAGCAGGGCGCCGAGTCCGGCCGCTCGATCGACACTGTCGCCAACACGGGGCAGTACCTGTAAGCACGCGGTTACCCGGGCCGACAGCGGTCCCCGGAGCTGTACGCACACCGTCCGGCTGTGGCGCCTCGCGGCCCCGCAGCCGGACGGCGCGTCTCGGGGCCCGCCGATCGGGGCCGCGTTCTAGGCTCGACCCACCGTCCGCGGTCAGATGGCCGGCGCCGGTGTTGTCCAGCGGTACGTCAGCGTGTTCCGCCCGCCGGGGGCGGCGCACCGGGCAAGGAGGGCCGCATGACCGTACGGCGCGTGATGGGCATCGAGACCGAGTACGGGATCTCCGTGCCCGGGCACCCCAACGCCAACGCCATGCTCACCTCGTCCCAGATCGTCAACGCCTACGCGGCGGCGATGCACCGGGCACGGCGGGCCCGCTGGGACTTCGAGGAGGAGAATCCGCTGCGCGACGCGCGGGGCTTCGACCTGGCGCGCGAGGTGGCGGACGCCAGCCAGCTGACCGACGAGGACATCGGCCTGGCCAACGTCATCCTCACGAACGGGGCCCGGTTCTACGTGGACCACGCGCACCCCGAGTACAGCTCGCCCGAGGTGACCAACCCGCGCGACGCCGTGCTGTGGGACAAGGCCGGCGAACGGATCATGGCGGCCGCCGCGCAGCGCGCGCTCGAGCTGCCCAACGGGCAGAACATCCACCTGTACAAGAACAACACCGACAACAAGGGCGCCTCCTACGGCACCCACGAGAACTACCTGATGAAGCGGGCGACGCCGTTCGCCGACATCGTCCGGCACCTGACCCCGTTCTTCGTCTCCCGCCCGGTGGTCGCCGGGGCAGGCCGGGTCGGCATCGGCCAGGACGGCTCGGCGCACGGCTTCCAGCTCAGCCAGCGGGCGGACTACTTCGAGGTCGAGGTCGGCCTGGAGACCACCCTCAAGCGCCCGATCATCAACACGCGTGACGAGCCGCACGCCGACGCCGAGAAGTACCGCCGACTGCACGTGATCATCGGGGACGCCAACCTCTCCGAGATCTCCACCTACCTCAAGCTGGGCACCACCTCGCTGGTCCTGTCGATGATCGAGGACTCCTTCATCGCCTCCGACCTCGCCGTCGACCAGCCGGTGCGCACCCTGCACCGGGTCTCCCACGACCCGACGCTCAAGTACCTGATCACCCTGCGCAACGGGCGCAAGCTCACCGCCGTCCAGCTCCAGCTCGAGTACTTCGAACTGGCCCGCAAGTACGTCGAGGACCGCTTCGGCACCGACGCGGACGAGCAGACGGTGGACGTGCTGACGCGCTGGGAGGACGTCCTGGGCCGGCTGGAGCGCGACCCGATGTCGCTCTCGAAGCAGCTGGACTGGGTCGCCAAGCGGGAGATCCTGGAGGGCTACCGCAGCCGGGACGCCCTGGAGTGGGACAACCCGAGGCTGCACCTGGTCGACCTCCAGTACAGCGACGTGCGGCCCGAGAAGGGCCTCTACAACCGCCTGGTGGCCCGCGGGCGCTTCGAGCGGCTGCTGACCGAGGACGAGGTCGAGCGGGCCGTCTCCAAGCCCCCGGAGGACACCAGGGCGTACTTCCGCGGGCGCTGTCTGGAGCAGTACGCCGAGCACGTCGCGGCGGCCTCCTGGGACTCGGTGATCTTCGACCTGCCCGGCCGGGACTCGCTGCAGCGGGTGCCCACGCTGGAGCCGCTGCGCGGCACCCGCAACCACGTCAAGGAGTTGCTGGACCGCTGCCGCACGGCGGAGGACCTGCTCCGGGTGCTGTCCGGCGGGTAACTTTTCGATCACCACGGGTGAACGTCCGCCGAATGGGAATCATCCGGGGTGGCAGCGGGTGTTGGACAGGAAGCGCCACCGGCAAACCGGGAGCGGCAGTCGCACCTTGTGTATAGGGTCGGTGTCAACCGGCAACGACCCTACCGACCAAACCGTGCCAGACGAATCGAGCGGGGTGAGGGAAATGGCGAGCAAGGACACCGGCGGCGGCCAGCAGCGGGCAAACCGTTCCTCCGAGGAGGTCGAGGAGCAGGCCGCGGAAACGCAGAATTCCGACGACCTCAAGGAACGCCAGGAAAAGCTGGGCGACGACGTCGACGCGGTGCTGGACGAAATCGACGAGGTCCTGGAATCGAACGCGGAAGATTTCGTGCGCGGCTTCGTGCAGAAGGGCGGGCAATAGTCCGGCCCCGGTATTCGGGAATTCACGGTCGTGACCGTCGAGGGCGGTCGGGTGGCACTCGCCGCCCGGCCGTCCGGCACCTCACCTCCACGCCCGGGCAGTGATCGTCGGGCGGGTAGGGTGCGGGCAGCGCGCGCTTCAAGCTACCTGGAAGGAATCGTGTGGAAGCCAACACTCTCGGCACCGGGCGTCTACCGGCTGCCTTCCTGACCCCGGGGTCGTCCTCGTTCCTCGACTTCCTCGCCGAGCACAGGCCGGAGCTGATCCCCGGCCACCGCGGGCTCCCCGAGGGCTCCGTGGTCGAGGCCCCGCACGGCACCACGATCGTGGCCGCGATCTTCGACGGCGGCGTGGTGATCGCCGGTGACCGCCGGGCGACGATGGGCAACGTCATCGCCCAGCGCGACATCGAGAAGGTCTTCCCGGCCGACGAGTACAGCGCGGTGGGCATCGCCGGCACCGCCGGCCTCGCGGTCGAGATGGTCCGGCTCTTCCAACTGGAGCTGGAGCACTACGAGAAGATCGAGGGCACCACGCTCTCCCTGGAGGGCAAGGCGAACCGCCTCACCAGCATGATCCGGGGCAACCTGGGCATGGCGATGCAGGGGCTCGCGGTCGTGCCGATGTTCGCCGGCTACGACCTGGACCTCGGCCGCGGCCGGATCTTCAACTACGACGTCACCGGCGGGCGTTCCGAGGAGCGCGGCTTCGCCGCCACCGGCTCGGGCTCGGTCTTCGCCCGCGGCTCGATGAAGAAGCTCTACCGCGACGGCCTGACGGCCGACCAGGCCGTCACCCTGGTCGTCCAGGCGCTCTACGACGCGGCGGACGACGACTCCGCCACCGGCGGTCCGGACCTCTCCCGCAAGATCTTTCCGATCGTCTCGCTGATCACCGAGGACGGCTTCCGCCGGCTCACCGAGGCGGAGGTCACGGAGGTCGCCGTCGCCATCACCGACGAGCGCCTGATCCACCCGAATGGCCCGCAGGCCCCGCTGATCTAGCCATCACCTCACAGGAAGGGGACGACCGCCGGTGTCGACACCGTTCTACGTCTCACCCCAGCAGGCCATGGCGGACCGCGCGGAGTACGCCCGCAAGGGCATCGCGCGCGGCCGCAGCGTGGTCGTGCTCACCTACGCCGACGGCATCGTCTTCGTCGCGGAGAACACCTCCAGAGCGCTCCACAAGGTCTCCGAGATCTACGACAAGATCGCCTTCGCGGCGGTCGGGCGCTACAACGAGTTCGAGAACCTGCGCATCGGCGGCGTCCGCTACGCCGACCTGCGCGGCTACTCCTACGACCGGGCCGACGTCACGGCCCGGGGCCTGGCCAACGTGTACGCCCAGACCCTGGGCACCATCTTCTCCTCGGTCGGGGACAAGCCGTACGAGGTCGAGCTGATCGTGGCCGAGGTCGGCCGCGGCGCCGACAACGACCAGATCTACCGGCTCACGCCGGACGGCTCGGTCGTCGACGAGAAGAACTACGTGGTGGTCGGCGGCAACGCCGACTCGATCGGCAACTACCTCGGCCAGCGCCACCGCGTCGGCCTGAGCCTCACCGAGGCGGTCAAGGTCGCGGTCGACTCGCTCGCCCGCGACCCCAACGGCGGCAGCCCGCGCAGCCTCACCCCGGAGCAGCTGGAGGTAGCGGTCCTCGACCGCCAGCGGTTCCAGCAGCGCAAGTTCAAGCGGATCCTCGGCAACCAGCTCAGCCGGCTGCTCGACGGAGACCAGTCCGCCGAGTCGGACGACGAGGACACCCCGGCGGGTACCACGCCGGAGTAGCAGTGCCTGCGGAGTCCCGTACGGCGGCCGGACCGCCGTCGTACGGGACTCCGGTGCCCCTGCGACGGCTCGGCCGTCGTGGAGGCGGTTTCGGACAACTCCGACAAGAATGGAGTGCTCATGGACCGCCGGATCTTCGGGCTGGAGAACGAGTACGGCGTGACCTGCACGTTCCGTGGGCAGCGGCGGCTGTCGCCGGACGAGGTCGCGCGGTACCTGTTCCGCCGGGTCGTCTCCTGGGGCCGCAGCAGCAACGTGTTCCTGCGCAACGGCGCCCGGCTCTACCTCGACGTCGGCTCCCACCCCGAGTACGCCACCCCCGAGTGCGACGACGTGGTCGAGCTGGTGACGCACGACAAGGCGGGCGAGCGCATCCTCGAAGGGCTCCTGGTGGACGCCGAGCGGCGGCTGCACGAGGAGGGCATCGCGGGGGACGTCTACCTCTTCAAGAACAACACCGACTCCGCCGGGAACTCCTACGGCTGCCACGAGAACTACCTGGTGGCCCGGCACGGCGAGTTCTCCCGGCTGGCCGACGTGCTGATCCCCTTCCTGGTCACCCGCCAGCTGATCTGCGGCGCCGGCAAGGTGCTGCAGACCCCGCGCGGCGCGGTGTTCTGCGTCAGCCAGCGCGCCGAGCACATCTGGGAGGGCGTCAGCTCCGCCACCACCCGCTCGCGGCCGATCATCAACACCCGGGACGAGCCGCACGCGGACGCCGAGCGCTACCGCCGGCTGCACGTGATCGTCGGCGACTCCAACATGTCCGAGACCACGACGCTGCTCAAGGTCGGCGCCACCGACCTGGTGCTGCGGCTGATCGAGGCCGGCGTGGTGCTGCGCGACCTCACCCTGGAGAACCCGATCCGGGCGATCCGCGAGGTCAGCCACGACCTCACCGGCACCCACCAGGTGCGGCTCGCCAACGGCCGCGAGGCCAGCGCGCTGGACATCCAGGAGGAGTACTACAGCAAGGCCCTGGAGTTCGCCGACCGCAAGGGCATCAACACCGGCACGATCGCCCGGGTCCTCGACCTGTGGGGCCGCACCCTGGAGGCCGTCCGCAGCGAGCGGCTGGACGGGGTCGCCACCGAGATCGACTGGATCATGAAGTACAAGCTCATCGAGCGCTACCGCGAGAAGCACCAGATGAGCATGTCCAACCCGCGGGTGGCCCAGATCGACCTCGCCTACCACGACATCCACCGCCGTCGCGGTCTGTTCTACCTGCTCCAGGGCAAGGGCCAGGCGCAGCGGATGACCACCGACCTCAAGACTTTCGAGGCCAAGTCGATCCCGCCGCAGACCACCCGGGCCCGGCTGCGCGGGGACTTCATCCGCCGGGCGCAGGAGCAGCGCCGGGACTTCACGGTGGACTGGGTGCACCTGAAGCTGAACGACCAGGCGCAGCGCACGGTGCTGTGCAAGGACCCGTTCCGTTCGGTGGACGAGAGGGTGGAGAAGCTCATCGCGGGGATGTGATGCCCCGATCGTGATCACGGCGTCGTGATCAAGGCGTCGTGATCACGGTGCGGCCGGCCCCGGTGGTGTCTACCGGGGCCGGACGCATGCCGGGCATACGCTGTCCGTCGAGTCAGGAGAGCCGACTTCGACCGACAGTTAGGACCACCGTGCGCCGCAACGCCGGTTTGCTTCTCACCCTGCCGTTGCTGCTGGCGGTCGCCTGCAGCAGTTCCCCCAAGGCGGCCGGTCCGGCGACGCCGTCCGCAGCGAGCGCCGCCCCGACGGTGCCGGCGCCGGTCGGCGAGGCGTCGCCGATGCCCACCCTTTCGGGGGGCGGATTCGGCAGCAAGGCCACCATCACCATCCCCGAGGGGCAGCAGCCCAGCGGCCAGTTCGTGGTGAACACGGTCAGCGAGGGCGAGCGCTCGACCGTCAACAAGGGCGACTGGGTGACGGTCAACTACACCGCGAAGGACTGGACTACCGGCAAGGACCTGCCCAGTTCGTACGACCCGAACGGGAAGCCGCAGCTCTACCAGGCGGGCAGCGGGCAACTGGTGCCGGCGTTCGACCAGAGCGTGATCGGCAAGAAGGTGGGCACCCGGCTGCTGGTGGTGGCCCCGCCGGCGGCGGCCTTCGGCGAGCAGGGCTCCGGCCAGCTGGGCGTCAACAAGAACGACACCGTGGTGTTCGTGCTGGACATCATGGAGAGCCTGCCGCAGGACTCCACGCTCACCGGGAACATGACCCAGCCGGCCGCGACGCTGCCGCAGGTCAAGGACAACGGCAAGGCGCCGGTGACGATCACGATCCCGGCCGGTCAGGCCGCGCCCACCGACCTACAGCAGGCGGTGCTGATCAAGGGCGAGGGCAAGCAGGTCAAGAGCGGGCAGACCCTGGTGGTGCAGTACACCGGGGTGCTGTGGAGCAACGGCCAGCAGTTCGACTCCTCCTGGACGCACGGCGGCGCGCAGGCGGTGCAGATCGGCACCGGCAGTGTGATCGAGGGCTGGGACAAGGGCCTGGTCGGGCAGAACGTGGGCAGCCGGGTCCTGCTCGTGGTGCCGCCCGCGCTCGGGTACCAGGACAAGCCGCAGGGCGCGGTCCCGGCGAACTCCACGCTGGTCTTCGTGATCGACATTCTGGAAGCGGTCTAGGAAGTCACCCGGAAGATTCCGTACGCTTGGGCGGACGCTCGTACAACGAAGCGTCCGCCCTCATCCTGAGCTGTCATACTGCCCTCGCGCTGTGGCAGGCGCCGCCCGGCGCCAGGTCGGGGGCGGGCCGTGCGGCGGCAGGCCGGCGCTCAGCACGCCGGGCGCAGACCTGAAAGACCTGTGGCGAGATGGATGGGGAGTCATGACTGAGAAGACGCCGAGCCCGGGCGGGGCCGGCACCGCGGCGAACGACAGCTCTGCGGGTGACCCGGCCGCCTCTCGCCCCGGCGGCCCGCTTCCGGGGGACGGCGAGTCGATCGTCGTCCCGCCGTCGATCCTGAAGCAGCAGGCCGGCTGGGCGCAGCCCGGCGAGGCGCCGCGTGCCGCGGGCGGGACCAAGACCGACGACACCCCGCAGATCTTCGCCTCCAACGTGCGCAAGGCCGACACCTCCGAGGCCGGGTACGACGAGAACCCGCCCGGCGTCGGCCGGCTCGGTGTGATCCTCGGCACGGTGCTGGCCGTTCTGCTGGCCGGCAGCGCCGTGACGCTGTACATGGTCAACAAGGACGGCAGCAAGGACACCAACGCCGCCCAGCCGGACGCCGCCAAGACCGCGCCGCCCACGCCGAGCGCCGAGCCGGTGCCGCCGATCAAGGACAGCGCCAAGGTGCTGCCGACCGTCACCGGCGACTTCGGCAAGAAGGCCGACATCCAGGTGCCGGGCGAGGCGTCGGACGGCACCTTCGTGGTCAAGGTGCTCTCCGAGGGCACCGGCGCCAAGGTGGACAAGAACTCCTGGACCTCGGTGGACTACACCGCCAAGGACTGGAACACCGGCAAGGACATCCCGAGCTCGTACGACGCGGACGCCAAGCCGCAGATCTTCCAGGCGGGCACCGACTCGCTGATCCCGGCGCTGGACCAGGCCGTGATGGGGAAGAAGGCCGGCAGCCGGCTGCTGGTGGTGGCCCCGCCGGCCGCCGCGTTCGGCTCCCACGGCAAGGCCGACATGTCGATCGGGCCCAAGGACAACCTGATCTTCGTGATCGACATCCGCAACGCCAACGCGCCCGACTCGACGGTCAGCGGCACGGTCACCCCGCCGCCGGCGGACTTCCCGCAGGTCAAGGACAACGGCAAGAAGCCGGCCGACATCACGCCGGTGGCCGGTGCCAAGGACCCGACCGAGCTGAAGAGCCACGTCCTGATCAAGGGCACCGGGCCGAAGGTGGAGAAGGGCGAGAAGATCGTCGTCCAGTACACCGGCGCGCTGTTCAAGGACGGCAAAATGTTCGACTCCTCGCTCGGCAAGGGCCAGGCGTACGCCTTCCCGCTCGGCGGCGGCCAGGTCATCCCGGGCTGGGACCAGGGCCTGGAGGGCCAGACCGTGGGCAGCCGCGTCGAGCTGGTGGTTCCGGCGGCGCTGGGCTACGGCGACAAGGGCCAGGGCGACATCCCGCCCGGCGCGACGCTGGTCTTCGTGGTGGACATCCTGGACGCCGGTCAGGGCTGATCCACTTTCGGGTGACAATGGTGGAGTGTGACCTTCGGGTCGGAATGCAACGCGAAACGTGAGAAGAGGGACTGTGAGCGTCAACCTCAACGAGAAGCCCGAGATCGACTTCCCGATCGGCGACGCCCCGACGGAGCTGCAGATCCGCGACATCGTCGTCGGTGACGGCGCGGAGGCCAAGAAGGGTCAGAACGTCAGCGTCCGCTACGTCGGCGTGACCTTCGAGACGGGCGAGGAGTTCGACGCCAGCTGGAACCGGAGCCCGAACGAGTTCCGCTTCCCGCTGGGTGCCGGCCGCGTCATCAAGGGCTGGGACCAGGGCGTCGTCGGCATGAAGGTCGGCGGTCGCCGCGAGCTGACCATCCCGTCGCACCTGGCCTACGGCGACCAGTCGCCGACCCCGCTCATCCCGAAGGGCTCGACCCTGATCTTCGTGGTCGACCTGCTGGCTGTCTGAGCCTGCTCGCGCCGTGGGCCGGACCCCTTCGGGGGCCCGGCCCACGGGCATGTCCGGGCCCGGCGGGCACGGCTCCGGGACCGGGTGTGGGACGCCGCTTTTGCACTGCGTACCGCTACCGGTACGGTCGGTCCCGCCGGGTGGTGATCGCCCGGTTGGCGCACCCCGCGCGCGGCGCGGCACACCGGAAGGGTCAGCGATGGCGATCGCCAAGGCAGAGCGGCTGATGAATCTCGCCCTGTGCCTGATGAACACCAGACGTCCGCTCTCCAAGAAGGAGCTGCGGGAATCCATCGAGGCGTACCGCGAGGCCTGGCAGGGCAGCAGCGAGGACGCCTTCAACCGGATGTTCGAGCGGGACAAGGACGACCTGCGCGAGCTCGGCCTGGTGATCGACGTCGACGAGAGCGCCCTGGACGGCGAGCTGGGCTACCTGGCCCGCGCCGACCGCAACCGGCTGCCCGAGATCGCGCTGGACGCCGAGGAGGCGGCCGCGCTGACCCTGGCCGCCCGGGTCTGGCAGCAGGCCAAGATGTCCGGCGCGGCCAGCGGCGCGCTGCAGAAGCTGCGCGCGGCCGGGGTGCCGTTCGCCGAGCCCGAGGGCCGTACCGCCCTGGAGCCGCGCATCCCGGCCCGGGAGGCCGCGTTCGAGCCGCTGCTCACCGCCGCCCGGGACCGCCGTCCGGTCACCTTCGAGTACCGCAAGGCCGGCGCCGCCGCCGTCGAGCAGCGCAGCGTCGAGCCGTGGGCGCTGGAGTGCTGGCGCGGGCACTGGTACCTGGCCGGGTACGACCGCGACCGCGGCGACGCCCGGGTGTTCCGGCTCAGCCGGATCACCGGCAAGGTGCGGGCCAAGAACGGGGCCTTCCTCGGCACCGTGCCCGGGCACGTGGACGTCCGGGCCACCGTGGCGAAGTTCGCGGGGGAGGGCGCCACCGCCACCGCGACCGTCCGGGTCCGCCGGGGCGCCGGCTTCCCGCTGCGCACCAAGGCGCTGAACAGCACCCGGGTGGACGAGGTCTGGGACGAGCTGGAGATCCCGTACGGCAACGGGCTGGGCGCCGACCTGGCGGAGTTCGGGCCGGACGTGCTGGTGCTCGGGCCGGAGGAGCTGCGGGCGGATGTGGTCGACCGGCTGCGGGCGGTCGCGGGTATCGAGGTGGACGCATGAGCAACGCCATTGACCAGACGCGACGGATGCTGTCGCTGGTCACCTATCTGCGTGAGCGGCCGGGGGCCGAGGTCGCCGAGGTGGCCCGGGCCTTCGGGATCAGCGAGCGCGAGCTGATCGGGGACCTCAACGTGCTGCCGATGTGCGGCACCAGCTTCCGCGGCGGCGACCTGCTCGACATCGACACCGACGGCGAGCGGATCTGGTGGCACAACGTCGACGACGTGGCCCAGCCGCTGCGGCTGGCCGCCGACGAGGCGACCGCGCTGCTGGTGGCCGCCCGCGCGGTGGCCGGGCTGCCCGGGCTGCGGGTCGGGGACCGGGAGGCGCTCACCCGGGCCGTCGCCAAGATCGAGAACGCGGCGGGGGAGAGCGCCGAGGGCAGCGCCCGGGTCGGCGTGACCTTCGAGGCGGAGAGCCACGTCTTCGCCGACATCGACCGCGCGCTCAGCGAGGGCCGCCGGCTCTGGCTGCGCTACTACTCGCACGGGCGCGGCGGGATGACCGAGCGCGAGGTCGACCCGATCCGGCTGCTCACCGAGGGCCACACCTACCTCGAGGCCTGGTGCCGCACCTCCGAGGACCACCGGATGTTCCGGCTGGACCGGGTCGCCGAGATCCGCGTCCTGGACGTCCCGGCCGACCCGCCCCGGCGCGAGCCGCGCGACCTGAGCGGCGGGCTGGTCAATCCGGCGGCGGACGACCCCGAGGTGGTCGTCGAGGTCTCCTCCGGTGGGCGCTGGGTGGCCGAGTACTACACCCACGACCGGGCCGAGGAACTGCCCGACGGTGGGCTGCGGATCACCCTGCGCAGCGCCGACCCCTCCCAGCTGCGCCCGCTGGCGCTGCGGCTGGGCCGGGACGGCCGGATCGTCTCGCCGCCCGAACTGGCCGAGCAGGCGCGCTCGGCCGCGCGGGAGGCGCTGGCCGCCTACGGGGAGGGGCAGGTCTGAGCGGTGGAACCCGGGACCAGATTCAAGGTGTACTGCTCGGAGTGCCGGGAGAAGGTGGAGCTCCCGGCCGAGGAGTTTCGGCTCACCCTCGGTCGCACCCCCGCCCAGGCGCACTACAGCTTCGGCTGCCCGCTGTGCGGGGCGGCGGTGCGCAAGCCGGCCGGGGAGAAGATCGTCGAGGCGCTGGTCGGGGCCGGGGTCCGCACCATGCGGCTCGTCCCGGCCGAGGGGTAGGGCCCGTATAGGGTGGGGCGCATGTCCTGGATGCTCGTCGCCGCCGTCCTGCTCGCCACCGCGGGCCTGCTGGTCCTGGGGATCCTCGCGATCCGGCTGTGGCTGGACGTGCGGGCGCTCGCCAAGGGCGTGGACACCGCCTCGCGGGCGCTGGCCACGGCGGCGGAAGAGCTGGCGGACGCGGTGCCGAGCCGGTCGTAGCGCCTCCGCGGTCCGGCCCGGCCGGGGCGTCGGCGGTACGGGGGCTGCTGCGCGCGGGCAGGGGCGGGTTACGCTCTCAGATGGCTCCTGAAACCGTGTACCGGGGGTCGCTGTCCTGTTCGGGCGGCCGTCGTCGTGGCGTCATCCGCAGCGGTTACCATCCGCAGCGGACGGCCCGTCGGGCCGCCATGACTGAAGGTGGTCGCGCATGCGTATCTCGATGACCGGGATCGTGGTGATCGTGGTCCTCGCCATCGTGCTGTTCGGAGCCAAGCGGCTGCCGGAGCTGGCGCGGTCGCTGGGACAGTCGCTGCGGATCCTGAAGAGCGAGGCCAAGGCGATGCGCACGGACGGCGAGCCCGAGGGGAGCGCCCCGGCGGCGCCGGCTGCTCCCGGGCAGGTGGACGGTGGCGCGGTCAGGACCGTCCAGGCCGCTCCGGGCGCGTCGGCCACGGCCCGTCCGGTGGCGGACCCCGGCGCCGAGCCGTCGGCGTCCGACGGCGACCGCCCGCACTGAGCGCGGCGCACACCGCGCACGTGACGCACGCGACTATCCATGGAGGCCCGTCGACCGGCGGGCCTCGACGCACGATGTGAGGACCGGGGTTGAGCAAGCTCTCCAAGGCGCCGACGGCGTCCAAGGCGTCGAAGGACCCTGAGGGGCGGATGGCCCTCGCCGACCATCTGCGGGAACTGCGCAACCGCGTGGTCAAGTCGGTCCTGGCCATCCTGGTGATCACGATCGTCGCGGCGGTCTACCACAAGCAGCTCGAGGACTTCCTGCTGAAGCCGCTGCCGCGCTGCACGAAGGACACCGCCGACCAGTTCCACGGCAAGTGCGCCCTCGTTTCCAACATCGGTCTGACCTCCGGTTTCACCTGGATGCTGAAGGTCTCGCTGACCGCCGGCGTGGTCGGGGCCGTGCCGGTCTGGCTCTACCAGGTCTGGGCCTTCGTGGCGCCCGGCCTGCACCGGCACGAGAAGAAGTACGCGGTCGTCTTCATCGCCTGCGGGGCCCCGCTCTTCCTGGCCGGCGTGGGCGCCGCGATCATGGTGCTGCCGGTCACGGTCGACGTGCTGCTCTCGTTCACGCCGAACAACACCACGCCGATCCTGCCGCCCGAGGACTACCTCGACATCGCCACCCGGATGGTGCTGGTCTTCGGCCTGGCCTTCGAGTTCCCGCTGCTGCTGGTGATGCTGAACCAGGTCGGCATCGTGACGGGCAAGCGGCTGCTCAGCTGGTGGCGCGGGATGGTCATGGGCATCACCGTGTTCGCCGCGTTCGCCACGCCGGGTGCCGACCCGTTCAGCATGCTGCTGCTGGCCGCGCCGATCTGGGCGCTGTACTTCCTCGCGGTCACCATCTCGCTGCTCAACGACCGGCGGAAGGCGCGCCGCAACCCGGACGCCGGGCTGGACGACGAGGAGGCCTCGCACCTGGACCTCACCGTCCAGCCGGTGGCCGGTGCGGAGACCGTCGAGGCCTCGGCGGCTCCGGCGGCCACCGCCGCCCCGGTGCCGGCCGCGCGCCACGAGCAGATGGACGACATCACCTGAGCCGACCTGTCCTGAGGGAGCCCCGGCCCGTCGCTCGCGAGCGGTGCGCCGGGGCTTTCCGCTGGTCGGGGCCCTCTCCGGGGCCTTCCGGGTGCCGGCCGGGCGCTAGCGGGGGTTTCGGCCGCGCGGTCTTGGCAGGGTGGATGGCATGTGACATATTACTGACGTGCTGAAGACCGAGAGACCTCCCCTGGATGTCGTCGTGGTCGGCGCCGGTGTGGTCGGCGCCGCCTGCGCCTACTACGCCGCCCGCGCCGGGCTCGCCGTCGCCGTCGTGGACCGCGGGCCGGTGGCCGGCGGCACCACCGGCGCGGGCGAGGGCAACCTGCTGGTCTCCGACAAGGAGCCCGGGCCCGAACTCGACCTCGCCCTGCTCAGCACCCGGCTCTGGGGCGAGCTCGCCGAGGACCTCGGCGCGGCCGTCGAGTACGAGCCCAAGGGCGGCGTGGTGGTCGCCTCCACCGCCGCCGGACAGGACGCGCTGCGGGCCTTCGCCGCCGGGCAGCGCGCCGTCGGAGTGGTCGCCGAGGAGGTGCCCGGCGAGCGGCTGCGAGAACTGGAACCGCACCTCGCCCCCGGCCTGGCCGGCGGCTTCCACTACCCGCAGGACGCCCAGGTCCAGCCCGCCCTGGCCGCCGCCCACCTGCTGCGCGAGGCCCGCCGGGCCGGCGCCGAGCTGATCACCGGGGAGACCGTGACCGCCGTCGACCGGGGGCCGGACGGCGCCGTGCGCGGCGTACGGACCGACCGCCGCCGACTGTCCGCGCCCGCCGTGGTGAACGCGGCCGGCACCTGGGGCGGCGAACTGGCCGCGCTGGCCGGAGTGCACCTGCCGGTGATGCCCCGGCGCGGCTTCGTCCTGGTCACCGAGCCGCTGCCGCGGGTCGTCCGACACAAGGTCTACGCCGCCGACTACGTGGCCAACGTGGCCAGCGGATCGGCCGGGCTGGAGACCTCCGCAGTGATCGAGGGCACCCCGGGCGGACCGGTGCTGATCGGCGCCAGCCGGGAGCGGGTCGGCTTCGACCGCACGCTCTCCCAGGAAGTGCTGCGCCGCCTGGCCGGCCAGGCGGCGGAACTCTTCCCGCTGCTCGCCGACGTCGCCGTGCTGCGCGCCTACCGGGGCTTCCGCCCGTACCTGCCGGACCACCTGCCGGCCATCGGCGCGGATTCCCGGGTGCCCGGGCTCTACCACGCCTGCGGGCACGAGGGGGCCGGCATCGGGCTGGCCCCGGCGACCGGGCTGCTGATCAGCGAACAGCTCACCGGGAAGCAGCCGGAGCTGGACCTCGCGCCGTTCCGCGCGGACCGGTTCCCGGCGGTCTGAGACCGACCCCGCGTGAGCTCGGGGCCCCGCGTAGCTCGGGGCTCCGCATAGCTCGGGCCCGTAGGAGATTCCGTCCCGCATGAGATTCCGTCCTGGATTGGAGAAGCCGCCGATGCGCCGCCGCACCCCCGCCGGGCTGGTCGAGGCCGAGCCCGGGCCCGCCCACCACATCAAGTTCGACGGGCGGCCCGTCCCCGCGCTGCCCGGGCAGTCGATCGCCGCCGCGCTCTGGGCCGACGGCGTGCTCGCCTGGCGCACCACCCGGGTCGGCGGGAAGCCGCGCGGGGCGTTCTGCGGGATCGGCAGCTGCTTCGACTGCCTGGCCACCGTGGACGGCCGACCCAACCAGCGCACCTGCCTGCTCCCCGCCGAGCCCGGCACCACCGTCACCACCCAGGAGGGCCACGGCCGTGCCGACCTCGCCGTCTGACTCCTCGTCGTTCGACCCCTCGCTGTTCGACCCCCTGCCGTTCGACCTCGCGGTGGTCGGGGCCGGCCCGGCCGGGCTCGCCGCCGCCGTCACCGCCGCCGACCTCGGGCTGCGCTGCGTCCTGCTGGACGGCGGGCAGCACACCGGCGGGCAGTACTACCGCCACCCGGCGCCCGGCCTCGGCGCGGCCCGGCCGGACCGGCTGCACCACCACTGGTCCGCCTACACCGGCCTGGCCGACCGGCTCGCCGCCCACGAACGGGCTGGGAGGGCCGCCTTCCGGGCCGGGCACCAGGTCTGGGCGCTGGAGCGCTCCGGGGACGGCTTCGCGGCGCACGTCACCCGCGGGCCCGAGAGCAGCGACCGGGCCACCGTCCGGTGCCGGTCGGTGCTGCTCGCCACCGGCGCGTACGAGCGGCAGCTGCCGTTCCCCGGCTGGACCCTGCCCGGGGTGGTCACCGCGGGCGGCGCGCAGGCGATGCTCAAGGCCGGGCTGGTGCTGCCCGGGCGGCGGATCGTGGTCGCCGGCAGCGGGCCGCTGCTGCTCGCGGCGGCGTCCTCGCTGGTCACCGCCGGGGCCGAGGTGCCCGCGGTGGTCGAGGCCACCGCCTACCTCGGGTACGCGCGGCGGCCGGGCGTGCTGGCGGGCGTCCCCGGCAAGCTGGTCGAGGGCGCCGGGCACGGCGGCGCGCTGCTGCGGCACGGTGTCCGGCTGCGCCCGCGCAGCGCGGTGGTCGAGGCGCACGGGACGGACCGGGTCACCGGCGTCACGGTGGCCCGGCTGGACGCCGAGTGGCGGCCGGTGCCCGGCACCGAGCGGCGGATCGACTGCGACGCCCTAGCCGTCGGCCACGGCCTGCTGCCGCAGATCGACCTGGCCACCGAGCTGGGCGCACGGACCCGGACCGGGCCGGACGGCGCGGTCGCGCTGTCGGTCGACGCCCGGCTGCGCACCAGCGTGCCCGGCCTCTGGTCGGCGGGGGAGACCAACGGCGTCGGCGGCGCCGACCTCGCGCTCGCCGAGGGCGAGCTGGCCGCGTACGCGGTGGCCGGGGCGCTGCCGACGGCCGCGCTGCTGCGCCGCCGCTCGCGGCTGCGGGCCTTCGCCGAGCTGATGGCCGCCGCCCACCGGCCGGGCCCCGGCTGGACCGGGTGGCTGCGCCCGGACACCGACGTCTGCCGGTGCGAGGAGGTGCCGGTCGCGGCGATCCGGGAGGCCGTGGACGAGCTGGGCGCGGGCGATCCGCGCACCGTCAAGCTGCTCACCCGGGCCGGGATGGGCTGGTGCCAGGGGCGGATGTGCGGTCCGGCCGTGGCCTGCCTGGCCGGCTCGGGTGAGCCCGGACCGGACCGACGGCCGCTGGGCTGCCCGGTGCCGCTCTCGCAGTTGGCGGCGGGGCCCTCCCCGGAGTCGTAACGGGCCCGTTGCCGAACGTGACGGGCCGGGGACCTTGTCTCCGGCCTGTCCGCTCTTATAAAATGTCACACCTCACCAAGGAGTTCACCGTGTCCATCACCCCGCACGACACCACCCGTCCCTGGCGCGGCATCATGGTCGCCACCACGATCCCGCTGCGCCCGGACCACTCCGTCGACTACGACGCGTACGCCGAGCACGTCCGCTGGCTGATCGACTCCGGTTGCGAGGGCGTCGTCCCCAACGGCTCGCTCGGCGAGTACCAGACGCTCACCGCCGAGGAGCGCGCCCGGGTCGTCGAGGTGGCCGTCGAGGCGGCCGGCGACGGCTCGCGGGTCATGCCCGGTGTGGCCGCGTACGGCAGCGCCGAGTCCCGCCGCTGGGCCGAACAGGCCGCCGAGGCCGGCGCCGGCTCCGTCCTGCTGCTGCCGCCGAACGCCTACCGGGCCGACCACGCCTCGGTGCGCGCGCACTACGCCGAGGTCGCCAAGGCGGGCCTGCCGATCGTCGCGTACAACAACCCGATCGACACCAAGGTGGACCTCGTCCCCGCGCTGCTCGCCCAGCTGCACGGCGAGGGCTCGATCGTCGCGGTCAAGGAGTTCAGCGGGGACGTCCGCCGGGCGTACGAGATCGCCGAGCTGGCCCCCGGGCTGGACCTGCTGATCGGCGCCGACGACGTGCTGCTGGAGCTGGCGCTGGCCGGCGCGGTCGGCTGGATCGCCGGCTACCCGAACGCGCTGCCGGAGGCCTCCGTGGCGCTCTACGGCGCCGCCGTCAAGCACGACCTGGAGACCGCGCTGCCGCTGTACAAGTCGCTGCACTCGCTGCTGCGCTGGGACTCCAAGACCGAGTTCGTCCAGGCCATCAAGCTCTCCATGGACCTCGCCGGGCGCCCCGGCGGTCCGGTCCGGGCCCCGCGCCAGCCGCTCACCCCGGAGGTCGAGGCGGCCGTGCGCGCGGCCACCGAGAAGGCGCTCGCCGAGGGCCTCGCCTGAGGCTGCCCTCGGTCCGGTGACCCCGGACTTCCCGGCCGGCTGCGGGGGCAGCCGGCCAGGCCCCCATCAACCACCAGAACCTGTACGGGAGTTGTGACCCATGCGCAGCCGTCACGTGTTCCACGCCGTCGACTCGCACACCGAGGGCATGCCGACCCGGGTGATCACCGGCGGCTTCGGCGTCATCCCCGGCGCCACCATGGCCGAGCGCCGGGTGCACTTCCAGCAGCACCTGGACCACTTCCGCACCCTGCTGATGTACGAGCCGCGCGGCCACGCGGCGATGAGCGGCGCCATCCTCCAGCCGCCCACCCGGCCGGACGCCGACTTCGGCGTGCTCTACATCGAGGTCTCCGGGCTGCTGCCGATGTGCGGGCACGGCACCATCGGGGTCGCCACCGTGCTGGTCGAGACCGGGATGGTGCCGGTCGTCGAGCCGGTCACCACCGTACGGCTGGACACCCCGGCCGGGCTGGTGATCGCCGAGGTGCACGTCGAGGACGGCGCCGCCAAGGCGGTGACCATCCGCAACGTGCCCTCCTACTCGGTCGCGCTGGACCGCAAGATCGAGGTGCCCGGCTACGGCACGGTGACCTACGACCTCGCGTACGGCGGCAACTTCTACGCCATCCTGCCGCTCGCCGAGTTCGGGCTGCCCTTCGAGCGCGAGCGCAAGCAGGAGATCCTGGACGCGGGCCTCGCGATGATGGACGCGATCAACGCCGGCCCCGACCGGCCGGTCCACCCGGAGGACCCGTCCATCCACAGCTGCCACCACGTCCAGCTGCTCGCCCCCGGCTCCACCGCCGAGCACTCCCGGCACGCCATGGCCATCCACCCCGGCTGGTTCGACCGCTCGCCCTGCGGCACCGGCACCTCGGCGCGGATGGCCCAGCTGCACGCGCGCGGGGAACTGCCGCTCGGGCAGGACTTCCGCAACGACTCCTTCATCGGCACGACCTTCATCGGGCGGCTGGTCGAGGGCACCGAGGTGGCCGGGCGGCCCGCCGTGGTGCCCACCGTCACCGGGCGGGCCTGGGTCACCGGCACCGCCCAGTACTTCCTCGACCCGAGCGACCCGTTCCCGGCGGGGTTCCTGCTGTAAGCCCCGCCTGCTCCGACCCGGCGGGCTTCCCGCTCTGAACCTCCCTGAAGGGCTGCTAGTCGTGACCATCACCTCGTACAACCCCGCCGACCCGGACGACCTCGTGGTCGCCGTCGAGGAACCCGGCGCCGAGGCCGTACGGGCCGCCGTCGGGCGGGCCCGGACGGCGCAGGCCGGCTGGCTCGCGGCCGGCGCGGGCGCCCGGTCGGCGGCACTCGGCCGGATCGCCGACGCGGTCGAGGCGCACGCGGAGGAACTCACCGCGCTGATCGTGCGCGAGGTCGGCAAGCCGCTCGCCGAGGCGCGCGGCGAGGTCGCCCGGACCGCCGCGATCTGGCGCTACTACGCGCAGGCGCCGTACGCGCCCTCCGGGGCGGTGCACGAGACCGCCGCCGGGCCCGGCCTGCTGCTCACCCGGCGCCGCCCGTACGGGGTGGCCGGGCTGATCGCGCCGTGGAACTTCCCGCTGGCGATCCCGAGTTGGAAGGCCGCTCCGGCGCTGGCGGTGGGCAATACGGTGGTTCTCAAGCCGGCCCCCGAGGCGACGGCGTGCGCGCTGCGGCTCGCCGAGCTGGCTCTCGCCGCCGGGCTGCCCGCCGAGGTGTTCACGGTGGTGCCCGGCGGGGCGGAGGAGGGCACGGCGCTGGTCGACGCGGCGGACGTGGTCTCCTTCACCGGCTCGACCGGGGTCGGCCGCGCCGTGGTGCGCGCCGCGACCGAGCGCGGGGTGCCGGTGCAGGCCGAACTCGGCGGACTGAACGCCGCATTGGTGCTTCCCGACGCCGACATCGCCCAGGCCGCCGGCCACATCGCGGCTGCCATCGCCGGGTACGCCGGGCAGAAGTGCACCGCCACCAGCCGGGTGATCGCGGTCGGCGCCGCGTACGAGCCGCTGCGCGAGGCCCTCGTCAAGGCGCTGGCGGCGGTCGACGACTCGGTGTGCGGGCCGGTGGTCAACTCCGGCGCCCGGGACCGGCTCACCCGCGCCGTCGGCTCGGCCGTCGAAGCCGGGGCGAACGTGCTCACCGGCGGCGGGGTGCCCGAGCGGGCCGGCTGGTACGTCGAGCCCACCCTGCTCGCCGACGTGCCGGCCGAACACCCGCTGGCCCGCGAGGAGTTCTTCGGCCCGATCGCCGTGCTGCACGCCGCCGCCGACCTGGACGCGGCGATCGCGCTCGCCAACGACACCCCGCACAGCCTCTCCACCTCGGTGCACACCGGCAGCCTGGACGTGGCGCTGGCCGCCGCCGACCGGCTGGACGCGGGCATGATCCGGGTCAACGCCCCCTCCAGCGGCGTCGACTTCCACCTGCCCTTCGGCGGGGCCAAGGGCGCGAGCCACGGCGAACGCGAACAGGGCCAGGCCGCACTGGACTTCTACACCGTCAGCCGGACCGTCAGCGTGCTGCCCGGCGGAGGCGCCTGATGTACGTCCGCACCGTCGACTACCACACCGCCGGCGAGCCGTTCCGGATCGTGCTGGACGGCGCGCCCGTGATCCCCGGCGACACCGTCGCCGAACGGCGGGCCATCGCGCTCGGCGCCGGCGGCAGCGCCACCGCGCCCCGCCCCAGCGCGCTGGACGAGGTCCGGCAGCTGCTCACCCGCGAGCCGCGCGGCCACGCCGGGATGTACGGCGGATTCCTGGTGCCGCCGGACGACGACGAGGCGCACCTGGGCGTGCTGTTCTGGCACAAGGACGGCTACTCGACGGCCTGCGGGCACGGCACCATCGCGCTCGGCGCCTGGGCGGTCGACTCCGGACTGGTGGCCGCCCCCGAGGACGGCGTGGCGCGGGTGCGGATCGACGTGCCCTCCGGCCGGGTCACCGCGCTGGTGCACCGGGCCGGCGGGCGGACCACCGGCGTCACCTTCCGCAACGTGCCCACCCGGGTGAGCGCGCTGAAACTGCCGGTGGAGACCTCGCGCGGAACGGTGGAGGTCGCGGTCGCGCACTCCGGCGCCTGCTACGCCTCGGTGCCGGCCGCTTCGCTGGGGCTGGCCGTGGAACCCGCTCAGCTGCCCGAACTCACCGCCGTGGGGCGGGAGATCAGGGCGGCGCTGGCCGGCACGGAGGCCGTGGCGCACCCCACCGACCCCCGGCTGTCGGGGGTGTACGGGGTGATCCTCTACGACGAACTCCCGCCGGGCGAACTCCCCTCGCTGGAAGAGGTGTTGAACCAGCGGAACGTGACCGTCTTCGCGGACGGGCAGATCGACCGCTCGCCCTGCGGCTCCGGCACCTCCGCCCGGCTCGCGGTGCTCGCCGCCGAGGGACGGCTGGCGCCGGGGGAGCCGCTGCGGCACGAGTCCGTCATCGGCACGGTGTTCACCGGCCGGGTGCTCCCGGGCGGTGACCCGCTGGGCGAGGGCGTCGTCACCGAGGTCGGCGGGACGGCCTGCCGCACCGGCGAGCACGGCTTCGTCCTGGAGCCGGGCGACGAACTGGGGACGGGGTTCCTCCTGTGAGTCCAACTGCAAGTCCCGGTAGGGCGGTTGTGCCGCTCCAGTACGCCGTACCGGGCACCGGCGGAGTCGGGCCCGCCGGGGCGGTGGGGGCGATCGAGCGGGTGCTGCTGGACGGGTTCGACCCGGAGGCCGCACCCGCCCGGTCCGCCGTACCGGTGCCGGCCGGCGAGTTGCTGCTGATGCCGGCCGCCGCCGGACCGTACGCGGGCGTGAAGATCGCCGGGGTCGCCCCCGCCAACCCGGAACGGGGGCTGCCCCGGATCACCGGCAGCTACCTGCTGCTGGACGGGCCCACCCTGCAACCGCTCGCGCTGCTGGACGGCGCCGCGCTCACCGCACTGCGCACGCCGGCCGTCACCGCCGCCGCGCTGCGACGGCTGGCGGTGCCGGAGGCCGAACACCTGGTGCTGTTCGGCTCCGGGCCGCAGGCGTACGGGCACCTGGACGCGCTGCTGGCCGTGCGGCCGCTGACCCGGCTCACGGTGGTCGCACGCCGGGCCGAGGGGGCCGCGGCGCTGGTCGCGTACGGGCAGCAGCTCGGGCTGACGGCCGCCGTCGGCGGGCCGGCGGCGGTCGCGGAGGCGGACCTGGTGGTCTGCTGCACCACCGCGCGCACGCCGCTGTTCGACGGCGCGCTGGTGCCCGCGCACGCGGCGGTGGCGGCCGTCGGCTCGCACGAGCCGGACGCGCGGGAGGTCGACGAGGCGCTCGTCGGACGCGCCGAGCTGTACGTGGAAGCCCGGTCGGTCGCGGCCCGGGAAGCCGGGGACCTGCTGATGGCGGGCGTGGCCGGACGGCAGGTGTGGAACCTCGCCGAACTGGTGCGCGGCGACGCGCTGGTGCCGACCGGGCGGCCGCGGTTCTTCAAGAGCGTCGGGATGGCGTGGGAGGACCTCGCGGTCGCGGCGGAGGTGTACCGGGCGGGCGGCGGCCAGGCGTCGTAGCGGGTCGGTCGAGGCCGCCCGGCCGCAGCGGGTCGGCCGCTGGGCCCGGTCCTGGCGGTCCGGTTGTTCGGACGGCCGTGGTACGGCGCTGCCTCGATCGGCAAGTCCGTTGCTCCTGACGCTGGTCGGGAGTTGTGAAGCTGAAGTCGGCCCGGCGGGAAGGGATCCCCCGCCGGGCCGACTTCTTCGCGTTCTCAGCCCTGGTCGCGGGTGTAGGTGGCGAGCAGGCGGGCCAGGTGCTTGCCGGTGACCAGCAGGGGCTCCTCGCTGCGGGCGACCTGCGCGGCGAGCTCGGCGCCCTCGAGGATGTTGATCACCGTGCCGGCCAGTTCGCGGGCGTCCTGTGCGTCGATGCCGGCGGCGCGCAGCCGTTCCTCCACGATGGCCCGCCAGTTGGCGAAGGCCTCGGTCACGGCCTGCTCGATCACCGGTACCCGGCCGACCGTCTCCAGGGCGGTGGTGGTGATCGGGCAGCCGTCCTGCCAGTCGGAGGCGCGCAGTTCGGTGGCGAGCATCCGGGTACAGGCGGTCATCGCCTCGCCGAGGTCCGCCGAGGAGTCCAGTCCGGCGCGCAGCAGGACGGCGAACTCCTTGTCTCCGTGCCGGATCGCCTCGGCGGCCAACTCCTGCTTGCCGCCCGGGAAGAAGTGGTAGACGGAGCCGAGGGTGGCCTCAGCCTCGCGGGAGATCTGCTTGATCCCGGTGCCCTCGTACCCCTGGCGCTGCAGCAGCCGGGAGGTGGCCCGGACGATCCGCTCGCGGGTGCCGACGGTGGTGGTCTTCTCGGGCGTCTCGGGCGTCTCGGGCGTCTCGGGCGTCTTCACGGCGTGATCCTAGCCGAAATATGAATAGAGCGTTCGTTCCAGAGCTGTGTTAGCGTCAGCTTCGTCGCTCTGGATAGAGCGTTCGTTCCAGCGGAGGGGTAGACGTATGTCCGTCGAGCAGCAGTCGAAGCAGCAGCCGGAGCGGCAGCCGGAGCGATCGGTGACGGTGATCGGGCTCGGCCCGATGGGGCAGGCCATGGCCGGGGCGTTCCTGGACGCCGGGTACGCCGTCACCGTGTGGAACCGTACGGCCGCGCGGGCCGATGAACCGGTCGCCAGGGGTGCGGAGTTGGCGTCGAGTGCGGAAGCGGCGGTGGCGGCGAACGAGCTGGTGGTCCTCAGCCTCACCGACTACGACGCGGTTTTCACCGTGCTGGAGTCGCTGGACCCGGCCGTGCTCAAGGGCAAGGCCGTCGTCAACCTCAGCTCCGACACCCCCGGGCGGGCCCGCGAGGCCGCCCGCCGGCTCGCCGAGCACGGGGCCGGACACCTGACCGGCGGGGTGCAGGCGCCGCCGTCCGGCATCGGCAGCCCCGAGTCGTCCACCTTCTACAGCGGCCCGGTCGAGCTGTTCCAGCGGCACCGGGCTGCCCTGGAGGTCCTCACCGGGGCCGACTACCGGGGCGACGACCCCGGGCTGGCGCAGTTGTACTACCAGATCCAGATGGACCTGTTCTGGACCTCCATGGTCGGCTACCTGCATGCCACGGCGATCGCCGAAGCCAACGGCATCTCGGCCGAGGAGTTCCTGCCGTACCTGAGCTCGACGGCCGCCTCGCTCCCCGGCTTCCAGGCGTTCTACGCGCCGCGGATCACCGCTGGGGACCACCGCGGGGACGTCGACCGGATGGCGATGGCGCTCGCCAGTATCGAGCACGTCCGGCACACCGCGGAGGCCTCCGGAGTGGACGGCGCACTGCCGGCGCTGCTGGCGGAGGCGTTCCGGCGCGGCGTGGAGAGCGGCAACGGCGCGGCGAGCCTGACCGCGCTGGTCGGGCAGTTCCGCCGGGCGTAGCCCGGTCCCGTGCGGCAGATCGTGTGCCGTCGGCCGTTGTCACGGTCGGCGGCCGCTGCCACCATGGGTTTCGGCGGCTGACGGGTTGTTTGAATCGCGGACTGTTGCGTACTCAACGTAACGTGACATTGTACACTGGTGTTCTGCACCCACCCGGAGGAACACCATGGCCGACCTCAAACCCCGCACCCTGATCTCCGTCCAGGAGCGGCTTCGCGACCAGGTCGCCCACGCGCTCCGGGCGGCTCTGATCTCCGGCGAGCTGCGCCCCGGCGTCGTCTACTCCGCGCCCGCCCTCGCCGCCGACTTCGGCGTCTCCGCCACCCCCGTCCGAGAGGCCATGCTCGACCTCGCCCGCGAGGGCCTCGTCGAGGCCGTCCGCAACAAGGGCTTCCGGGTCACCGAACTCACCGAGCGCGACCTGGACGACTACACCGAGATCCGCGCTCTGATCGAGGTCCCGACCGTCGGCCGGGTCACGCAGACGGCGACGAAGGAGCAGCTGGAGCGGCTGCGCCCGCAGGCGGAGGCGATCGTCGCGGCCGCACGCAAGCACGACCTGATCGGCTACCTGGAGGCCGACCGGCAGTTCCACCTCGACCTGCTGGGGCTCGCGGGCAACGCGCGGCTGGTCGACGTCGTCGGCGACCTGCGCAAGCGCTCGCGCCTGTACGGGCTCAACCGGCTCGACGAGCGCGGCGAGCTGGTCTCCTCGGCGGAGGAGCACCTGGAACTGCTCGACCTGATGATCGCGGGCGACGTGGCGGCGGCGGAGGCCTGCATGACCCGCCACCTCAGCCACGTCCGCTCGCTCTGGGCCGGCCAGGACGAGGCGGCGGAGCCGGAGCGGCCGGCGCTGCGCCTGCGCGCCCGGTAGGGGCTAAACCGCCCGTTCGGGTGAAGACTGAGGATCGGGCGTCGGGGGGCGCCCGGGCTCTACGATGATGCTCTCGACATCGGCAGCCAGGAGGAATTCCATGTCCGCCGCAGCAGTGGAAGAGCCGTTCGAGCAGCAGACGCTGCTCGAAACCGCAGAGCTGATCTCCAAGCAGTTCGTGGGGCACCGGGTCGAGATCCTCGGAGGACAGATCACAGTGACGCCGCCTCCCGACGGGCCGCACGGGGAAACGCTCACGGACCTCATGATCCCGTTGTGGGCTGCAGGGCTTCACGGTGACACATCTCGAGTGGTCCAGGGGATGGGTATGTGGCTGCCAGGAGGCCCGTCCGATTACGCGATTCCCGATCTGTCTCTTGTGGATGCCGACTATCGGGACCATCTGATCGAGCATCATTGCTATGATCCGGCGGTTTTTCGGTTGGTCGTAGAGGTCACGTCCTCCAACCATCTATCTGATGTCAAGATCAAGCCGGGAATCTATGCCGAAGCGGGAGTGCCCGTTTACGTCATCGTCGACCGTAAGAACCTGAAGGTCATGGTTCTTACCGAGCCACGAGATGGCGAGTACCGGGTGCACGCCGTCCACCACCCGAGCCAGTCGTTCACGTTGCCGGAGTCGATCGGCGCGTCGGTGACACTGTCGGTGGACGACGTGCTGACTGCCAAGAAGTAGTGCCGTACTCCGTGCTCGGTATGGCCGAGGCTCTCTTCGAGCGCTTCCCCGAGCACCGGGTGGAGGTGCTGGGTGGTGAGGTGTCGGTCGAGCCGTTGCGGACGGGCGGCATGCCCGGGCAGTCGTTCACCCTGCCCGGGACGTCGGTGGCACTGAACGTGGACGAGCTGTTCTCCTAACCCACCGCCGTCGGCAGGGTCAGCCTCCCGTCGTGGACTTCGGCGATCTGGTCGACGGCCGTGAGGTGGGTGCGGTCGTGGGTGACCAGGACGGTGGCGGTGGCCCTTCGGTGGGTGAGTTCCGTGATCAAGTCCAGGACGGCGGCGCCGCGTTCGTGGTCGAGGGCACTGGTGGGTTCGTCCACCAGCAGGACCGTGGGGTCGTTCATCAGGGCGCGGGCGATGTTGACGCGCTGGCGCTGGCCGCCGGAGAGCTGGTGCGGGCGGCGGGCGGCCTGGTCGCGCAGGCCGACGGCGTCCAGCAGGTCCAGGGCGCGGGGGAGGGCTTCGCGCGGCGGGCGGCCGTCGAGGTGGGCCATCACCTGGAGTTGTTCGGCGGCGGTGAGCGAGGGCAGCAGGTTGGCCTGCTGGAAGACGACGCCGATCCTGGTGCGGCGCAGCGTGGTGAGGTCGGCCCGGCTGAGGCCCGTGGTGTCGGTACCGTCGATGACGACCTGCCCGGAGTCCGGGGTGATCAGGGTGGCGGCCACCGCCAGCAGGCTGGACTTGCCGGAGCCGGACGGGCCGACGACGGCGGTGATGGTGCCCTTGGGGACGGTCAGCGAGACGTCGTCGAGGGCGGTGAGCCGGCCGTCGCCGTCCGGGTAGGTGAGGGTGATGCGGTCGAGCAGGAGACTCATCGGGCGCTCCCCAGGGCGGTCAGCGGGTCGACGGAGGTGATCCGGCGGATGGACAGGGCCGCGCCGACCGCGCCGAGGGCGATCATGACGGTGGCGGGCAGCAGGACGGTCGGGGCGTCCAGGACGAAGGGGACGGCGGAGCCGACCAGCGCCCCCAGGCCCGCCGCGATCGCCGTGCCCAGCAGGGTGCCGAGCACGAGCAGCAGGACGGCCTGGCCCAGCGCGTCGCGCAGCAGGTAGCGGGTGGAGGCGCCGAGGGCCTTGAGGACGGCGATGTCGCCGCTGCGCTGGATCGTCCAGACGGTGAAGAACGCGCCGATCACCAGCGCCGAGATGGCGAACAGGAAGCCGCGCATCAGCTGGAGGGAGCCGTTCTCCGAGGTGTAGGACCCGATCGCGGCGAGGGCGTCGTCGCGGGTGCGGGTCACGGTGCCCTGGTGGGTGTCGGCGGCGGCGAGGTCGGCGCCCTTCGCGGTGGTGAGCGCGATGACGGTGGCGTGGCCGGTGCCGCCGGGGGCGAACCGCTGCCAGTCGGTGAGGCTGGTCCAGATCACCGGGGTGTGGCTGTACGCGGCGTCGCCGTCGACGGCCGCGACCCGCAGCGGGTGCCCGGCCAGGGTGAAGTCGGCGCCGGCGGTGAGGCCGCCCAGGTTCTCGGCGGCGGTCTTCGACAGCACCGCCCGGCCGGGGGCGATCAGGGTGCCCTGCGGGGCGAGCCCGGAGCCGTCCGGGACGCCGAAGGCGGAGAGCGCGGCGGTGCGGGTGCCGGCGGCGGCCTTGGTGGTGGTGATGCCGATGGGCTGGGCGGAGGTGACGCCCGGCTCGCGGGACCAGCCCTGCCACTGCTCGGGGGTGACCTGGGAGTCGGTGAAGGACAGCTGCTGTCCGTCGGCGGGCTTGGAGAACACCAGGTGATCGGCGGCCAGGCCGGTGATCGCGGAGATGTTCTGGCGGCCGAGGCCGGCGGTCAGACCGGACAGCAGGCCGACCAGGACGGTGATCAGGACGATGACGGTCCCCATCAGGGCGAACCGCCCCTTGGCGAACCTCAGGTCCCTCCAGGCGACGAACACGGTGGGCCTTCCTCTGCGCAGGTGTTTTCCGACGTTCCCACCGTCGTGGACGGCACGGCCTCGAGGCATCGCGCCGGGGATTGCATCCTGGGCATCAAAGGGCAGAAGCGGAGTTCAACCTTTTGATTGATGCCGGGCACCGCGAACGGAACTTAGGCTGGACGGATGGCGACCGAACGATCCCGAACCACCCCTGTCGCCCGCGTCCTCCAGGTCTGCCTGCACCTGCTCGTAGCGGGCCTCCTCGCGCTCGCCGTCGCCCGGTCCGCCTTCGCCGGCCACGGCGCCTCCCACGGCGGCGACCCGGCCGCCGTCGCCGCCGCGGCCACCGCGATGGGCGCCGTCTACGCCGTCGGACCGCAGCTGGCCGCCGTCCGCCGCTCGCGCCGGGCGGCCGCGCTCTGGCTGGCACTGCTCGGCGTCACCTGGGCGGGCGTGCTGGTCGCCACCCAGGACGGGGTCTGGCTGGCGTTCCCGCTGTACTTCCTGGAACTGCACCTGCTCGGTCGGCGCGGCGGGCCCGTGGCCGTCGGGCTGACCGCCGTCGCGGCGATCGCCGCATGGTCCTGGCACCAGCACAGCTTCAGCCTCGCCGCCGCCATCGGGCCCGCCCTCGGCGCGGCCGTCGCCACCGCCACCGTGCTCGGCTACCAGGCGCTCTACCGGGAGAGCGAAGAACGGCGCCGGCTGATCGACGAACTCACCGCCGCCCGCGCCGACCTCGCCGCCGCCCACCACACCGCCGGCGTGCTGGCCGAACGCGAACGCCTCGCCCGCGAGATCCACGACACCCTCGCGCAGAGCCTCACCTCCATCCAACTGCTGCTGCGGGCCGCCCAACGGGCCCTGCCCGAGCGCACCGAAGCCGCCGCCGGATACGTCGAGCAGGCGCGGCAGGCCGCTCAGGACAACCTGGACGAGGCCCGGCGCTTCGTCCGCGCGCTCACCCCGCCCGCACTGGACAGCGACCCGCTGCCGGTCGCGCTGGAACGGCTGTGCGCGACGACGACGGCGCACGGCGCGCTGCCCGTCCACCTGCACGTCTCCGGCGACCCGGTCCGGCTGCCGGCCGCGCAGGAGGTCGCGCTGCTGCGGATCGCGCAGTCGGCGCTCGGCAACACCGTCCGGCACGCGAAGGCCTCGCGGGCCGAAGTGACACTCAGCTACATGGAGGGCGAGGTGGCGCTCGACGTGTTCGACGACGGGGCCGGATTCGACCCGGCGGCGGTCGCGGGCCGCACCGGCGCGGACGGCGGATTCGGGCTGCCCTCGATGCGGGCCCGGGCGCGGACGCTCGGCGGTACCTTCACGGTGGAGTCGGCGCCCGGAGAGGGGACAGCGGTGGCCGTGCAACTGCCCGTCGGGCCGGTGGTTCCCGGAGCCGAGGAGGCGACGTGATCCGGCTGCTGATCGCCGACGACCACCCCGTCGTGCGCGCCGGGCTACGGGCGGTACTGGAGAGCGAACCGGACTTCGCGATCGTCGCGGAGGCGGCGACCGCCGAACGGGCCGTCGAACTCGCCGCGGAAGCCGGCGTCGACGTGGTGCTGATGGACCTGCAGTTCGGGCCCGGATCGGCGATGAACGGCGCACAGGCCACCGCGGCGATCACCGCCCGCGCGGGCGCGCCACGCGTCCTGGTCGTCACCACGTACGACACCGACGCCGACACCCTGCCCGCCCTGGAAGCTGGCGCCACCGGGTACTTGCTGAAGGACGCGCCGCCCGAGGAACTGGCCCAGGCCGTACGGGCGGCCGCCGCCGGACGCTCCGCACTGGCGCCCAGCGTCGCGGACCGGCTGCTGGAACGGATGCGGACACCCGCGGCGGCGCTCAGCGCGCGGGAGACCGAAGTGCTGGGGCTGGTCGCCGACGGGCTGACCAACCAGCAGATCAGCCAGCGGCTGCACCTGAGCCAGGCCACGGTGAAGTCGCACCTGGTGCACATCTACACCAAGTTGGGGGTCGACTCGCGCACGGCGGCGGTGCGGGAGGCGCGGGGACGCGGGCTGATCCGGTAGGGGCCGCGGCGGCCGGTCCGCCGAGCGTAGGGTGGGGAAACGGTCCGTGCCCGCAGCAGTGTGAGGAGCCCCCGATGGCCGTGCGTCTCGACGAGCTTGCCGTACCGGTGATCGCCGCGCCGATGGCGGGCGGGGCCTCCACCCCGGAGCTGGTGGCCGCGGTGAACCGGGCCGGCGGGCTCGGGATCCTCGCGGCGGGGTACAAGAGCGCCGCGGCGATGTGCGAACAGATCGCGCTGGTACGGAAGTCGAGCGACCGGCCGTACGGGGTGAACCTCTTCGTCCCGGCACCGCCCGGGGATCCGGCGGCCGTCGCCGCCTACCGCGAGCGGCTGCGGCCCGAAGCCGAGCGGTGGGGGGTGGCACTGCCGGAGGAGATCGGGCCGGACCGGGACGACTGGGAGGCCAAGCTCGCCGCGCTGCTCGCCGACCCGGTGCCGGTGGTCTCGTACACCTTCGGGCTGCCGACGGCGGAGGAGGCCGCCGCACTGCGGGCCGCCGGGACGCTGCAGGTCGGGACCGTCACCACGCCGGAGGAGGCGCGGGCGGCGGAGGCGGCCGGCATGGACGCGCTGTGCGTGCAGGGCCCGGAAGCGGGCGGGCACCGGGGCACCCACCGGATCGCGGACGTGCCGGGGGAGACGCCGCTGCTCGAACTGCTGCCCGCCGTACGGGAGGTGACGGCGCTGCCGCTGATCGCCGCCGGCGGGCTCGGCGACGGCGCGGCGATCGCGGCGGCACTGCGGGCCGGGGCGGTCGCGGTGCAGCTGGGGACGGCCCTGCTGCGCTCCGACGAGTCCGGCGCCTCGGCCGCGCACCGGGCGGCGCTCACCGAACTCCCGGAGACGACCGTCACCCGCGCCTTCACCGGCCGCCCCGCCCGCGGCCTGCGCAACGCCTTCATCGACCGCCACGGCCGGTACGCCCCGCCCGCCTACCCCGAGGTCCACCACCTCACCGCCCCGCTCCGCACCGCCGCCACCCGCCGCGCCGACACCACGGCCATGCACCTCTGGGCCGGCACGGCCCACCACCTGGCCCGCTCCGGCCCGGCGGAGCAGATCGTGGCGCAGCTGTGGCAGGCCGCGCAGGGGTAGCGCGCCCAGCGCGCGCCGGACGGGGCGTGTTGTCCCCCGCCGGGGTGGATTAGGAGGGAAAGTACGCGGTAGCGTATAAGACACAACTTAATGTGGCCGCATGTGGGAGATCACGCTTCTGGCGCCGGTTGAGGAGTGGTACTTGCAGATCTGCGAGACCGATCCCAAGACGGCCGAGAACGTTCTTGAGGCATTGGACTTGCTGGCCGATGAGGGCCCGACCCTGGGACGGCCTGCGGTGGACCGGATCCACCGCAGTCGTTTGCACAACCTGAAGGAGCTGAGGCCTGGCTCCTCAGGCGCCAGCGAGGTGCGCATGCTGTTCGTCTTCGATCAGGAGAGGGAGGCCATCATCCTCGTGGCAGGTGACAAGTCCGGTCGTTGGTCGGAGTGGTACGACGAGTCGATTCCTCTGGCGGAGAAGCGTTACGCGGACTACGTCGAGGAGCAACGGAACGGAGCGCGCCGATGAAGGGGCGTAGTTGGACCGAGGTGCGAGCCGAGGTCATGAAGCGGTTTCCCGAGCTGGCGACGCCGGAGGCGGAGGCGAGGCGGGTGCAGGTTCGCCAGGAGATGCTTGCTCAGGTTCGGGGGTATGAGCTTGCGGAGATGCGGCGCAAGGCCGGACTCACGCAGAAGCACGTGGCTGAACTGCTCGGGGTGAGCCAGGCGCGGGTGTCGCAGATCGAGCACGGGCAGGTGGACAGCCTGGACAATCTGCGGGCGTATGCCGCTGCCATCGGTGGCGAGGTGGAGGTCACCGTTCGGCAGGGGGAGCGGACGATCAAGGTGGCTTGATCGTCCGCCCTGGCCGTAGGTGGTCAGCTCAGGAGGGCCGCCATCCATGACTCGATGTCCTTGACCGTCCTCGGGAGGGCGTTCGACATCAGGTGGGCGCCGTCCGGGGTGATGACGAGGTCGTCCTCGATGCGGATGCCGAGGCCGCGGAGTTCGAGGGGGAGGGTTTCGTCGTCGGGTTGGAGGTAGAGGCCGGGTTCGACGGTGAGGACCATGCCCTCTTCGAGGGTGCCGTCGAGGTAGCGGTCGGCGCGGGACTTGGCGCAGTCGTGGTAGTCGAGGCCGAGCATGTGGCCGCTGCCGCAGAGGGTGTAGCGGCGGTAGAGGCCGTTGTCCTCGGCGAGGGCCTGGTCGGCGGGGATGCGCAGGATGCCCCAGTCGGCGAGGCCTTCGGCGATGACGCGCATGGCGGCGCGGTGGAAGTCGCGGAAGCGGGCGCCGGGGCGTAGGGCGGCGATGCCGGCGCTCTGGGCGGCGAGGACGAGTTCGTAGGCCTGGCGTTGGGCGGGGGTGAAGGTGCCGCTGAGCGGGAGGGTGCGGGTGATGTCGGCGGCGTAGAGGGTGTCGGTTTCGACGCCGGCGTCCAGCAGGAGCAGGGCGTTGGGGTCGAGGGCGCCGTCGTTGCGGATCCAGTGCAGGACGCAGGCGTGGGCGCCGGAGGCGGCGATGGTGGTGTAGGCGGTGCCGTTGCCTTCGGCGCGGGCGCGCAGGTCGAAGACGCCTTCGATCCAGCGTTCGCCGCGGTGGTGGCGCAGCGCGGTGGGCAGGGCGCGGACGACGTCTTCGAAGCCGGTGACGGTGTGGTCGACGGCGAGTTGCAGCTGCCCGATTTCCCACTCGTCCTTGACCAGGCGCAACTCGGAGAGGACAGCGGCGAGTTCGCCGTCCTCGTGGGCGGCCGTGCGCCGCCCGGTGGTCTCGTCGACCAGGGCGTCGGTGCCCGCCAGGACCCGGGTGGGCGGCTGGGGGCCGGAGAGCAGTTTGCCGAGGTCGTCGAGGTGCTCGGTGCGTATCCCGGTGAGCCGGGCGGCTTCGGCGAGGTCGGGTCGGGGGCCGACCCAGAACTCGCCGTAGCGGCGGTCGCGGTAGAACTCGCCGCCGTCGCGCGGGGAGCGGGGGCGCAGGTAGAGGATCGGCTCGTGGCCTTCGGGGCCGGCGGGTTCGAGGACGAGGACGTGGTCGGCCTGGTCCTCGCCGGTGAGTCCGGTGAGCCAGACGTACGCGCTGTGCGGGCGGAAGCGGTGGTCGAGGTCGTTGCAGCGTACCTTGAGCCGGCCGGCCGGGATGATGAGTCGTTCGCCGGGGAAGGCGGCGGAGAGGCGGGCGCGGCGGCCGGGGAAGCGGTCGTGGCCGGGGACGCGGCGGTCGGTGGGGAGCGGGGTGGGGGCCCAGCGGGTGCCCATGAAGGCGGCGAGGGCGGGGGAGACCGGGAGGTCGTGGCTCCCGGTGTTGAGGCCGGTCCGGGGGAGGGTCACCGGTGAACTCCTTGGCTGGACTGGGGAGATGTGCGGCAGGGGGCGCGCACGGACACAGCTCGGTAACGGGTGGCGTCACCTCTTGTGCAGTGCAATTTCACATTACTATGTTACGGGTCACACAGCGGAGCGGCCGGATCAGGCCCCCCACAGCGGAGTTGCAACATGACCAGGCGCACCCACGCCGCCCTCGCGGCGGCCCTCGCGGCGACCCTCACCCTCGGCCTCGGGGCCTGCAAGAACGACAAGAGCGACAGTGGCGGTGACGCGGCCGGGCCTTCGAACAGTCAGGGCCCGGGCGCGGCGTCCGGTTCGATCGTCGGCGGCACCCCGGCCAAGGGGGGCACCCTCACCGTCCTCACCAACCAGGACTTCGCCCACCTCGATCCGGCCCGCAACTGGGTGGTGCCGCACATGGACTTCGGCACCCGGCTGATCTACCGCACGCTGACCACCTTCAAGTCCGAGCCGGGCGCCGCGGGCAGCGAGATCGTCCCGGACCTCGCCACCGACCTGGGCAAGTCCGCCGAGGGCGGCAAGGTGTGGACCTTCACCCTGAAGGACGGCCTCAAGTACGAGGACGGCAGCCCGATCAAGTCCGCCGACATCAAGTACAACGTCGAGCGCTCCTTCTCGCCGGACCTCACCGGCGGCCCCGACTACGCGATCCAGTACCTGGCGGGCGGCGAGAACTACAAGGGCCCGCTGAACGGCGAGCACCTGGCGAGCATCGAGACGCCGGACGACAGGACGATCGTCTTCCACCTGAAGCGCCCGGTCGCCGAGTTCTCGGACACCGTCACCCTGCCGACCTTCTCCCCGGTGCCGCAGTCCCAGGAGAAGGGCGCCCAGTACGACTCGCGGCCGTTCTCCTCCGGCCCGTACAAGATCGAGACCTACGACCGCGGCAAGCAGCTGGTCCTGGTCCGCAACACCAACTGGGAGCAGGGCACCGACACCGTCCGCAAGGCGTACCCGGACAAGATCGTGGTCACGCAGGGCATCAAGGGCGGCCAGGCCGACGACCGGATCATCGCCAGTGACGGCGCCGACGCCAACGCCATCGACATGCCCTGGATGCAGCACGAGAGCGTCGCCAAGGTGCTGCCCAAGGCGGACGTCAAGTCCCGCATGGTGGCGGAGCAGACCGGCTGCACCGACATGCTGTACATGAACACCGCCAAGGCCCCCTTCGACGACCCGAAGGTGCGCGAGGCGATGATGTGGGCGGTCGACCGCGAGGCGCAGGTGACGGCGTTCGGCGGCCCGGCGGTGACCGACGTGGCGACCTCCTACCTGCCGCCGTCGCTGACCGGCGGAGTCAAGGCCGACCCGCTGAAGGTCCCGGTGGCCGGTGACCCGGAGAAGGCCAAGGACCTGCTGAAGGCGGCGGGCAAGACCGACCTCAAGGTCGCGATCACCGTCTCGCTCGGCGACAAGACCCGCGCCGAGGCGATCCAGCAGTCGCTGGCCAAGGTCGGCGTCCAGGTCACCGTCAACACCGTGGACCCGTCCGCCTTCGCCGACACCATCGGCGACCTCAAGAACGCCCCCGAGCTGACCATCAACGGCTGGTGTCCCGACTACCCGTCCGCCGCGACCTTCTTCCCGTTCCTGTTCGACGGACGGACCCTCAAGGAGAAGGGAAACCAGGGCAACTACAGCCAGTTCAAGGACCAGGCCACGATGGACCGGATGGACCAGATCGCGGCCATGACGGACGTCAGCGAGGCCAACAAGGCCTGGCAGCAGCTGGACCAGGACCTGATGGCCAAGGCCCCGGCCGTCCCGCTGATGTGGCAGCGCCGCCCCCTGCTGGTGGGCACCAACGTGGCCGGCGCGTTCGGCAACTCCGGCTACGCCGGCATGATCGACCTCGCCGTGGTCGGCCTCAAGGACCCCGCCAAGGGCAAGGGCTGAGGGGCCGGCGCCGATGAGTACCACCACCCCTTCGGGAGCCGAAGGCCGCGCGGGTGTCGACGGTGACGAGCGACAGGCGAGCGCAGCCAGTGCCGGAGCGCGGAGCGTCGACGCCGGATCAGGAGCGGCCGGAGCCGAGCGAAGTGTTGCAGAGCCCGCTGCCGTGGCCGATGCCACGGCGACGGGCGCCGCGAAGACCGCCGGGCGCGGGCCCTGGCGGCTGGTCTGGGACCAGCTGTGGGCCAAGGGCTCGGCCCGGTTCGGGCTGATCACGGTCGGCGTGCTGATCCTGGCCGCCGCGCTGGCCGGTCCGCTGAGCTCGCTCGGCGGCTGGACCCCCGAGGAGTTCGACAAGCGCGCCATCGACCCGTACCTGGGCGGCCTGCCCCGGGGCGACTTCGGCGGCATCAGCAGCCGGCACTGGCTGGGCGTCGAGCCGATCACCGGGCGCGACCTGTTCGCCCGGGTGCTGCACGGCGGGCAGGTGTCCCTGCTGATCGCCTTCACCGCGACCGCCGTCGTCGTGATCGCCGGCACCCTGGCCGGCATCGCGGCCGGCTACTTCGGCGGCCGCACCGACACGCTGCTGTCCCGGCTGATGGACCTCACGATGTCCTTCCCCTCGCTGATCTTCATGATCGCGATGATGTCGGTGGCCAAGGACGTCAACCGGATCCTGCTGATCACCCTGGTGATCGGGCTGTTCACCTGGCCCGGCATCGCCCGCGTGGTCCGCGGCCAGACCCTGTCGCTCAAGCACCGCGAGTACGTCGAGGCCGCCAAGGTCGGCGGCGCCCGGTCCTGGCGGATCCTCACCCGGGAGATCCTGCCCAACGTCTCCGGCCCGATCATCGCCTACACCACGCTGCTCATCCCCGGCATGATCGCCACCGAGGCCGCGCTCAGCTACCTCGGCGTGGGCGTCCGCCCGCCGACCCCGTCCTGGGGCCAGATGATCGCCGAGAGCATCGTCCACTACGAGACCGACCCGACCTACTTCCTGATCCCGACCGCCTTCCTGTTCCTCGCCGTGCTCGCCTTCACCCTCCTCGGGGACACGCTGCGCGACATCCTCGACCCCCGGGGAGGCCGGTCGTGATCCTCTACCTCGGCCGCCGACTGCTCGGCGTGGTGGGCATCCTGCTCGCCATCTGCGCCATCACCTTCACCATCTTCTACCTGCTGCCCAACGACCCGGCCGCGGCGGCCTGCGGCAAGACCTGCAGCCCCGAGCGGCTCGCCGACGTCAAGGCGGCGATGGGCCTGGACAAGCCGATCTGGGACCAGTTCCTCGCCTACCTCGGCGGCATCTTCGCCGGCCGCGACTACGGCTCCGGGCCCAGCACCGTGCACTGCGGCTTCCCGTGCCTCGGCTACTCCTACGAGTACGGGCTGCCGGTGTGGGACCTGCTGACCGACCGGCTGCCGGTCTCCATCTCGCTGGCCCTCGGCGCGGCCGTGCTCTGGCTGGTCCTCGGCCTCGGCGCGGGCATCACCTCGGCGCTGCACAAGGGCAGGCCGCTCGACCGGACACTGATGGTGTTCTCGGTCGGCACCGCCTCGCTGCCGGTCTACTTCACCTCGATCATGCTGATCTGGGGCGTCGTCAGGACGGCCGGGCTGCTGCCCTACCCGGCCTACCACCAGTTCACCGAGAACCCCCTCGCGTGGGCCTCCAACCTGCTGCTGCCGTGGACCGCCCTGGCCCTGCTGTACGCGGCGATGTACGCCCGGCAGAGCCGCAACTCGATGATCGAGGCGATGGCCGAGCCGTACATCCGCACCGCCCGGGCCAAGGGCCTGCCGCCGCGGACGGTCACGGTCAAGCACGGGCTGCGCTCCGCGATGACGCCGATCCTCACCATCTTCGGCATGGACCTCGGCGGCCTGCTGGCCGGCGCCGTCATCACCGAGTCCATCTTCGGCCTGCCCGGCGTCGGCCGGCTGTTCTACGACGGCCTGGGCCGCTCCGACCAGCCCGTCATCCTCGGCGTCACCCTGCTAGCGGCGTTCTTCATCGTCGCGGCGAACCTGCTGGTCGACCTGCTCTACGCGTTCGTCGACCCGAGAGTGAGGTACTGATGACCAGCCTGTTGGAGGTCGACGACCTCAGGGTCGTCTTCGACACCCCGCGCGGCACCGTGCGGGCGGTGGACGGCATCTCCTTCGCCGTCGAGGCCGGCCGCACCCTCGGCCTGGTCGGCGAGTCCGGCAGCGGCAAGTCCGTCACCTCGCTCGCCGTGATGGGCCTGCACCGCGGCGCCGCCGTCACCGGCTCGATCCGGCTGCACGGGCAGGAGCTGAACGGGCTCGGGGAGAAGGAACTGGGCACCGTCCGGGGGCGCCGGATCGCGATGATCTTCCAGGACCCGCTGTCCAGCCTGCACCCCTTCTACACCGTCGGCGAGCAGATCGCCGAGCACTACCGGGTGCACTTCAAGGCCAACCGCAGGGCGGGCCGGGCCCGCGCGGTGGAGATGCTCACCGAGGTCGGCATCCCCGAGCCGGCCCGCCGGGTCGACGAGTACCCGCACCAGTTCTCCGGCGGCATGCGCCAACGTGTCATGATCGCCATGGCGCTCGCCTGCGAGCCCGAGCTGCTGATCGCCGACGAGCCCACCACGGCGCTCGACGTCACCGTCCAGGCGCAGATCCTCGACCTGATCGCCCGGATCCAGCAGGAGCGCGGCCTCGGCGTCGTGATGATCACCCACGACCTCGGCGTGGTCGCCCGGGTCGCCCACGAGGTCCTGGTCATGTACGGCGGACGGGCGGCCGAACAGGCCCCGGTGGACCGGCTGTTCGCGCAACCCGCACACCCGTACACCCGCGGTCTGCTGGACTCGCTGCCCCGCCTGGACGACACCGACGACGCCCCGCTGCGGGCGATCCCCGGCACCCCGCCGTCGCTGATCGCCCCCGCCACCGGCTGCTCCTTCGCCCCGCGCTGCGCCCGCACCACCGCCGCGTCCGCCGAGGAACACGCCCGCTGCCTGGCCGATCGACCGCTGTTCGGCCCGCTCACTCCCGGCCACCAGGCCGCCTGCCACCTGCCGCTGGTGCCGGAAGGGGTGCTGTGATGGCCGATGCCGCGATGACCGATCCTGCGATGACCGATCCTGCGACGGCCGATGCCGTGCCGACCGGTCCGCTGCTGTCCGTACGAGACCTGGTGAAGACCTTCCCCGGCCGGCGCAGCCGCACCGGGCGGCCCGGTGCGCCGGTCCGGGCCGTGGACGGGGTCAGTTTCGACGTCGGCGCGGGGGAGACGCTCGGCCTGGTCGGCGAGTCCGGCTGCGGCAAGTCCACCACCGGCCGGATGATCGTCCGCCTGCTCGACCCGACCTCGGGCACCGTCACCTTCGACGGCACCGAGATCGGCGGGCTCTCCCAGGCCCGGCTGCGCCCGCACCGTCGGGACCTGCAGATGGTCTTCCAGGACCCGTACTCCTCGCTCAACCCCCGGCAGACGGTGTCCCGGATCATCTCCGAGCCGCTGCTGGTCCAGGGCGAGAGCGCGACGGCCGCGCGCAAGCGGGCCGCCGAACTGATGGAACTGGTCGGGCTGATCCCCGAGCACCTGGACCGCTACCCGCACGAGTTCTCCGGCGGCCAGGCACAGCGCATCGGCATCGCCCGCTCGCTGGCCACCTCGCCGCGGCTGGTGATCGCCGACGAGCCGGTCTCCGCGCTGGACGTGTCCATCCAGGCCCAGGTGGTCAACCTGATGGAGCGGCTCCAGCGGGAGCTCGGACTGGCGTACGTGTTCATCGCGCACGACCTGTCGGTGGTCAAGCGGGTCTGCGACCGGGTCGCCGTGATGTACCTGGGCCGGATCGTCGAGATCGGCGACAAGGCCGAGGTGTACGGCAGCCCCGCGCACCCGTACACCAGGGCGCTGCTGTCCGCCGTACCGCTGCCGGACCCGGAGGCCGAGCGGGCCCGGGAACGGATCGTGCTGCTCGGCGACCCGCCGAGCCCGGCCGACCCGCCGCCCGGGTGCACCTTCCACCCGCGCTGCCCCAAGGCGCAGGACCTGTGCCGCACGGAGCGGCCGCTGCTGCAGATCGCCGGCCCGGGCACCCGGCAGGCGGCCTGCCACTTCCCGGAGGTGTGAGCCGGGACTTCCCGGAGATGTGATCCGGGCATCCAGACCCCCGGTCGGACGCGGCGGGGAACCTTACGAGGGCCGCGTCCGACCGGGTTCCAACCGATCCCCGGCTCTCACTCCTCGGGCAGCAGGAGGCGCGGGCCGGGGCCCTCGGCGGCCAGCTCGTCGCCGGGGTTGAGCACCCGGCAGCGGCGCAGCGACACGCAGCCGCAGCCGATGCAGCCGGTCAGCTCGCCCTCCAGCCGCTCCAGTTCGATCCGGCGGGCGCGGAGCTGCTCGGCCCAGCGGAGCGAGATGCGCTCCCAGTCGTGTTTGCCCGGCATCCGGTCCTCCGGGAGGCCGGTGAAGACCTCGGCGACCTCGCTGAGCGGGATGCCGAGCCGCTTGGCGACCAGGATGAGCGAGATCCGGCGCAGCACGTGCCGGCGGTAGCGGCGCTGGTTTCCGGCCGACCGCTCGGAGGAGATCAGTCCCTGCTCCTCGTAGAAGCGCACCGCCGAGGTGGCGATCCCGGCCCGCCGGGCCACCTCGCCGACGCTCAGCAGGTCGACGGGCGCGGTGGTCATGTCTCCTCCGCGGTGGTCATGGCGACTCCTTGACTTCAAGTTGTCTTGAAGTCTCAGCGTACCGGACGTGGCCGAATCATCTGCCGTGAGGAACGGTACAACCGTTGCCCAGCCGGACAGTTACCCAACGGAGTCGCCGTCCGACGGGGCCTTCGGCGGGTGGCGCGAACTCTTCTCCCGCCGTGCTGCCGGGCGGCGGCCTGGTCATCCTGCGCGCGGACAGCCCGGTCGGCTCGGGTCGGTACATGACCTTCGGGATCGCCGCGATCACCGTGCTCGGCGTAGCCACGGCCACGGCCACCGCCGCGCCCACCACCGCGCCCACCGCCCGCCGCCTCGAGCGGTGAGCGGACGCGGACCGACCCCGGATCCCTTTTGTCAGGGGATCCGGGGCCTTCGTCATGCGCGGCGCGGGAGGCCGCGGTTCGGGACGTTGCCGTTCGGGAGGTCGAGGCTCAGGAGGCCGGGCCCACCCGGACGGTGGTGATCCGCCCGCTCTGGGACTCCCGGACGACCTCGATCTTCGTGTTGGTGTCCGGCACCTTCACCGTCAGCTGCGGCGTGGCCGGGTCGACGTACACCCCGGTGTGGTCGTTGAACGCCGGGACGGCCGGCTCGGCCGGGATCCGCACCGCGACCCCGCCCTTGTGCAGGGTGAACGGGGTGGTCGGCCTGAGGGAGAAGGTGGCGTCGAAGGTCTGCGCCCGCCCGTTGACCAGGGTCCCGTCGGCGAAGCGGATCGGCGCCGGGTGGGCGTCGATCGGCAGGATCAGCCCGCCGCCGGGGTGGTCCTTGGTGTTGTTGTCGCCGTACGAGGTGTCCCAGAGCCAGAGCAGGACGCCTTCCTGGTACGGGTAGTTGTCGACGACATTGGCCTTGCCGGTGACGCCGGTGTAGCCGAAGTTGTACGGGCCGGTCTTCAGGAACGCCCCGTAGCCGGTGTAGCGGCGGTTCTCGGCGATGTAGGCGCGCGGGTGCTGCTTGACGGCGGTACGGCCGGTGATGGCCGTGAAGCCGCTGGCCGTCCAGCCGCCGGCCCCGTTCTCGGCGCCGTCGGCGAACAGCTCGGTGCCCCCGGCGGTGGCCTTCACGGCGTCCACCAGGACGCCCCTGCCGTGGGTGTTGCCGTCCGAGGTGGCGTGGAAGCGCAGCCGGACCTGCTGGCCGAGGTAGCCGTCCAGCGGGATGTGCAGCTTCCGGTAAGTGCCGGAACTGCCGCTCAGCCCGGGGGTGTTGGCGCTGGTGTTGCCGATCGGGGCGCCGTCCACGGTGCCGCCCAGGGCGGTCCAGTGCTTGCCCTGGTCGGTGGAGGCCTCGACGGTCAGGAAGTCGTAGTCCTGCTCGGTGTCGTACCAGGCCGCGGCGTCCAGCGCGGCCGGTCCGGTGGCGGTGCGCAGGTCGACGTCCCGGGCGAGGGAGTTGTCGAGGTTGTCGCCGGTGTCGCTCCACCACTGCTTGGAGCCCTCGTACGGGTCGGCGAGGTCGGTGCTGGTGGTGCCGTCCGGCAGGTGGACCAGGACCGCCTGCGCCTGGTCGGTGTTGTAGCTGCTCACCCCGAGGGCGTGGCTGGAGCGGGTGGCGGCCTGCGCCTCGTCGTAGTTGAGCCAGCCGAACTGCAGCTTGCTCCAGGCGTCGAGGTCGCCCGGGTAGCCGCCGGTGGTGTTGGGGCCCTTGCCCAGGTACGAGCCGGAGGACATCAGCGACCAGAAGTTGACGCTGTTGTCGCCGCCGGTGGTGCTGTACAGGTCGGGCAGGCCGAGGTTGTGGCCGTACTCGTGGGCGAACAGGCCGACGCCGCTGTTCTCGCCGCCCTGGACGTAGTCGTAGACGTAGAGGCCGGTGTCGCCGACGGGCGCGCCGCCGATCTTGTCGCCGTCCGGGCCGGTCTGCCCGGTCGCGTCCGGGAAGGCCCAACTGCGGTGTGCCCACAGCGCGTCGGTGCCCTGTGCGCCGCCGCCCCAGGTCTCGTCCACGCCGGCGTGCACGACGATGACGTTGTCCAGGTAGCCGTCGGGCTGGTTGAACTCGCCGTCCTTGTCGTGGTCGTAGCGGTCGTAGACGTCGTACTGGGCGAGCTGCGCCTTGATATCGGCGGACGAGCGGCCCTTGGCGACCTCGCCGTCGAACCAGGCCTTCACGGCGTCCCGGACGAACTCCTGGGCCTCGGTCCAGGCGCCGGAGCCCTGAGGGCCCTTGTTGCTGCCGTAGCGGGCCTCGTTGTACGGGACGGTGACCCAGTCGCTGACCGTGCCCTCGACGTCGTACCGGCCGGAGGACTGGGTGCGGTAGTAGTTGCGCATCGACACGGCGCCGGGCGCGTCGTCGAAGAACATCTTCTGGTAGTACGTGCGGTCGAAGTCCGGCGACCACAGGGTGTGGTTGTCGTCCTTGCCCGGCTTGGGGATCTGGTCGTGGCGCGGGCCGGGGGTGCCGCCGTAGCGGGGCTGGCCGTTCCACTGGGTGGAGTTGTCCACCTCGTCGCCGAACTGGGCGAGGATCACGAAGACCTTGTCCGTGCGCTGGTGCGCCAGTTGGACGTAGTCGTTGCCGACCTTCACCTTCGCCGGGGCCCGCTTGTCGGCGGTCTTGGCGACGGCGCCCTTGTTGAGCTGCTCCAGGGCCTTGCTGCGGAGCGCCTGGCGCTCGCGCTCCTGGGGGACGAGCGGTGCGGGCGGGGCCTCGGCGCCCTGTGCGGCGGCGTCGGAGGCCGCGGCGGCGGTGACGGTGAGGGGGGTCGGGGGAGCGGCTTGGGCGGGGGTGCCCAGCAGGGTGGCCGCTATCGCGCTCGTGGTGAGCGCTGCTGCGAGGGCCGCGGACAGTCTGCGCAACTGACCGGTCCTTTCCGGGGGATGGGGTGCTTCGGATCATCGGTCGATGAAGCGCAGGTAATATTTCACATGTCACGGGTCACGTGGAAGGGGTCCGGGGCAAGCGAAAGGGGCGCCGCACCCGCAGGTGCGACGCCCCTTTCCGTGACGTCCTGTCTAGCCGTTGCCGAAGTCCAGCGCCAGGCTGAACGCCACCAGCGCCGCGAACATCGCCGCCAGGGTGGCCGGCCCGGCGGCGGACAGTGCCACCACGGCCACGCCGAGCAGGACCAGTTTCAGCACCAGCCGGGCGGCGAGCGGCAGTTCGACCTTCGTCCGGCGCTCGGCCAGGAACACGTCCCAGACCGCCCGGGCCGCGGCCGGTGCGCCGAGCCCCAGTAGCAGTCGCAAGCCCAGGCTGTCGCCGGTCCTGAACCCCCAGTAACAGAGCGCCGCCAGGCTCGCGAGCTGCACCCCGAAGCCGAGTTCGGTGCCGGCCCTGGCCAGCGACCTGCGCAGCCGCCGCTCCGTCGGGCCGGGTCCGTCGATCGTCATCCGCGCGCTCTCCCCGCCTCGGCCCGGCCCCGATCCCGGCCCCGATCCCCGCCTCGATCCTCGCGCCGTCCGCCGCCGGGGCCGCCGCCGGGACCGCCGCCGGGACCGGACGGCGGACAGGCGGAGGGCTGCTCCAGCGGAGTGTCCCAGCCCGGCCGGGCGAACTCAACGGATCCTCCGGCGGCTGCCGGTCCGATGCCTCCCACCTGCCGGTCCGTCAACGACGTTGCCGTCAGCGGGTGCTGTACTCGACGGTCACGCTGACCACCACCAGCACGCCGTACACCACCGCGAGGGTGGTCCGCCCGGTGGCGTACAGCGCGAGCGCGGCCGTGCCGAGCGTCAGCAGCTTGAGGACGATCTCGGCGGGCAGCGGGAGCCGGTACTTCGGGCCGCCCGCGGCCAGGAACAGGCCCCAGACGAGGGCGGCCAGGGCCGGTGCGCCGAGCCCCAGCAGCAGGCGGGTGCCCAGGTTGGACCCGGTCTTGAAGCCCCAGTAGCAGAGCGCCGCCAGCATGGCGAGCTCCAGCCCGAAGGCGAGGCCGGCGTTGCCGGCGGTCAGCGGGGTCCACTGCCGCTGTCCGACCGGGCCGGGTCTGTCGATCTTCATTTCGCGCTCTCCCCGTTCCACTGCTCCGCCCGGGCCGGGCGGCGACCACGCGGAGTGTCGCAGTCCGGCCCGGGCGGCGCAATGGACAGACCCGAACGGGTCACCCCAAGGAGGCTCGGAGGAAGGAGAGTTCGGCCCGGGTCAGCTGCTCGTTCATCCCGTCCGGAGTCATGTGGGTGACGCCCGGCAGCGGCAGCACCGTGTGCGGGCGGCCGGCCTTGGTGAGCGCCTGGGAGAGCAGCAGGGTGTGCGAGGGGTGGACGTTGTCGTCGGCCAGCCCGTGGATCAGCAGCAGCGGCCTGGTCAGCGCGGGCGCGTCGGCTAGCAGGCAGTCGCCGGCGTAGCCCTCGGGGTTGTCCTGCGGCAGGCCGAGGTAGCGCTCGGTGTACGCGGTGTCGTACTGCCGGAAGTCGGTGGGCGGGGCGCCCGCGCAGGCGGCGTGGAAGACGTCCGGGCGGCGCAGCACCGCGAGCGCGGCGAAGTAGCCGCCGTACGACCAGCCGCGCACGGCGACCCGGCCGAGGTCGAGGTCCGGGTGCTGCGCGGCGAGCGCGTGCAGGGCGTCGACCTGGTCGTCGAGGGCGGCCTGGGAGAAGCGGCGGAAGATCGCCCGGGTGAAGTCCGGCGAGACGAACGGGGTGCCGCGGTTGTCGGTGGTGACCACGGCGAAGCCCTGGTCGGCCCACCACTGGCGGAGCTGCCAGCGGCGCGGCTCGGTGGCCACGGCCTGGTAGCCGGGCCCGCCGTAGATGTCCAGCAGGACGGGCAGCCGGCGGCCGGGGACGTGCTCGCGCGGGTAGACGACGGCGGTCGGCAGGCGGCGTTCGGTGACCCGGGCGAGCCGCGGGCTGACCCGGTACGGCAGCGCGGCGCTGAGGTCGGTGAGCGGCAGCCCGGCGCTGAGGTCGGTGAGCGCCCGCTCGCCGCCGTCGCGCAGGACGCGGCGGCGGATCCCGTCGGCGGTGGCCGAGGTGAGGACCAGGGTGTCGGCGGCGGCAAGGGCGGAGTGCGTGCCGGGGCCGGTGGTGAGGGGCTCGGGCGCGCCGCCGTCCGGGTCGATCAGGTGGACGTACTGGTCGGCGGGGTCGCCCTGGCCGGTCTCGCAGAGCAGTCGGCCGCGCAGCAGTCCGACCACCCGGCGGATCTGCAGCCCGGTGGTGTCCAGCGGCTTGCCGTCCAGGGCGAGGCCGCGGGCCTGCGGGGTGTCGTGGACGGTGAGCAGTCGGCCGTCGGCCAGCCGGCCGGGGGTGCCGGGCAGGTCGTCGACCCAGAACTCGTCGGTGGTGCGGGAGAGTTCGCGGGTCGCGCCGGTGGCCGGGTCGGCGCTGAGGAGAAGCACGTTCTGCTGCAGCCGGTCGGCGACGGTGAGCAGCACCTCGTGGTCGGAGGCCCAGGAGGCGGCGCAGAGGTACGGGAACCCGTCGGTGTCCCAGCGCAGCCGGACCCGGCCGCCGTCGAGGCCGAGGACCCAGAGCTGGACGTCCGCGTTGGGGCCGCCGGCCTGCGGGTAGGCGAAGTCCTCGGGGGCCTCGGCGGGGCGGGCCGGGTCGGCGAAGTAGCGCCGGGGGAGGGCGGATTCGTCCACCCGGGCGGCCAGCAGCGCGCCGCCGTCCGGGCGCCACCAGTGACCCCGGGCGCGGCCGAGCTCCTCGGCGGCGGCGAACTCGGCGACGCCCCAGCGGGCGCCGTCGGCGGGGGAGAGCGGTTCGAGGCCGGGGGTGACGTACAGGGCGTCGTCGGCGACGTAGGCGACGCGCTGGCCGGTGGCGTCCGGCCGGGGGTCGAACGCGGGCCCGGCGACCGGGAGTTCGTCGCTGGTGGCGGCGGCGGTGTCGGTGCGGAACAGTCGGCCGTCGAGGGTGAAGACGGCGATCGCGAGATCGGCGGTGGCTGCGTACGAGCCGATCCCGGCGGCGACCAGCCGGGTGCGCTCGCGCAGCCGGCGCTCGACGGTCGGCAGGTCGTCGCGGCGGCCGGTGCGGCCGGGCAGCAGTGCGGCCGGGTCGGCGACCGTCCGCTCCTCGCCGGTGGCGGTGTCGAGCAGGTGGAGGCGGTCGACCGGATCCTCGGGACCGTTCGAGCGGAGCAGCAGCAGCCGGGTACCGTCCTCGGCGAGGGTGTACGCGCGCGGTGCGCCGAAGGTGAACCGGCCGGTACGGGCGCTGAGGGCAAGGAAGGCGTCGGTGATGGTCACGGCCCGATCGTGGTCGCGCGGTGCGTGCCCCGACCAGTAGTCTGTCATGTGAAATGTCACACACCACGTGATGTGCGCCATACGACGCCGCGCGACGCCATATGACGCCATACGAGGCCATGGAAGGCCGGACGAGCGGAGGAAACCGTGACCGAGGACCTGAAGACCGCCGAGCCCCCGGCCCCGCTGCCCGCCGCCGACGGCCTGTTCAGCGTGTCGACGGACGCGGCGCACCTGAACCACGGGTCGTACGGCGCTGTGCCCCTCCCGGTGCAGCGCGCGCAGGAACGGCTGCGGACCGAACACGAGCTCGACCCGGACGGCTTCTTCGCCGACCTCCCGGCCAGGATCGCCGCCGCCCGGGCCCTCATCGCCGCCGAACTGGGCACCGACCCCGACCGGCTCGCCCTGGTCGCCAACGTCACCGAGGCGGTCGCGATCGCCCTGGACACCCTCCCGCTCGCCCCCGGCGACCGGATCCTGGTCACCGACCACGGCTACGGCGCGGTGACCCAGGCCGTCGCCCGCAAAGCCGCCGAGACCGGAGCCGAACTGGTCGTGGCCCGGATCCCGCTGGACGCCCCGGACGAGCACGCCGTCCGGGAGGCCGTGCTCGCCGCCGTGGACGCGCGCACCACCGTCGCCGTCCTGGACCAGCTCACCTCGCCCACCGCCCGCCTGGTGGCCGGCCCGGCCCTGCTCGCCGACCTGTGCGAACGCGGCGTGACCACCGTCGTCGACGGCGCCCACGCGCCCGGCATGCTGCCCGCCCCGGCCGACCCGAACGCCGACTTCTGGTTCGGCAACCTGCACAAGTGGGCCTTCGCCCCGCGCGCCACCGGCGTCCTCGCCGTCCGCCCCGAGTGGACCGGCCGGGTGCGCCCGCTGGCGCTGTCCTGGGAACACGACAAGGGCTTCCCGGGCAACGTCGAATGGCGCGGCACCTGCGACTACACGCCCTGGCTGGCCGCCCCGGCCGGCTTCGACCTGCTGCGCACGCTCGGCCCGGCGGCGGTGGCCGCCCACAACACCGCGCTCGCCGCGTACGGCCGGCAGGCGCTGGTCGAGCGCGCGGGGCTCGAACCGCTGCCCGCGACGCCCGGGGTGTGGATGCGCACCGTCCGGCTGCCGGCCGGCCACGGCGAGACCGAGCCGCAGGTACGGGCACTGATGGCCGAGGTGTGGCAGCGGCTGCGCACCCGCATCGCCGTCCGCCCCTGGGCCGGCGGCGGGGTGCTGCGGATCAGCGCCCAGCTGTACAACCGGCCGGAGGAGTACGAGCGGCTGGCGGACGGGCTGGCGGGGGTGCTCAAGGAGCTGGAGGGCTAGCGTCCGAGGCTTGCGTCCCCGCGTAGGTTCGCGTCCCCGCGCAGCTCCGCGAGCAGCAGGTTCCGGTCGGCGAGCAGCCCGGTGAGGATCCGCCGGGCCGCCCGCAGCAGGTCGGCCACGTCCCCGCCGGCCAGCGCGTAGACCACCGTGCTGCCCTCCCGGGTGGCGGTGACGATGCCGGACCGGCGCAGCACCGCGAGCTGCTGGGAGAGACTGGAGGGTTCGACCTCCAGCTCGGCGAGCAGGCAGCGGACGGGCGTCGGCCCGGCCTGGAGCAGTTCCAGCACCCGGATCCGGACGGGATGGCCGAGCATCCGGAAGAACTCGGCCTTGGCCTGGTAGAGCGCCACCGTCACGAGGCCCCCCTTCCTGGTGTCGGTCCGGGTTCAGATCTCCAGCGATAGTTCGATCCGCTTGAGCTGGTGGCGGGCCATCGCGAGGTTGGAGCGGCTGCGGTTGAGCGCCAGGAAGAGGAACAGGCCGCGCCCGGTGGGCGTCGTGATCGGCCGGACCATGTGGTACTGGTTGGTCAGGCTGATCAGGATGTCCTCGATCTCGTTGTCGTGCAGGTTGAGCATCTCCATCGCCCGCATCTTGGCGCGGACCACGTCGGTGTTCCCCGCCGCGGCGACGTTGAGGTCCAGCTCGCCGCCGTCGCCGAGGCTGCCGAGCGCCATGCCGCTGCCGTAGTCGACCAGGGCGACGCCGATCGCGCCGTCGATCGACATGGCGTCCTTGAGGGACGTCTCCAGGTTCGCCATCGTGGCTGTCCTCCCGTGCGTCGGCGGCCGTGTGCGGGCCGCTTGGTAGCCGTGTGGTGGCTGTGACGACGACGGTAGGAAGCCTGCGGCCCGGTCCACCGGGAATGACCGGAGATGTCCGAACTCGGACGCATCGCGATCGCTTGAAGACATTTGCAACTATGGAGCTGTGCGGGAACTGATCCGTAGCGCGAAAAAACGGTGCTATCGATGTCAGTCCTCCCGGGTAACCTCTCGCTGAGATGCGAGATCACACCAACCACACCCGGACGGCGATGAACACCCCCGATCCAGAGCCCCAGGTCGACCAGGAGCTCAGCCCCGCCGAGGCGTACGCGGCCAGTCGTCGCCGGGCCAAGGAACAGGCCACCGCCCTGCACGGCTTCCAGCAGCTGTACGACTTCCCGCTGGACGACTTCCAGCTGGAGGCCTGCGAGACGCTGGAATCCGGCTCGGGCGTCCTGGTCGCCGCCCCCACCGGCTCCGGGAAGACCATCGTCGGCGAGTTCGCCGTGCACCTGGCCCTGGCCGCCGGGCGCAAGTGCTTCTACACCACGCCCATCAAGGCCCTGTCCAACCAGAAGTACGGAGACCTGGTCAAGCGCTACGGCGCCGCCAAGGTCGGCCTGCTCACCGGCGACAACACCGTCAACGGCGACGCCCCCGTGGTGGTCATGACCACCGAGGTGCTGCGCAACATGCTGTACGCGGGCTCCGGCACCCTCAACGGCCTCGGCTACGTCGTCATGGACGAGGTGCACTACCTCGCCGACCGCATCCGCGGCGCCGTCTGGGAGGAGGTCATCATCCACCTCCCCGAGTCGGTCACCCTCGTCTCGCTCTCCGCGACCGTCTCCAACGCCGAGGAATTCGGCGACTGGCTGGACACCGTGCGCGGCGGCACCAAGGTGATCGTCTCCGAGACCCGCCCGGTGCCGCTGTGGCAGCACGTGATGGCCGGCAACCGGATGTACGACCTGTTCGCCAACCCCGACCGGGACGGCCGCCCCAAGAACAACCTGAAGAACCCCGGCAAGGCCGTCAACCCCGAACTGGTCCGGCTCGCCCGCTCCGAGGTCGACCGCAACCCCCGCGACCGCTTCGGCCGCGGCCGGGGCCGCTCGATGCCCAACGGCCGTCCCGGCCGGGTCTGGACACCGGGCCGGGTGGACGTCATCGACCGGCTCGACGCCGAAGGCCTGCTGCCCGCGATCACCTTCATCTTCAGCCGGGCCGGCTGCGAGGCCGCCGTCCAGCAGTGCCTCAGCTCCGGGCTGCGGCTCAACAAGGACTCCGACCGCGCCCAGGTTCGGGCCCTCGTCGAGGAACGCTGCGCCGACATCCCCGACGAGGACCTGCACGTCCTCGGCTACTTCGAGTGGCTGGACGGCCTGGAGCGCGGCATCGCCGCCCACCACGCCGGGATGCTGCCCCGGTTCAAGGAAGTCGTCGAAGAGCTCTTCGTGAAGGGCCTGGTCAAGGCCGTCTTCGCGACCGAGACCCTCGCGCTCGGCATCAACATGCCCGCCCGCTCGGTGGTCATGGAGAAGCTGGTCAAGTGGAACGGCGAGACCCACGCCGACATCACCCCCGGCGAGTACACCCAGCTCACCGGCCGGGCCGGTCGACGCGGCATCGACGTCGAGGGCCACGCCGTGGTGCTCTGGCAGCGCGGCCTCGACCCGGAGGCGCTGGCAGGCCTGGCCGGCACCCGCACCTACCCGCTCAAGTCCTCGTTCCGGCCCTCCTACAACATGGCCGTCAACCTGGTCTCCCAGTTCGGCCGGCACCGCTCGCGCGAACTGCTGGAGACCTCCTTCGCCCAGTTCCAGGCGGACCGCTCGGTCGTCGGCATCGCCCGCCAGGTGCAGCGCAACGAGGAAGGGCTGGACGGCTACCGCGAGTCGATGACCTGCCACCTCGGCGACTTCGACGAGTACATGGAGCTGCGCCGCCGGCTCAAGGACCGCGAGAACGAGATGGCCCGCGAAGGCACCAGCCAGCGCCGTGCGGCCGCCGTCGAGTCCATCGAGCACCTCAAGCCGGGCGACGTCATCCACGTCCCCACCGGCAAGTTCGCCGGCCTCGCCCTGGTCCTCGACCCCGGCCTGCCCCCGGTCGACCGCTCCGGCCGGGGCGACCGGCGCCACCCCGACTTCCAGGACGGCCCGCGCCCGGTGGTCCTCACCGCCGAACGCCAGGTCAAGCGGCTCGCCATGATCGACTTCCCGTACCCGGTCGCCGCGATCGAGCGCGTCCGCATTCCCAAGTCCTTCAACCCGCGCAGCCCGCAGTCCCGCCGCGACCTCGCCTCCGCGCTGCGCACCAAGGCCGGCCACCTCGAACCCGAACGGTTCCGCAAGGGCCGCGCCGCCGCCGCCGACGACCCGGAGATCACCCGACTGCGGGCCGAACTGCGCCAGCACCCCTGCCACGGCTGCTCCGACCGCGAGGACCACGCCCGCTGGTCCGAGCGCTACCACCGGCTGCACCGCGACACCGAACTGCTGGAACGGCGGATGCGCTCGCGCACCCACACCATCGCCCGCACCTTCGACCGGGTCTGCGCCCTGCTCACCGACCTCGGCTACCTCCGCGGCGACACCGTCACCGACGACGGCAAGCGGCTCGGCCGGCTCTATGGCGAACTCGACCTGCTCGCCTCCGAATGCATCCGCGAAGGCGTCTGGAGCGGCCTCGCCGCCGCCGAACTCGCCGCCTGCGCCTCGGCGCTGGTGTACGAGGCCCGCCAGGCTGACGACGCCGGAGCCCCCCGGGTGCCGGAGGGCGCGGCCAAGGAGGCGCTCGGCAAGATGGTCCGGATCTGGGGTCACCTGGACGCCCTTGAGGAGCAGCACCGGATCAACACCGCCGAGGGCGTCGGCCAGCGCGAACCCGACCTGGGCTTCGCCTGGGTCGCCTACCGCTGGGCGCTCGGCCACAACCTCGACCAGGTCCTGCGCGACGCCGACATGCCCGCCGGCGACTTCGTCCGCTGGACCAAGCAGCTGATCGACGTCCTCGGCCAGATCCAGGACGCCGCCGGCGAGGACGCCGACCTCCGCAAGACCGCCCGCAAGGCCGTCGACAGCCTCCGCCGCGGCATCATCGCCTACTCCTCCGTGAGCTGACCGCGCAACGCCAAGGGGCCCGCACGTTCGACGACGCGAACGTGCGGGCCCCTTGGCGTTGCGCAGTGCGGCCGACGGCGCTCGGGTCGAAGTGGACAAAGTAGGATGACTCAACTCCCGCGCTACGCGCGAAGAGTTCCATCAATGTTCCATTTGCCCGATTTATCTCCCGCTTCACACGCACGGAGCCACCCTCATGGACAAGCTGTCCACCGCCGACACCGACGGCGCGATAGAGACCCGCGGTATCGAACCCGTCCCGGACCACGAGCGCCGGGGCAGAGTCCGCGAGCTCTTCCCGACCTGGGTCGCGGCGAACATCAGCGTCCTGCTCCTCACCATGGGCGCGGCCCTGGTGGTGTTCAACCAGTTGAACTTCTGGCAGGTCCTGATCGTCGCCGCGTGCGCCGCGCTCGCCTCCTTCGGCATGGTCGGCCTGCTGTCCGTCTCCGGCAAGTGGGGCGGAGCCCCGGGTGCCACGCTCTCCCGGGCGACCTTCGGTGTGCGCGGCAACCTGTTCCCCGGCGCGATCCTCTGGATCGCCCGGTTCGGCTGGGAGACGATCAACGCCGTCACCGGTGCCTACGCCGTGCTGACCGTCCTTGACCTGCTCTTCGACGTCAAGAGCAACACCGTGCTGATCGTCGTCACGCTCTTCGTCTTCGTCGCCTGCACCTTCCTGGTCTCCGGCATGGGCCGGAAGGCGCTGAACGTCTGCAACACCTGGTCGACGTACCTCTTCGGCATCTTCAGCGTCCTGGTGCTGGGCTACCTGGTCGCGACCATGCACTGGAGCGAGGTCTTCGCCAAGCCCGCGGGCACCACCGCGATGATGATCGCCGGCATCGGGACCATCGCCGCCGGTGGCATCAGCTGGGTCCCCACCGGCCCGGACTTCGCCCGCTACCTGCCGCACGCCGCCTCCGGCCGGAAGATCGTCGGCGTGACGGTCTCCGGCGCCGGCCTGGTGATGGTGCCGATGGTGCTGATGGGTGCCGTGATGGCCGTGGCCTCGCCGGGCCTGGCCGAGGCCGCGGACCCGGTCTCCTTCCTCGGCGACCTGCTGCCGACCTGGCTGGCCGTGCCCTACCTGCTGACCGCGATCGTCGGCATGCTGCTGATCAACAGCCTCTCCATGTACTCGGCCGGCTTCACCGCGCAGACCATGGGCGTCAAGCTGCCGCGCGCCATGGCCGTCAGCATCAACGCCGTGATCTCGCTGGTCGGCGGCCTGCTGCTGATGCTGGTCGCCAAGAGCTTCCTGGGCTCCTTCATCACCTTCCTGATCCTGCTGGCCGTCTCCTTCTCGGCCTGGATCGGCGTCTACGCGGTGGACATGTTCCGGCGCCGCTCGCGCGCGGTGCGCTACGACGCCGCCGCGCTGATGGACACCGGCCGGAGCAGCCGGTACTGGTACGTGGGCGGCTTCTGCTGGCAGGCGATGGTGTCCTGGGTGCTCGCGCTGCTGATCGGGCTCGCCTTCACCAAGTGCGACTGGTTCACCGGCCCGTTCTCCGGCACTTTCGTCGGCAAGTACGGGCTCGCCTGGGCGGCGACCATCGTGATCTCCGGCGTGATCATGGCCGTGCTCCCCACGCCGCGGGAGAACACCTCCGCCGGCGCCGAGCAGCCCGCCGGTCTCCAGGCGGAGCAGGCCGAACGGGTCACCGTCTGACCGCGTGACGCCGACCTCCGGACGCCCCCGTCCGACCGAAAGGGCCCGCCGCACCGAGTGCGGCGGGCCCTTCGTGTCGGGCTGCTCAGCGCGTCGCCAGGGCTTCCAGGACGCGGTCGAGTGAGGTGCCGAGGCCCCAGCGGGTGGCGAGCTCCTCGAGGGTCATCGGGTCGAGGGGTTCGCGGGGGAGGGCCGGGTCGAAGGCGGGCAGGGGAGCGTCGTCGGCGACCCGGACCACCTTCGGGGCGACGTCGAGGTAGGCGGAGCCCTCCACGATGTTGCGGCGGCGGGCGGGGGTGAGCTTGGAGGCGAGGTCGAGGGCGGCGGCGCGGATGCCGGCGAGGTCCCCGTACTCGTTGATCAGCTGGGTGGCGGTCTTCTCGCCGATGCCCTTGACGCCGGGCAGGCCGTCCGACGGGTCTCCGCGCAGGGCGGCCATGTCGGCGTACCGGGCGCCGCGCACGCCGTACTTCTCGAGCAGCAGCGCGTCGTCGGTGACCTGCAGGTTGCCCATGCCCTTGACGGGGTAGAGCACGGTGATCCCGCGGGCGTCGTCGACCAGCTGGAAGAGGTCGCGGTCGCCGGTGACGATCTGCACCGGCCCCTTGGCGCGGGCGGTGAGGGTGCCGATCACGTCGTCGGCCTCGTAGCCGGGGGAACCGACCCGGGCGATGCCGAGCGCGTCCAGCACCTGCTCGATCACCGGGACCTGCGGGGCCAGCGTGTCGGGCACCTCCTCCTCGCCGTCCTCGGCGGCCTCGGCGACCCGGTGGGTCTTGTACGAGGGGACGAGGTCGACGCGCCACTGGGGGCGCCAGTCGGCGTCCATGCAGGCGACCAGTTCGTCGGGTCGGTGGTCGTGGACCAGCCGGGCGATGAAGTCCAGCAGGCCGCGGACGGCGTTGACCGGCTCGCCCTGCGGCGAGCGCAGGGTGTCCGGTACGCCGTAGTAGGCCCGGAAGTACAGGCTGGCGGAGTCGAGCAGCATCAGTCGCGGTGCGGTCACGCCTCCGATCATGCCGTACGAGGGCGACATCGGAGGGCCTCGGTGCCCGTGCGGCGTCAGTGCCCGTGCCCGTGCCCGTGCGGCGTCGGCGTTCGTGTGCCGTCAGCCCTCGTGCGCCGTCAGTGCTCGTGCGGCCCGGAGCGGTGGACCGGGCCGTGGGCGTCGGCACAGTGCTCGGCGGCCGTGTCGCCCGGGGCGGCGATCTGCAGCAGTGCGCCCGCCTCGTCCTCGCCGACGTGGTCGACCTGGAGGGTGCTGTGGGTGATTCCGTACTCGTCGGCGAGTTGGCGTTGGAGCTGGCGCCGGACGGCGTGGCAGTCGCCGCCGGGGGTGACCAGGATGTGCGCGGACAGCGCCGACTGGCCGGAGGTGATCTCCCAGATGTGCAGGTCGTGGATCTCTTCGACCAGCGACTCGGTGACCATCCGGTCGGCCACCGCGTCCGGGTCGATCCCGGCCGGGGCGGCCTCCAGGAAGATCCGCCCGGACTCCCGGACCAGTGCGACGCCGGCCTTGAGCATCAGCGCGACGACGATCAGCGAGGCGATCGCGTCGGCGCGGGCGAAGCCGGTGGTCAGGACGATCAGACCGGCGACGGCGGTGGCGATGAAGGCGTACAGGTCGGTGAGGACGTGCTGGAAGGCGCCCTCGACGTTGAGCGAGGTGCGGTTGGCCTTGGACATGCACCAGGTGGCCGCGAGGTTGACCACGATCCCGATCAGCGCGGTGACCAGCACCAGCGAGCCGGTGACTGCGGGCGGCGAGATCAGCCGGGTGACCGCCTCGTAGCCCAGCCAGGCCGAGAGCACCAGCAGGGTGACGCCGTTGGCCTGCGCGGAGAGGATCTCGGCGCGCTTGAGGCCGTAGGTGTAGCCGCCGCGGGCCGGGCGGGCGGCGAGCCGCATCGCGATCAGGGCGAGCACGATCGAGGCGGCGTCGGTGAGCATGTGCGCCGCGTCGGAGATCAGCGCGAGGGACTTGGCGGCGAAGCCGACCACGACCTCGCCGGCCATGAAGACGACGATCAGGGCGAGGGCGCTGAGCAGCCAGCGGCGGTCCGCGTCGGCGGAGACGCCGTGCGAGTGCCCACCGTGCCCGCCATGGCTGCCGTGTCCGCCGTGACCGTGCGCGTGCCCGTCCCCGTTCGACGGCTGGTGGTCATGCGCATGATCATCGTGCGAATGCTCGGGCCTGGCCATGGAAGTCCTCTCTGGGCGCACGGATGGGAACAGGGGCGCGGCGCGACCGCCCTGCAACCGAAGTGAACCGCAGAATCGACAAAGATCCAAAGGCTGTACTGGTGACCGTTGTCGTTGCCGTTCGGGGGGCTTTACCCGGCGCACGCCGCACCCGTCCGACCAGCAGAAATCCCCTGCGCCCGCGCCCAGTTGAGCTATCCCAGCGCCGCCATGTCCAAGGCCGGGTCCAGCGCCACGGCGTCCAGGGCCGCGGCGGTGGCCGCCCGAACCAGGGCCCGCATCAGCCGCAGGTCGTCCCCCTGTTCCGGATGCCACTGCACCCCGAGTGTGAAGCCGGGCCCCTCCAGCGCCTCCACCGTGCCGTCCGGCGCGTGGGCGCTCACCCGCAGGCCCGTCCCGACCCGGTCGACGGCCTGATGGTGGAAGGTCGGTACCTCCAGCTCGCACTCCGGCAGCAGCCCGCCCAGCAGCGTCCCCGGCACCGGCCGCACCGGGTGCGAGCCGTACTGCCCCGGCGAGCCGCCGTGCACGTCCACCGGCACCACGTCCGGCAGGTGCTGCACCAGCGTGCCCCCGCACACCACGTTCAGGACCTGCATCCCGCGGCAGACGGCCAGCAGCGGCATCCCCGCCGCCAGCGCGGCCCGCAGCAGCGCGACCTCCCAGACGTCCCGCTCCGGAGAGTCCACCTCGGTCGCCGGATGGGCCGGCTCCCCGTAGTACGCCGGGTCGATGTCCGGCCCGCCCGCGATGACCAGCGCGTCCAGCCGGGCCAGCACCTCCGGCGCGCGCTCCGGGGCGTCGGGCGGCAGCAGGACGGCGACCCCGCCGGAGTCCCGGACGTACGCGGTGTACCGCTCGGGGACGAGAGCGACCCGACGGCTCCGCCAGTGGCTCCAACTCGCGTCCACCAGGTAGGTGCTGACGCCGATCAAAGGCCTGCGATCCATGGCGCGCATTCTCCTCCCGAACCGCCCGATACCCCGTCAACCACGCATATCGGCGCGCCACACACGCCTGCCCTCTTCCGCCCCGCGAGTCGCAGGCCGTACGGTTCGCTGTGACTGCTTGATCTCGAAGAGTGATCGACGGGTTTCGAGGTCGTCACGGCCATCCGGGCCACCGAGACCACCGAGACCACCTAGACCATCGAGACCACCCAGGACACGAGGAAGGAGGGTTCCGTCATGTCCGAGAACGCCGCACCCGGGAACGCCGCCGCAGGGTCGCCGCCCCGGCCGCCGCTGACCCTGGACGAGCTGCGCACCCTGGTGGACGCCGGCAAGGTGCACACCGTGGCACTCGCCTTCACCGACATGCAGGGCCGGCTGCAGGGCAAGCGCTTCGCCGCCCGGTTCTTCCTCGACGAAGTCGCCGAGCACGGCGCCGAGGCCTGCGACTACCTGCTGGCCGTCGACGTCGACATGAACACCGTGGACGGCTACGCCTTCTCGTCCTGGGCCACCGGCTACGGCGACTTCGCGATGCGCCCCGACCTGGGCACCCTGCGGCTGACCCCCTGGCAGCCCGGCACCGCCCAGGTCACCGCCGACCTGGCCCGGCACGGCGGCCACCCGGTGGATGCCGCCCCGCGCCAACTGCTGCGCCGCCAGATCGCCCGGCTCGCCGAGTACGGCCTGGCCGCCGACATCGGCACCGAACTGGAGTTCCTGGTCTTCCGCGACACCTACGAGCAGGCCTGGCTCGGCGGCTACCGCGGCCTGACCCCGGCGAACCTCTACAACGTGGACTACTCGATGCTGGGCACCGCCCGGGTCGAGCCGCTGCTCTCCCGGATCCGCAACGAGATGGCCGGCGCCGGCCTGGTCGTGGAGTCCGCCAAGGGCGAGTGCAACCTCGGCCAGCACGAGATCGCCTTCCGCTACACCGACGCCCTCACCACCTGCGACCAGCACAGCGTCTACAAGACCGGGGCCAAGGAGATCGCCGCCCAACTGGGCTGCGCGCTCACCTTCATGGCCAAGTACGACGAGCGCGAGGGCAACAGCTGCCACATCCACCTCTCGCTGCGCGACGCCGTCGGCGCCCCCGCCTTCGCCGACCGGGACGGCCGGATGACCGACACCATGCGGCACTTCCTGGCCGGCCAGCTGACGGCGCTGCGCGAGTTCAGCGTGCTCTACGCCCCGAACATCAACTCCTACAAGCGCTACCGCCCGGGCTCCTTCGCCCCGACCGCCGTCGCCTGGGGCCGGGACAACCGCACCTGCGCCTACCGGGTGGTCGGCCACGGCCCCGGCCTGCGGATGGAGAACCGGGTGCCCGGCGGCGACGTCAACCCGTACCTCGCCGTGGCCGGGATGATCGCGGCCGGCCTGCACGGGCTGCAGCGCAAGCTGGAGTTGCCCACGCCCTGCCTGGGCAACGCCTACGCGGTCGAGGAGTACGCCCGGGTGCCCGGATCGCTGCGCGAGGCCGCCGCGTTGTGGGCGGAGAGCGAACTGGCCCGGGAAGCCTTCGGCGACGACGTGGTCGACCACTACCTGAACATGGCCCGGGTCGAGCAGGCCGCCTACGACGGCGCCGTCACCGACTGGGAGCGCTACCGGTCCTTCGAACGGATGTGACGCGTGACCGACGGACGTGCCGCATGACCAACTGGACACCCTTGGGCGGCTTCGGCGAGTCCGGGGTGGGCCGCGAGCGGGGGCCGGACGTGCTGCGCCGCGTCACCGAGACCAAGAACGTCTTCATCCAGAGCGAGGAGTGACAGCCCGATGAGCGAGAAGCACGCCGCGCGGGACGCGGTGGTCTGCCGCCGGCTGGTCGGCCGCACCGCCGTGGTCACCGGCGCGGGCAGCGGCATCGGCCTGGCCGCCGCCCGCCGGCTCGCATCGGAGGGGGCGAAGGTGGTCTGCGCCGACCTCGACGAGGAGACCGGGCGGGCCGCCGCCAAGGAGGCCGGCGGGCTGTTCGTGCACACCGACGTCACCGACCCGTACATGGTCGAGGCGCTGTTCGACGAGGCGTACGAGACCTACGGCAGTGTGGACGTCGCCTTCAACAACGCGGGCATCTCGCCGTCGGAGGACGACTCGATCCTGACCACCGGCCTGGACGCCTGGAAGCGGGTCCAGGAGGTCAATCTGACCAGCGTCTACCTGTGCTGCAAGGCCGCGTTGCCGTACATGCGCCGGCACGGGCGTGGCTCGATCATCAACACCGCCAGCTTCGTGGCCCGGATGGGCGCGGCCACCTCGCAGATCTCCTACACCGCCTCCAAGGGCGGGGTGCTCGCGATGTCCCGCGAGCTGGGCGTGCAGTTCGCCCGCGAGGGGATCCGGGTCAACGCGCTCTCCCCGGGGCCGGTGGACACCCCGCTGCTGCGCGAGCTGTTCGCCGAGGACCCGGAGCGGGCCGCCCGCCGGCTGGTGCACATTCCGCTCGGCCGGTTCGCCCGGGCCGAGGAGATCGCCGCCGCGGTGGCCTTCCTGGCGAGCGACGACTCCTCGTTCATCACCGCGAGCGAGTTCCTGGTCGACGGGGGGATCTCCGGGGCGTACGTCACCCCGTTGTAGTCCGGTGCGCTGCTTCTCACCGTAATTTCATCGAAAACCGGGGGAATTCCGTGCCGCGCTGATTTCGCGCTTATCCGGCTGCCTTTAGATTCTCTGCTGTGAGCGAGCAGATTCCCGCCGGGTGGTACCCGGATCCGAAGGACCCCACCGGCGACCCGAGGCCGCAGCGATGGTGGGACGGCAAGGGCTGGACGGCCGACACCCGGCCCACGCCCTCGGACGCCCCGGACTCGACCGCTCCCGCGGCCGATGCTGCGGCACCCGGCGCCCCGGAGGGCCCGGACACCCCGGAGGGCCCGGCGGCCCCGGAGGCCGGCGATCCGGCGGCGACCGAACAGACCCGGGTGCTGGAGGGCGAGGTCCTGGGCAGCGGCCCGAGCGTCCGCTATCCGGAGCCGCCGCCCTTCGGCGCCGCCTTCGGTTCACCGCTGCCGCCGCGCAAGCCCCGGCGCAAGCCGTCCAAGCTGGTCGTGGCGACCGTCGCCGCCGCCCTGCTCGGCCTGGGCGCGGGCTCGGGGATCACCTACCTCGCGATGGACGGCCACGGGGACAAGCCCAAGCCGATCGCCCAGCACACCCCGCGAGGCGCCTACGGGCCGTGGGACGGCTACCCGGGCGGTGGCAACGGCGGCGGCAATGGTGGCAACGGCGGTGGCGGTGGCGGCAACGGGAGCAGCGGGGACGGCAAGGGCAACGGCAAGGGCAACGGGAACGGGAACGGGAACGGCAATGGCAACGGCAAGGTCCGGCCCGGCGCCGACACGGCGATCGACGTGGTGAACCGCCTCACCCTGCCGGTCCCGAACGGCTGGCAGGCCGGCACCTCCGGCGACGGCTACGCCATGATCACTGTCGGCTCCTACGCCTGCCCCGACGGCAGTGGCGACTGCACCCTCGGCGGGGTGAACACCGGCCGGATCGACGGTGGCGGCACCGACGCCCAGACGGCGGCCAAGGCCGACATCGCGAAGGTCGCCAAGGAGTCGTACGGCAACATCACCGGGCACCAGGAGCTCAAGTCCGAGGCGGTCAAGGTCAACGGCCAGGACGGCTACCTGGTCCGTTGGAAGGTGGACGCGCCCAAGGGCAACAACGGCTACGTGGAGACCGTGGTCTTCCCGTCCGCCGACGGCAAGTCGCTGGTCTCGGTGCACTTCGGCTTCGACATCGCCGACAAGGCGCCGGACGTCGCCGTGATGGACACCATCGTCAAGGGCATCACCGACTTCAAGGGCAAGATCCCGAGCATTCCCGGGATGCCCGGCACCGGCCCGGGCGGCGGCGCGGGCTCCGGCCCCGGTGGCACCGGGGGCACCGACGGGACCGGTGGTACCGGGGGCACCACCACCTGAGCCGCGCGCTCCTCACACAGCGGCGGCCCACCCGGGAGGGAAACCCCCGGGTGGGCCGCCGCCGTCATGCGGTGACGGAACCGGGCCGGACGGGGGTGTGACCGGCCCGGCCCCGCCTCCGGCGTCAGGCGTCGCGTCGAACAGCCTCGACGCGGCGGCGCCGGAGCACCATGCCCGCCCACCCGACGCCGATCGCGGCGGCGCCGGCGAGCAGCAGCGGACCGGTGGCCGAGGTGCCGGCCACGGCAGCGGAGGTGGTCGGGACGATCTGGCCGGCCGGGGCGTTCGGGTCCCCGCCGTGGCCGTGGTGGGCGACCGTGGACCTGGGTGCGTCGGCCGCGATCTGGGCGTCGCTCGGCGCGGCCGGGGCCTGCGCGGCCGGGGCCTGCGCGGCGAGTGCCGGGGCGGCAGCGGCGGTGCTCGAGCCGAAGTCGACGTCGGAGCAGCTGTAGAACGCCTCCGGGCTGTCGCTGCGCTGCCAGACCATGTACAGCAGCTGGCGGCCGGTGCGCTGCGGCAGGGTGCCGGAGTAGGTGTAGTAGCCGTTCGTGGCGGTGCGGTCGACCTGCACCTGGGCCACCGGTGTCGGGTCGAGGTCCGACCACTTCAGCGGCTTGGTGGGGTCGTAGCTCGGCTTGGTGATGTAGACGGTCTGGGTGCCGATGTGCGGCGCGGTGGTGCGGAACTGGAAGGTGAACGCGCCGGCCTTGACCGGGGTCGCGGGCCAGTCGGTGCGCGGCCAGTCCAGCGCCTTGTACTTGTCGCGGTTGGCCGAGCAGAGCTTGCCGTCCGGGATCAGCGCCTGGTGGTCGCCGGCGGCGTTGGCGATGTTGACCTCGTTCCAGTCGTACAGCGGCTGGGTGCCGCTCGCGGCGACGAGGTCCTTGCAGACCTGGGACACCGGGTGCTCGGGGCCCTCCGCGTAGCACGCGGCGACCCGGCTGACGGGGTTGGTCATCGTGCCGTGCGCGCCGGCAGTGCCGGCGGTGGTCGCGGCCACCGCGAGGACCGCGGCGCCGACCACGCCGACGGACAGGGCACTTCGCTTGATGGACATGGGGTGGGGACTCCTTGACCGTCGTTCCGGGCGAGTGTGGGGGAACGGACACGCCTGCCCGCTCGGGAGCCGCCGACCCGGCGCGCGACCCCCGGCCAGAGCGTAGGATTGGTCTGGACCAGATGGCAATAGCCATGCGTGGAACACTTGTTGACGGACTGTAGGCCTCGGAGCAGCGCGAAGGCCCGATGGAAGGCTGTCGTTAGCCGTTCCATCGGGCCTGGTTAAGGCTGCGGAAAGGTCAGCGCTGGTTGCCGTGGATGATGCCGGCCTGGATCACGAGATCGCTGTTGACGGTCGAGTTCCCGTCGATCGTGTTGATGATGTACGTTCCGCCGGCCGACTTGCTGAACCGCTCGGGAGCGAACTCCGAGAGGATCTCGAAGAGTTCCTCGGCCGCCTGCGGGTTCTCCCGGAACAGCGCGCGCAGCCGGTTGCGGATCGCCGCGGCCTGGTCGGCCAGGACCTCCTGGTCGCCGTCGGCCTCCAGCACCTCGGCGCGGATGACCTCCAGCTCCGCGCTCGCCTGCTCGTCCCGCTCGCCGCGCCCGAACAGTCGGGCGATCCGCGAACTGGCCTGGTTCCAGGCCGCCGTGGCCATCAGGCCGGCAACCGACGTCGCACCGGACCTCACCATCTCCTGCACGAGCTCGGTGTCCATGCGCCCCCTCCCGGGTCGTACTCTCAGTGTCGGCACCACGGTAGGGCAATGCCGGACGAAGCGTCAGAGGAACGTTTTCCCCTCGCCCCGGTACGTCGGTACGGTCCGTACGATCCGCTCGCCCTCGATGAGGTGCAGCTCGGCGAAGCGCTCGCACAGCTCTCCCGCCTTGGCGTGCCGGAACCAGACCCGGTCGCCGATCAGCAGGTCGTCCGCGGCGGAGCCGAGCAGGGGGGTCTGCACCTCTCCGGCGCCCTCCATCGGGTCGTAGCGCAGGCCCTGCGGCAGGTACGGCACCGGCGAGCGGTCGGGGCCGGCCGCGCCGGAGGCCGGGTAGCCGCCGCCGAGGACCGTCACCACGCCGACGCCGGGGCGGCGTACCACCGGCTGGCCGAACAGGGCGGCCGGACGGCCCCGGAACGAGCGGTAGTTGTCGAACAGCTGCGGCTGGTACAGCCCGGAGCCGGCCGCCACTTCGGTGACGGCGCGCTCGGCCACGGTGGACTCCACGCTGCCGGTGCCGCCGCCGTTGACGAACTCCAGCTCGGCCACCTGGCGCAGTCGCCGGACCACCGCGGCGCGTCGTTCGGCGAGTTCGGCCCGGGCCTTGGCCTGCATCAGCCGGATCAGCTGTGAGCGCACCGGCCGTCCGGGCATCCGGTCGCCCACCCCGGCGACGTGCCCCTCGTACGCCATCAGGCCGACGACCCGGAAGCCCCGGCGGTGCTGGACGAGTTCGGCGAAGGCGCCGAGGTCCTCGGGGGTGCGCAGCGGGGAGCGTCGGGCGCCGACCCGGACCCGGCCGCCCAGCAGGTGCAGAGCGGTGTCCAGTTCCAGGCAGACCCGGATCTCGGCGTCGCCGGTCCGGGCCTTGTCGATCAGGTCGAGCTGGTCCGGGTCGTCCAGGACGACGGTGATCTCCCGGGCGGTTTCGGGGTCGGCGGTCAGCTCGGCGAATCCGTCCCGGTCGGCGGAGGGGTAGGCGAGCAGGATGTCGCGGACGCCGGTCCGGGCCAGCCAGAGCGACTCGTCGAGGGTGAAGCTCATCACCCCGGCGAAGCCGTCGGTGGCCAGCACCCGCTCCAGCAGCGCGCGGCAGCGCACGGACTTGCTGGCGACCCGGATCGGCTTGCCGCCGGCCCGGCGCACCAGGTCGGCGGCGTTGGCGTCGAAGGCGGCGAGGTCCACGACGGCCACCGGACCGTCCAGGTGGGCGGTGGCGCGGTCGTACCGGAGGCGGTCGGAGACCGGGGCGGGCGCGGGTGCGTCGAGGATCACCATGGGCGCAGGGTGCCACAGCGGGCTACCGGTGGGTAGGGGGCGCGTGCGGGGAAATGAGGCCGCTCGGGTGCGGTGGCATAGGGTCGGGCGGGTGGACCGCAAAGACTTCTCCAACCCGGCGTTCGTCGGCAAGAACATCCCGAACCCCGGCTTCGGCGACGACGACGGTACCGCCGACGCGGCGCTCGTCGAGGCCCTCGCCCGCTGGTCGCAGGACCGCGCGGCCGAGCCCGAGGTGCTGGCGGCGCTGACCCCCACCCGGCTGATGGTCCCGATCGTCGCGATCCTCGGCGAGGTCGAGGTGGACGAGCACGGGCACCGGCACGACAAGTCCAGCGACATGGCCGTCCCGGTGCTGGAGGCCCCGGACGGGCGCCGCGCGCTGCCGGCCTTCACCTCGCTCGAGACGCTCGCCCGCTGGCGGGCCGACGCCCGCCCGGCGCCGGTGGCCGCCCCGCAGGCCGCCATGGTGGCCTTCTCGGAGCGTGCCGACACGCTCCTGGTCGACCCGGCCGGGCCGGTGCCCTTCCAGCTGGCCGGCGCCCGGCTGCGGGCGCTCGCGGAGAACCGTCCGTTCCTGCCGCCGGCGCGGGACCCGGAGGTGCGCGAGGCGGTCCGGGCGCTGCTGGCGGCCGAGCCGCAGGTGGTCACCGGGCTGCTGGCGGCTTCCGAGGGCTCGGACGGGGTGCTCGCGGTGGTGTTCGACCCGGCGCTGGACCAGCCCGGGCTGCAGGCGGCCGCGCAGCGGGTCGGGCAGGCAGTGGCCGCCGACCCGGTGCTGCGGGTGCGGCTGGACCGGGGGCTGGACCTCGCGGTGCTGCCGGCGAGCGCCGAGCTGCCGGGGGAGCCGCTGTACCGGCGGTAGAAGCGATCGGCGGCAGTAGCGATCGGCGGTGAAGGCGATCGGCGGCCGAAACGATCAGCGGCGGAAACGATCAGGGGGCGCGCCTCGGGTGAGGCGCGCCCCCTGTCGCACGGGCGACACTCAGGCGTAGACCGGCCCGGTGAACTTCTCGCCCGGGCCCGTGCCCGGCGCGTCCGGGACAATGGAGGCCTCGCGGAAGGCGAGCTGCAGCGAGCGCAGGCCGTCGCGCAGCGGGGCGGCGTGGAAGTTGCTGATCTCCGGGGCGCCGGCGGTGACAAGTCCGGCGAGCGCGGTGATCAGCTTGCGGGCCTCGTCCAGGTCCTTGTCCTTCTCGCCGCCCTCGGCGAGACCGCACTTGACGGCGGCCGCGCTCATCAGGTGCACGGCGACGGTGGTGATCACCTCGACGGCCGGGACCTCGGCGATGTCGCGGGTGAGGTCGTCGAAGCCGATCGCGTCGTCGTCCGTGCCGGGGGTCTGGGTGGGCTCGCTGCTCAAGGGGGGCTCGTTCCGTCGTGCCGTGTGGGTACATGTGGAGCGTACAAGGGCCCTTCGGGGCGCGGAGAAGGCAGTGCGCCGGGGCGGAATAGCGTTCGACCTCCCGGCGCTGTATGCTTCGAGACTGACCGGCCGGGATCCCGCATGGGCGCCTGGCCAGCAAGTGGAGGCTCCACTGAGGAGGCCCGAGAGGGCAACCGCGAAAGTCTCCCACCCGATCGGCTTCGCGGTCGACGGGTCCCGGTCCGCGACGGGCGCTTCGGCGCCGAGTCGCCGCAGCGCCCCTCACCGGGCGTCGCCCCCGGTTGTGTGGAGCCCCGCTTGTACCGAGCGGGGCTTTTTTCGTGTCGCGGGTGCAGTCGGTGCCGGAAGGTGCCGGGCAGCGCAGTACGAATGAAGCCCCGCCCAGTGGTCGAGTCCACTACGTGCGACCGCCGTCCGACGGCCGCATCGCAGAAGGTGCAACCTAGGAGGCCCCATCAGCACCGAGCCCCGCATCAACGACCGGATTCGCGTCCCCGAGGTGCGACTCGTCGGTCCCAGCGGCGAGCAGGTCGGCATCGTGCCGCTTGCCAAGGCGCTGGAGCTTGCGCAGGAGTACGACCTCGACCTGGTCGAGGTCGCGGCGACCGCCCGGCCGCCGGTGTGCAAGCTCATGGACTACGGCAAGTTCAAGTACGAGTCGGCCATGAAGGCCCGTGAGGCGCGCAAGAACCAGGCGCACACGGTCATCAAGGAGATGAAGCTCCGGCCGAAGATCGACCCGCACGACTATGACACCAAGAAGGGTCATGTCGTCCGGTTCCTCAACCAGGGCGACAAGGTCAAGATCACGATCATGTTCCGTGGTCGTGAGCAGTCCCGCCCCGAGCTGGGCTTCCGCCTGCTGCAGCGGCTCGCCGACGACGTCCAGGAGCTGGGCTTCGTCGAGTCCTCGCCCAAGCAGGACGGCCGGAACATGATCATGGTTCTTGGCCCGCACAAGAAGAAGACCGAGGCGATGGCCGAGGCCCGCGCCCTCGCGGACGCCCGCAAGGCCGAGCGTCAGGGCCGTACCCCCGGCTCCGACGCCGCCCTCGCCGACGACGAGGTGGCCGAGGACCTGGCGACCGACGACGTCGTGACCGAGGACGTGGCGACCGAGGACGTGGCGACCGACGACGCCGCGACCGAGGCGCAGGACGCCCCGGCCGAGGCCGCGGCCCCCGAGGCCGACGCTCCGGTCGAGCAGCCGGCCGCCTCCCAGGGCGCCTGAGCCTTCACCGGCCAGGAGGCCCGGGAGACCGGCCCCCAAGGGTGACGGGCGTCCCGCCCGGTCACCACAGATCCATCCAGTTCACGCCCGTGTGGCAGCGCCGCGCGGGCGTGAATGGGACCGACGAGGAGATACGGCGAAATGCCGAAGCAGAAGACGCACAGTGGCGCCAGCAAGCGCTTCAAGATCAGTGGCTCTGGCAAGGTGCTGCGCGAGCGCGCCGGCCGCCGCCACCTCCTGGAGCACAAGCCCTCGACGCTGACCCGCAAGCTGGCCGGGACCGTCGAGCTGGCCCCCGCTGACGCCAAGAAGATCAAGAAGCTTCTCGGCAAGTGATCGCCTTCCCGCCCGGCGAGAGCCGTGTGCGGGGCAGCTGATCCTTCCCGACCCATTCGAATGACGGACCACGTGAAGTAGTCCGTGGTCCAACCCAAGGAGTAATCAAGTGGCACGCGTCAAGCGGGCAGTCAACGCCCACAAGAAGCGCCGGGTCATCCTGGAGCGCGCCAGCGGCTACCGTGGCCAGCGCTCGCGCCTGTACCGCAAGGCCAAGGAGCAGGTCACCCACTCGCTGGTCTACAACTTCAACGACCGCAAGAAGCGCAAGGGCGACTTCCGTCAGCTGTGGATCCAGCGCATCAACGCTGCGGCCCGTGCCAACGGCATCACCTACAACCGCTTCGTGCAGGGCCTGAAGGCCGCCAGCATCGAGATCGACCGCAAGATGCTGGCCGACCTGGCCGTCAACGACCCGGGTGCGTTCGCCTCCCTGGTCGAGGTCGCCCAGAAGGCGCTGCCGGCCGACGTGAACGCCCCGAAGGCCGCCGCCGACGCCGCCTGATCTTCCGAGATCGGTTGAGCTCTGACCGGACCCGCAGGCTCGCCTGCGGGTCCGGTTCTGCTTTACCCCCTCCGTCAGCGCCTCCAGAGAACGAGACCATGCCGAGCACCGAGACCCCCCTGCTGACCTCCCTGCGCTCGCCGCGCGTCGTCGCCGCCCGCCGGCTGGCCAAGCGCAACCAGCGGACCAAGGAGCGCCGCTTCCTGGCCGAGGGCCCGCAGGCCGTCCGGGAGGCCGTCGCCTTCGGCAGGCTGCCGGGCACGTCCGAGCACGCCGTGGTCGAGGTGTACGTGAGCCCGGAGGCCGCCGAGCGGCACGCCGGCATCGTCGAGGAGGCCCGGGCCGAGGGGCTGCCCGTGCTGACCGCCACCGACGAGGTGATCGCCGGGATCTGCGACACGGTGACCCCGCAGGGCATCGTGGCGCTCTGCCGCTTCATCGACACCCCGTTCGCCGAGGTGCTCGAGGCCCGTCCGAAGCTGGTCGCGATCCTCGCCCACGTGCGCGACCCCGGGAACGCCGGCACCGTCCTGCGCACCGCCGACGCGGCCGGCGCGGACGCCGTGGTGCTCACCGACGCCTCGGTGGACCTCTACAACCCGAAGGCCGTGCGGGCCTCCGTGGGCAGCCTCTTCCACCTGCCGGTGGCGGTCGGCGTGCCGGTCGAGGAAGCCGTCGGGAAGCTGCGCGAGGCCGGCATCCGGGTGCTCGCCGCGGACGGCGCGGGGGAGCGCGACCTGGACCAGGAGCTGGACGAGGGAACCCTGGGCGCGCCCGGCGCGTGGCTGTTCGGCAACGAGGCGTGGGGGCTTCCGGAGGAGACCCGCGCGCTCACCGACGAGGTCGTGCGCGTCCCGATCCACGGTCACGCCGAGAGCCTCAACCTGGCCACCGCCGCGGCAGTCTGCCTCTACGCCTCGGCCCGGGCGCAGCGTTCGCCCGGCGGCTGCCGTTCGAACACCTGACACACCCGGGGGCGCACCGGGATCACCCCGTTGCAAGCCCTACTGCGGGGGCCTGCGAGGCGCTAGGGTCTGCCTCGGTGGGGGGAACGGCACGGTGGGTAATCGGGGAGGCAACCCATGGTCGGCAGCGGGCCCGAGCTCGACCCGGACGACCTGCCGGACGGCCTGGTGGTCGCCGACGGGCTGGGCCGGGTGGTCTGCTTCAACCGGGCCGCGGCCCGGCTCACCGGCGTGCTCCCGGAGGCCGCGCTCGGCTGCGTGCTGGAGGACGCCCTCCCGCTGGAGGACCTGGACGGGCGCCGCTGGTGGCAGCTGACCAACCCGTACGGCGGCCTGGCCACCCGCACCCGCCAGCCGGAGCGCAACCTGCTGCTGCCCGGCGGCCGTGAGGTGCTGGTCTCCGCCCGGTACGTCCGTACGGTGCCGTGCGGGCCGCTGGAGCGCCTGGTGATCGCCCTGCGCGGCACCGAGGCCCGGCGCCGCACCGAGCGCAGCCACGCCGAGCTGATCGCCACCGTCGCGCACGAGCTGCGCTCCCCGCTGACCAGCGTCAAGGGCTTCACGGCGACGCTGCTGGCCAAGTGGGAGCGGTTCACCGACGGGCAGAAGCGGCTGATGCTGGAGACCGTGGACGCCGACGCCGACCGGGTCACCCGGCTGATCGCCGAGCTGCTGGACATCTCCCGGATCGACGCCGGCCGGCTGGAGCTGCGCAAGCAGGTGGTCGACCTGGCCGCGGCGGTGCGCCGGCACGTCGAGCGCAAGGTCGCCACCGGCATCGCCGAGGACCGCTTCGACATCCGGGTCAGCGAGCCGCTGACCGTCCTGTGGGCCGACCCGGACAAGGTCGACCAGGTGCTCGCCAACCTGCTGGAAAATGCGGTGCGGCACGGTGAGGGAACTGTCACGATCGAGGTGGCACCGGCCAAGGAGGTCGTCGAGGCACCCGTCTGGGAGCGCTCCGGCACCCCGCCCCGCATCGTGGAAGGCACAGCGGTCACCGTGAGCGACGAAGGCAGCGGCATCCCCGAGGAGTCGATGCCGCGCGTCTTCACCCGCTTCTGGCGCGGCTCCAAGCGGGGCGGCACGGGCCTGGGCCTCTACATCGTCAAGGGCATCGTGGAAGCCCACGGCGGCTCGATCCGCGTCGACCGCGCGCCCGGCGGCGGTGCCCGGTTCCGATTTATCCTGCCCGCCGGCGTACCCGACTTCATGCTCTGAGCACTGCTCCGAGAGGGCACCGGGGTCCCGCCGGACGGGCTTCGCGGCAGCGGCGCTACGCGCTGCGACTACACTCGACCTTTGGCGTCGCGCAACGCCCCGCGCGGCTGAGCCGCGGACACCCACTCCCGTGAGCCTCCGGTGAACGGAGAACCGGCTGCCCGTGCCCCGGCCCCGCCGGGCGTGACGCGAAGGCGAGCCCACACACCTGAGCACGGACGAGCAGGAGCACGGGAAAGATAGAGATGTCGGCACCCAACAAGTCGTACGACCCGGTCGAGGTCGAGGCCCTCAAGCCCGAGGTGGTGGAGCAGGCGCGGGACGAGGCCGTCGCCGCGTTCGCCGCTGCCACCACCCTGGACGAGCTGAAGCAGGCCAAGGTCGCCCACACCGGCGACCGGTCCCCGCTGTCGCTCGCCAACCGCGAGATCGGCGCCCTGCCCCCGCACGCCAAGGCGGCCGCCGGCAAGCTGATCGGCCAGGCCCGCGGGGCCGTCAATCAGGCCCTCGCCAAGCGGCAGGCCGAGCTGGAGGCGGAGCGTGACGCCCGCGTGCTGGTCGAGGAGTCGGTGGACGTCACGCTGCCGTTCGACCGCATCCCGCGCGGCGCCCGGCACCCGCTGACCACCATGGCCGAGCGCATCGAGGACACCTTCGTCGCGATGGGCTACCAGATCGCCGAGGGCCCCGAGGTCGAGGCCGAGTGGCTGAACTTCGACGCCCTCAACCTGGGCCCGGACCACCCGGCACGCTCGATGCAGGACACCTTCTTCGTCCAGGCCCCGGACGGCTCCGCCGACTCCGGCGTGGTGCTGCGCACCCAGACCTCCCCGGTCCAGGCCCGCACCATGCTCGACCGCGAGCCCCCCATCTACGTGGTCTGCCCGGGCCGGGTCTACCGGACCGACGAGCTGGACGCCACCCACACGCCGGTCTTCCGCCAGGTCGAGGGCCTCGCGGTGGACGAGGGCATCACCTTCGCCGACCTCAAGGGCACCATCGAGGTCATGGTCGAGAAGCTGATCGGCGACCACCTGGAGCTGCGCTGGCGGCCCTCGTACTTCCCGTTCACCGAGCCGTCGGCCGAGGTCGACCTGCAGTGCTTCGTGTGCCTGGGCGAGAGCGTCGGCAACCCGGACCGGCCGTGCCGCACCTGCTCCTCCGAGGGCTGGATCGAGCTCGGCGGCTGCGGCGTGGTCAACCCGCGGGTGCTCGTCGCCTGCGGTGTCGACCCCAACCGCTACAGCGGGTTCGCCTTCGGCCTGGGCCTGGAGCGGATTCTGATGAATCGTCACAATGTCGCCGACATGCGCGACATGGTCGAGGGTGACGTGCGCTTCACCCTCCCGTTCGGGATGGAGATCTGATGCGCGTCCCGCTTTCCTGGCTGCGCGAGTACGTCGACCTGCCGGCCGGCGCGACCGGCCGTGACGTCGCGGAGCGCCTGGTCCGGGCCGGCCTGGAGGTCGAGACCGTCGAGCAGATCGGCGCCGACCTCAAGGGTCCGCTGGTGGTCGGCGAGGTGCTCTCCATCGAGGAGCTGACCGGCTTCAAGAAGCCGATCCGGCACTGCTTCGTCAACGTCGGTGCCGCCAACGGCACCGGCGAGCCGCAGGAGATCGTCTGCGGCGCGACCAACTTCGCCGTCGGTGACAAGGTCGTGGTCGTGCTCCCCGGCGCCGTGCTGCCCGGCCCCTTCCCGATCGCGGCCCGCCAGACCTACGGCCACACCTCGGCCGGCATGATCTGCTCCGCCCGCGAGCTGGGCATGGGCGACGAGCACAACGGCATCATCGTGCTCCCGCCGGAGTACGAGCCCGGCACCGACGCCGTCGAGCTGCTCCAGCTCGTCGACGAGGTGCTCGACATCGCCGTCACCCCGGACCGCGGCTACTGCCTGTCCATGCGCGGCGTGGCCCGTGAGGCCGCCGCCGCGTACGGGCTGCCGCTGGCCGACCCGGCGCTGCTCGACGTGCCGCCGGCCAACTCCTTCGGCTACCTGGTCAAGGTCAACGACCCGGCCGGCTGCGACCGCTTCGTGGCCCGTACGGTCGTCGGCGTCGACCCCGACGCCAAGTCCCCGCTGTGGCTGCAGCGCCGCCTGCAGAAGTCGGGCATCCGCCCGATCTCGCTGACCGTCGACATCACCAACTACGTGATGCTCGAGGTCGGCCAGCCGCTGCACGCCTACGACAAGCAGCGCGTGGACGGCCCGATCACGGTCCGCCGGGCGGCGCAGGGCGAGACCCTCACCACTCTCGACGGCGTCGAGCGCAAGCTCTCCGCCGAGGACCTGCTGATCTGCGACAACAGCGGCCCGATCGGCCTGGCCGGTGTCATGGGCGGCGCCTCCACCGAGATCCTCGACCCGGCCGCAGGCCCGGGCACCACCGAGGTGATCATCGAGGCGGCGCACTTCGACCCGGTCGCCATCGCCCGCACCGCCAAGCGCCACAAGCTGCCCTCCGAGGCGTCCAAGCGCTTCGAGCGCGGCGTCGACCCGGAGGCCGCCCGCGCCGCCGCGCAGCGCGCCGTCGACCTGCTGGTCCTGATCGCCGGCGGCACCGCCGAGGCCGGGGTCACCGACATCGCCGCCCCGCACCCGGTGCGCACCATCACCATCGCCGCCGACCTGCCCGACCGGGTGGCCGGCACCGCGTACGGCCGCGAGACCGTCACCCGGCGCCTGCAGGAGATCGGCTGCTCGGTCGCCGGCGCTGACGTCCTGGAGGTCACCCCGCCGACCTGGCGCCCCGACCTCACCGACCCGTACGACCTCGCGGAGGAGGTCATCCGGCTGGAGGGCTACGACAACGTCCCCGCCCGGATGCCCAACGTGCCGCCGGGCAAGGGCCTGACCGAGACCCAGCGGATCAACCGCCGGATCGGCGTCGCGCTGGCCGGGGCCGGCTACGTCGAGGTCAACAACTACCCGTTCCTCGGCGAGACCGCCTGGGACGCGCTCGGCCTGGAGGCGGACGACCGCCGCCGCCGGACGGTCAAGCTGGTCAACCCGCTGAACGACGAGGAGCCGGCGCTGCGCACCACGCTGCTGCCGGGCCTGCTCGGCGCGCTGCGCCGCAACATCGGCCGGGGCAACACCGACCTCGCGATCTACGAGACCGGCACCGTCTTCCTGCCCAAGGACGAGCTGTCCGTGGCCCCGCGCCCGGCCGTCGACCACCGGCCCAGCGACGAGGAGCTGGCCGAGCTGGACGCCGCGCTGCCGGACCAGCCGCGCCGGATCGCCGTCGCCCTTGCGGGTGAGCGGCTGCCGTCGGGCTGGTGGGGCAAGGGCGAACAGGCCTCCTGGGCGGACGCCGTCGAGGCGGCCCGCACGGTGGCCCGGGCGGCCGGCATCGAGCTGACCGTCCGCCAGGGGCAGCTGGCGCCCTGGCACCCGGGTCGCTGCGCCGAGCTGCTCGTCACCGGCACCGACCGGGTGGTCGGCCACGCCGGCGAGCTGCACCCGCGGGTGGTCAAGGCGCTCGGGCTGCCGGCCCGTACCGCCGCGATGGAGATCGACGTCGACCTGCTCACCGCCGACGGCGCCGAGCGGGTCAACGGTCCGACCGTCTCCGGTTTCCCGGTGGCCACCCAGGACGTCGCGCTGATCGTCGACACGGCGGTTCCGGCCGCCGACGTCGAGGCCGCGCTGCGCACCGGCGCCGGCGAACTGCTGGAGGCCATCCGGCTGTTCGACGTGTTCACCGGCGAGCAGGTGGGCGAGGGCAAGAAGTCGCTGGCGTACGCGCTGCGCTTCCGCGCCGTCGACCGCACGCTGACCGCGGACGAGGCCACCGCCGCCCGTGAGGCGGCCGTCGCCGAGGCCGTCGCCCGTACGGGAGCGGTGCTGCGCGGCGCCTGATGCCGTAGCGCCCGAGCAGGGGCCCCGCCCCGGACCACGAGGTCCGGGGCGGGGCCCTTCGCGTTTCTCGGATTTGACCCTGCCTGGGGTTGACGGTTCCTCAGTGGATCCTTTATCTCTTTACCTATGGAAGTAGATAAAGGAGACGACCAGCCCTCGCCCATCGAGTTCCGCCTGGACCCGGCTTCCGGTGTCCCGACCTACCTGCAGCTCGTGCAGCAGGTCGAACAGGCGCTGCGGATGGGCTGGTTGACCGAGGGCGATCGGCTGCCCCGGGTGCGCGAGGTGGTGGCCGGGCTGGCGATCAACCCGAACACCGTGCTCAAGGCGTACCGCGAGCTGGAACACCGCGGCCTCGCGGCCGGCCGCCGCGGCCAGGGCACCTTCATCCGGGGGCTGCCCGTCGGGGTGGTGCCGCTGCGCGAACGGGCCGCGCTGCGGCGGGGGTTGCTGGACTGGATGCGCTCGGCGCGGACCGCCGGGCTGGACGAGGAGGGGATGGCCGCCGTGTTCGAGGACGCGCTGCGCGACCTGCGCGAAGGCCGGGACGGGGTGGTGGCCTGATGGCCGCGGACACGGTGATCGACTGCGCCGGACTCGGCAAGCGCTACCGTCGCTCCTGGGCCCTGCGGGACTGCCGACTGGCCGTCCCCGCCGGGCACGTGGTGGCCCTGGTCGGCCCGAACGGCGCCGGCAAGACCACGCTGCTCAGCCTGGCCGCCGGACTGACCCTGCCCAGCGAGGGCGCGCTGACCGTCCTCGGCGACCAACTGCCCGGCTCACCCCGGGCGTTGGACCGAATCGGCTTCGTCGCCCAGAACGCCTCGCTCTACCCGGGCCTGCCCGTACGCGACCTGCTCGCGATGGGCCGCCACCTCAACCGCCGCTGGGACGAGGCCCGGGCCCGGACCCACCTGGAGGGCCTCGGCATCCCGCTGGACCGCAAGTACGGCCGCCTCTCCGGCGGTCAGCAAGCCCAGGTCTCGCTCGCCCTCGCGCTCGCCAAGCGCCCCGAACTCCTGCTGCTGGACGAGCCCTTGGCCTCGCTCGACCCGCTCGCCCGGCACGACTTCATGGCGGTGCTGCTGACCGCCGTGGCCGAGGACGGGCTGTCGGTGATGTTCTCCTCGCACGCCGTCCACGAGCTCCAGCAGAGCTGCGACTACCTGGTGGTGCTCGGCGGCGGCCGGGTCCAGGTGGCGGGGGAGGTGGACGACCTGCTGGGCGGCCACCGGATGCTCACCGGCCCGACCGCCGAGGCGGACGGAATCGCCGAGCGGCTGCCGGTGGTCCGAGACCGCCGGGCCGGCGCCCAGTCCCACCTGCTGGTCCGCACCGGCGGCGTGGATGCCCCGATCTCCGACGGCTGGCGCCAACAGCGCGTCGGCCTGGAGGAGTTGGTGCTCGCCTACCTGCGCGAGCCGACCGCCTGCGCCCTCCCCGGCCCGCGCGGGGCCGTTTCACCGAACGAGAAGGTACTGCTGCCGTGAGCTCCCTGACCCTCGCGCCGCCCCGCTCCGCCGTCCTGCGCGCGGCCGGGCTGCGCCACCGGCCCGCGCTGCGGACCCTGCTGGGTGTCCTCGCCGGGCTGGCCGTCGTACTGGCCGTCACCGGCTACTTCCTCCACGCGGGGCTCGACCGCTCCGGTGCGGGCGGCTGCGACATGGCGCTGCGGTCCTGCAACGAGCGCTGGAAGGAGTTCCTGCGTGAGTACGGCGCCGAGTTGACGGTCGGCGGGAACGTGGCCTACTTCCTGGGTGGCGCCCTCGGCGCGTTCGTGGGTGCTCCGCTGCTGGCCAGGGAGTTCGAGCACGGCACGGTGCGCTTCGCGTGGACCCAGGGAGCCGGTCGCACCCGCTGGACGGTCGGCGGGCTGGTGGTCGTCGGCGGTGTGCTGGCCGTCGCGACGGCCCTGGTGGCGGCGGTGCTGCACTGGTGGATCGCGCCGCTGACGGCGGAGGCGGGCCGGTTCGCGCCGCTGGCGTTCGCCAGCGCCCCGCTCGCGATGGTCGGCCGGGTGCTGCTGGTCTTCGCGTTGTCGGCGCTCGCGGGCGCGGTGCTGCGGCGGACGGTGGCGGCGGTGGGGATCGGGGTCGGCGCCTCGGTCGTGACCGTGCTGGTTGCCGAGTCCCTGCGGTTCGACTACCGCGCCCCGCTCCAGGACACCGTCCACACGCTCGCGCAGACCTCGCTCGACCACCGCTGGGAAGGCGGCTTCTGGGTCACCGACCCGGCGGGGAACCGCCTCGGCCTCGGCCGGCTCTACGACCTGGGCGGCGACTACTTCGGCGCCCAGAAGCTGCTGAGCGAGGGCGGCTACGCGCTGCACGAGACCTACCAGCCGGACGGTCGCTACTGGCTGTTCCAGTCCATCGAGTTCGGCTGGATGACCCTGCTCGCCGCGGTGCTCTGCGCGGTGGCGGTCTGGTGGGTGCGGCGCCGCGCGGTCTGACCTGCGGGTCCGTGGATCGCTTGAAGAGTTTCCGTCAAAACCCTTGCGGGAGCGCGGCCGGACGGCTTTCCTACTTCTCGTTAGGAAAGTTTCCTAACCCCACGAGGAATCGGAGCGTCCCATGCGCCCTCAGCCCCGTCGTGCCCTCCGCATAGCCCTCGCCGCCGCCCTGGTGGCCGCGCCCCTCACCGTCGCGGCCACCTCGGCGGCCCAGGCCGCCCCGGCCGCGAGCGCGACCGTCCAGCTCAAGGGGGTCGGGCTGGACGACCCGCACAAGAAGGACATCGCGATGCAGCTGGTGTCCAGCGCGGAGAACTCGTCGCTGGACTGGAAGGCCCAGTACAAGTACATCGAGGACATCAAGGACGGGCGGGGCTACACCGCCGGCATCATCGGCTTCTGCTCCGGCACGGGCGACATGCTGGACCTGGTCCAGCACTACACCGACCTCAAGCCCGGCAACGTCCTGGCGAAGTACCTGCCCGCGCTGAAGAAGGTCAACGGCACCGACTCGCACGCCGGCCTCGGCTCCGCGTTCGAGCGCGACTGGGCCGCCGCCGCCAAGGACACCGTCTTCCAGCAGGCCCAGAACGACGAGCGCGACCGGGTGTACTTCAACCCCGCCGTCAAGCAGGCCAAGGCCGACGGCCTGCGCGGGCTCGGCCAGTTCGCCTACTACGACGCCATCGTCATGCACGGCCCGGGCAACAGCTCGGACAGCTTCGGAGGCATCCGCGCCGCCGCCATGAAGAAGGCCAAGACCCCCGCCCAGGGCGGCGACGAGGCCACCTACCTCAAGGCCTTCCTGGACGCCCGCAAGGTCGTCATGAAGAAGGAGGAGGCCCACTCCGACACCAGCCGGGTCGACACCGAGCAGCTGGTCTTCCTCAACGCCAAGAACTTCGACCTCAACCCGCCGCTGAAGTGGAAGGTCTACGGCGACAGCTACGCCATCAACAGCTGACGCGACGCCCAACAACCGACGCACCGTCAAAAAGCGGGCCCGGCAGCCGGATCGCGGCCGCCGGGCCCCGCTTCGCGGCACCCGAGGAGTCAGGCGCTCGCGGTGTAGTCGTAGAAGCCGCGGCCGGACTTGCGGCCGAGCAGGCCCGCGTCGACCATCCGGGAGAGCAGCGGGGGAGCGGCGTACAGCGGCTCCTTGTACTCGTCGTACATCGACTCGGCGATCGAGACGATGGTGTCCAGGCCGATCAGGTCGCACAGCCGCAGCGGGCCCATCGGGTGGGCGCAGCCGGCCTCCATGCCCTTGTCGATGTCGGAGGCGGTGGCCACGCCCGACTCGAACATCCGCACCGCGGACAGCAGGTACGGCACCAGCAGCGCGTTGACCACGAAGCCGGCCCGGTCGCGGGCGCGGATCGGCTCCTTGCCGAGCACCTGGGAGGCGAAGGCCTCGACCCGCTCGGTGGTGGTCGCCGAGGTGGTCAGGGTCGGGATGACCTCGACCAGCTTCTGCACCGGCGCCGGGTTGAAGAAGTGCAGGCCGATGACCTGCTCCGGGCGGGAGGTGGCCGCGGCCAGCTTCACGATCGGGATCGAGGAGGTGTTGGAGGCGAGGATCGCGTCGCGGCGCTCGATGACCTGGTCCAGGGTCTGGAAGATCTTGACCTTGATGTCCTCGCGCTCGGCGACGGCCTCGACCACCAGGTCGCGGTCGGCGAAGTCGGACAGGTCGACGGTGAAGGACAGCCGGGACATCGCCTCGTCCCGCAGCTCGGGGGTCAGCTTGCCGCGCTTGACCGCCGTGTCCAGGGAGTTGGTCAGCCGGGTGCGGCCGAACTCCAGTGCCTCACCGCTGGCCTCCGACACCAGGACATCCAGCCCGGCCCGGGCGAAGACCTCGGCGATGCCCGACCCCATCAGGCCACAGCCGACTACTCCGACGCGCGCGATGTCACTCACTCAGTTGCCCTTCGGTGGTGCTGGGGGTCGCCCAGCGACAGGTGGCCCAGCGAGCTGCTGGTCAGCGGGTCGGTGCACCGGAATGGGTGCACCGGTCACCGCCCCGACGACGTTACTACTCCGTACCGGCCAGTAGGTCACCCCCTCCCCGGAGGAGTGCCACCGCGGGCGATTCCCCCGAACGGGTGAGGCGGCGGTTCCGGCCCGTGCGCCCGGGGCCACCGCCGCCCGGCGGGCGACAGAATGCCGCAGGTGGGGGCCGGGGACGGACCGGCGCACAGGGCCGGGGGCGGGAAGGGAGCACACACGGTGTCGACGGGATCGCTCGCAGGACAGGTCGCCCTGGTCACCGGCGCCGGCCGGGGCATCGGCCGGGAGATCGCCATCGGCCTGGCCGCCGAGGGAATGGCCGTCGGCCTGGTCGGCCGCACCCACGAGACGCTGACCGACACCCTCAAGGAGTGCGTCAAACACGGCTCCCGCGGCGTCGCCGTCACCGCCGACGTCACCCGCCCCGGATCGGTGCGCGAGGCCGTCCGGCTCGTCGAACGCGACCTCGGCCCGATCGACCTGCTGGTCAACAACGCCGGCCGGGTCGACCGCGCCGAGGTGCCGATCTGGGAGACCGACGCCAACCAGTGGTGGCAGGTGATCGAGACCAACCTGCGCGGCCCCTACAACCTGCTGCGCTGCGTACTGCCCGGCATGGTCGCCCGACGGCACGGCCGGGTGGTCAACCTCAACTCCGGCTTCGCCCTGCGCCCGGACGGCAACTACACCGCGTACGCCACGTCCAAGGGCGCGCTGCTCCAGCTCTCCGACAACATGGCGGACTCGCTCGCCCGGCATGACGTCGTCGTCCTCGACATCAGCCCGGGCGCGGTCGCCACCGACATGACCGCCGGGATGCCGATGTTCCGGTCCACGACGAGCTGGGGCTCCATCCCGTACATGGTCGCCGTCACCGTGGACGCCGCCCGCGGCCGCTTCGACGCGCTGCACGGGCGGTTCATCCACGCCGGGCGGGACGACCTGGCGGAGCTGGTCGACCGGGCCGAGGCGATCCGCGCCTCGGACGCCCGCACGCTGCGGCTGCGCCCGTACAAGGACGACGACCCGATGGTCTGACCGGGCCCGCGGGGTGCGGGCCTCGCTGGGTGCGGTGCGATCCGGCGCGGTGCGATCCGGTGGGGGGCTCAGGCGCAGAGTTGGCTGGCGGTGACCGGCTTGAGCCCGGCCTTGGCGAGCCCGTCCAGGATGGCCGGCATCGCGTCCACCGTGCACTGGTGGCCCATGTGCAGCGCCACCACCGAGCCGCCGCGCACCGAGTTCAGCACCCGGCGCTGCAGTTCGGCGGCCGAGGGGTCGTTGTAGTCGCGCGGGTCGACGTCGAAGGACAGCACGTGCTCGTAGCCGACGGCCCTGGCCTGCTCGCGCACCATCGGGGTGGCGTACTGCGCGGCGGAGGGTCGGAACCATCGGCCGATCGAGCCGGTGAGCTTCTGCAGCCGGTCGGCGCACTGGGCGATCTCGGCGCGCGCCTGGTCGGGCGTCATGGCGGAGATGTTGAGGTGGTTCTGGGTGTGGTTGCCCAGCTCGTGGCCGCCGTCCAGGATCCGCCGGGCCATCTGCGGCTGCTGGTCGAGCCAGCTGCCGACGACCATCACGGTCAGCTTGGCGCCGCGCTGCTCGGCGATCTCCAGCAGCGCGGTGGCGAGCTTCGGGTCCCCGCTGCCGTGGACGGTGAGCGCCACGTTCTTGCCGGTGCGCGGCCCGTACACGACCTCGACCGGGGTGCCGGGCGCGAGCGGCGGCAGCGGAGGCGGGGTCGGCGGGGCGGAGGCCTGGGCGGTGGCCGGGGTCGATTCGGTGGCGGGCTGGGGCTCCGCCGCGGCGGTCGGCGCGGGGGAGGCCGGGCCCTCGCTGCCGTTCCAGGCCGGGTCGGTGTTGTGCTGCGGGTCGACGGTGCCGGGGTGCGCGGCCAGCGCCCCGGGGTCGGCCCGGCGGGGTGCGCCGGTGCCGCAGGCGGTGACGAGGCCACCGGCGGCGGTGAGGGCGGCCAGCTGGGCGGCGGTGCGCAGTACGGTGCGGCGGTCGGCAGTCATCGGCAGCCAGCATAGAGAGGGCGGCACCGGCGGGCGATCCGGTATGACCGGGTCCGGACCGTCCTTGACGTGCACACACTCTGTCTACGGGTGTTGCGTAAACCTGAACTCCCGCTGTTTCCACGGTGTGTCGTTGGATACGATCACCGCGCACCGCCTGTTGACGGGCGGTCGCACAATTCCGGCATGGCGCATTGGGGGCGGAACAGGATGCACAAGGACACCGCGGCGACCGGCGGGGCGGCCGACACCGACTGGCACTGGGCCAGAGCGGACCACTGGCAGCCGCCGAGCGAGCTGGACACCGGCATCCCGCATACGGCCCGGATGTACGACTACTACCTGGGCGGCAAGGACAACTTCGAGGCCGACCGCAAGGCCGCCCAGGCCGCGATAGCCGCCTACCCGGCGCTGCCGCTGCTGGCCCGCACCAACCGGCAGTTCCTCGGCCGCGCCGTGGAGTTCGCGGCCGGCCGGGGCATCCGCCAGTTCGTCGACATCGGTACCGGCATCCCGGCCGTCGGCTCCACCAACGAGGTCGCCCAGCGGGTCGCCCCGGACGCCCGCGTGGTGTACGTGGACAACGACCCGATCGTCGCCACCCACGCCCGCGCCCTGCTGGCGAGCCACCCCGCCGGGCACACCTCGGTGATCGAGGCCGACCTGCGCGACCCGGCCGCGATCCTCGCCCACCCCGGGCTGGCCGCCTCCGTCGACCTCTCCCAGCCCGTCGCGCTGATGCTGGTCGCCGTCCTGCACTTCATCCGCGACGAGGACGGCGCGCAGCAGATCGTCCGCACCCTGCGCGACGCGCTCGCCCCCGGCAGCGCGCTGATCCTCTCGCACGGCAGCCCGGACTTCGCCTCCCGGGAGAGCGCCGCCGAGGGCACCCGGATCTACAGGAGCGCCAGCGCCCCGCTCGTCCTGCGCCCCCGGGCCGGGGTCGAACCCTTCTTCGGCGACTTCGAGTTCGTCGGCCCCGGGCTCGTGCAGCTCCCGCTCTGGCGCCCCACCGCCGGCCACGTCCCCACCACCGAACTGCCCGAGGGCTGGCAGGACGTGTCCGCGTACGCGGGCGTCGCGTTCAAGAAGTAGTCCGCGCTCGCGATCGGACGTGACCCAGCCCCGTCCCGGCGCCTCCCTCCTGCGCCGGGACCGGGCCACCGCAGCCTACGCACCGCCACTGACAACCCCTCAGCGCCCCGGGTGGCCTGCGCCGTGACCACCGCCCTGCCACCCCTCCCCGCTGCCGTCGCCGATGCCCTGGGGCGGCTCGCCGTTCAGGCGGAGTACCCCGTACGAACGGGGAGAACCGGGCGAAATTGACGCGACAGGGCGTGCCGGGCGGTGCTAGCTTCCGCGGCATGGAAGCCCTGAGTGAGAACGAGATCCGCGCGTCCTTCGTCAACTGTTCCAAGGGCGAGGCCCGTCGGCTCAACCTGCCCCGGGGCCTGGCGGAACTGCCGTGGGAGAACCTGGACTTCCTGGGCTGGCGGGACCAGGGCGCGCCCGACCGCGCCTACCTGGTGGCCCCGTACGGCGGCGAACTGGTCGGTGTGACGCTGCGGGTGCCGACGGTCCGGCGCAGCCTGACCAAGACCAACGTCTGCTCGCTGTGCATCACCGCGCACGCCGGCAGCGGCGTCGCGCTGCTCGCCGGCCGGCGGGCCGGCGCGGCCGGGCGCGAGGGCAACACGGTCGGGACGTACATCTGCGCCGACCTCGCCTGCTCGCTCTACGTGCGCGGGCTGAAGAAGTCCGCCCTGGTCACCCGGCCCGAGGAGTCGCTGTCGCTGGAGGACCAGGTCGCCCGGACGATGGGCAACCTCGACGCCTTCCTCGCCAGGGTGCTCACCGACACCGCCGCGTAGCCCGCCGTGTAGCCCGCCTGGTGAAGCGTCGCGCAGCCGGCCGCATTGAGCGCCGCGTAAGGGCTCTCACTGCCCGCGCAGCTGGTCCAGTTCGCGGCGCTCCCGCTTGGTCGGGCGCCCGGCCCCGCGGTCCCGCTCCCCGGCCGCCGCGACGAACTCGCGCGGCGGCCGCGGCGGGCTGTTGTCGACCAGGCACTCCGCCGCCACCTCGGCGCCGACCCGCTTGCGGATCAGCTTGCGCACCTCGACGACCCGCTCGTGGTTCTCCTCGCGGACCCGGACCTCGTCCCCGGGCTTCAGCGCCTGGGCCGGCTTGGCCCGCTCACCGTTCACCCGGACGTGCCCGGCCCGGCAGGCGGCCGCCGCCAGCGCCCGCGTCTTGACCAGCCGGACCGACCAGATCCAGCTGTCCACCCGCACGCTTCCCTCGTGTTCAGCCATCCTCGGAGCCTACCCAAGCGATCCGGTCCGGTCGGGGGCTATCAGCGGCCGGGGGCTTACGCGGCGGTCGGGGCCTACGCGGTGGTCGGGGCCTACGCGGCGGTCGGCGCTTCCTGCACTGCCCAGCCGTTGCCGTCCGGGTCGTTGAAGAACACGAAGTTGTTCCAGGCCTCGCCGTGCCCGTTCACCCGGGCTCCCGCCACGAAGTGCTGGACCGGGCTGACCGGTACGCCCCGCGCCGCCAGTTCGGCGTGGGCCTTCTCGATGTCGGCCACCACCAGTTGGAGGCCCTTGACCGAGCCGGGCGGCGAGTCGATCACCCCCTGGCCCACCACGATGGAGCACGGCGAGCCCGGGGGAGTCAGCTGGACCACCCGGACCCCGTCCCGCAGGCGGGTGTCGTGGTCCACCGTGAAGCCGGCCTGCTCCTCGTAGAAGAGCTTCGCGCGGTCCACGTCGGACACTGGGACCACTACGACTTCGAGCTTCCAGTCCATCGCCCTCACCCCTCTCGGTCGGGCTCTTCCAGTATCCGTCCGGCGGCGTTCTTCCAAAACTGTTCCCCGGTGTCCGTCCGATAGCCTGAGAACACGATGAATCCCCAGACCACGCCCGCCGCGACCCCGTTCTCCACCCCGTGGGGCACCTTCGACCTCACCCGCTTCCCTGCGGACCCGCGCGAGCGGCTCCGGGCCTGGGACGCCGCCGACGAGTACCTGCTGCGCCACCTCGCGGGCGAGGCGGACAGCGCGTCCGGCGCCGCGACCGAGCTGGCCGGCCGCCGGATCGCCGTCCTCGGCGACCGCTGGGGCGCGCTGACCACCGCGCTCGCCGAGCACCGGCCGGTCCAGATCTCCGACTCCCACCTCGGCCGACAGGCCACCCTGGCCAACCTGGCCCGGGCCGGCGCCGCCGTCGACCAGGACCGGCTGCTCACCACCCGGGACACCCCGCCGGAGCGGATCGACGTGCTGCTGGTGCGCGTCCCCAAGAGCCTGGCCCTGCTGGAGGACCAGCTGCACCGGCTCGCCCCCGCGATCCACGCCGGCACCGTGGTGATCGGCGCCGGCATGGTCACCGAGATCCACACCTCCACCCTCCAGCTCTTCGAGCGGATCCTCGGCCCGACCCGCACCTCGCTCGCCGTCCGCAAGGCCCGGCTGATCTTCTGCACCCCCGACCCGGCGCTCGAGCCCGGCCCCAACCCGTGGCCGCACCGCTACGCGCTGCCGTCGGACATCGGCCCCGCGTCCGGCCGTACGGTGGTCAACCACGCCGGCACCTTCTGTGCCGAGCGGCTCGACATCGGCACCCGTTTCCTCCTCGCCCACCTGCCGACCCCCGCCCCGGGCGCCCGGGTGGTGGACCTCGGCTGCGGCAACGGCGTGGTCGGGACGGCCGCCGCGCTGGCCGGGCCCGGCGCGGAGCTGGTCTTCGTGGACGAGTCGCACCAGGCGGTGGCCTCCGCCGAGGAGACCTTCCGTACCAACCTGGGCCCGGACGCCCCGGCCGAGTTCCGCGCCGCCGACGCGCTCGCGGCGGACGTGGTCGCCCCCGGCTCGGTGGACCTGGTGCTCAACAACCCGCCGTTCCACTCCCACCAGGCCACCACCGACGCCACCGCGTGGCGGATGTTCACCGGCGCCAAGCGGGCGCTGCGGCCGGGCGGTGAACTCTGGGTGGTCGGCAACCGTCACCTCGGCTACCACGTCAAGCTGCGCCGTCTCTTCGGCAACTGCCAACTCGTGGCGGGCAACCCCAAGTTCGTGGTGCTGCGCGCCGTCAAGCGCTGACCGGCGCCTGGCCGGCGGCTGACCCGGGGCCTCACCGGCCCGCGGCCGCCCTGCGGGGCTCCGACACAGACTCCTTGCATGGATTTTCCCCCGCGCGTATATTCATGCCACGACTAAGGAGGAACGCCATGGCATTGCGAGTCGCCGTCGCCGGAGCGAGCGGGTACGCGGGTGGCGAGGTGCTGCGCCTGCTGCTCGGCCACCCGGAGGTGGAGATCGGGGCGCTGACCGGCGGCTCGAACGCGGGCACCAGGCTGGGCGCGCTGCAGCCGCACCTGATCCCGCTCGCCGACCGCGTCCTCGAGCCCACCACCCCCGAGGTGCTGGCCGACCACGACGTGGTGTTCCTGGCGCTGCCGCACGGCCAGTCCGCCGCCGTCGCCGAGGCCCTCGGCCAGAACGTGCTGGTGGTCGACTGCGGCGCCGACTTCCGGCTCAAGGCCGCCGCCGACTGGGAGCAGTTCTACGGCTCCGCGCACGCCGGCACCTGGCCCTACGGCCTGCCCGAACTCCCCGGCCACCGCGCCGCGTTGAAGGGCAGCAACCGGATCGCCGTGCCCGGCTGCTACCCGACGGCCGTCTCGCTCGCGCTGTTCCCCGCGTACGCGGCCGGACTCGCCGAGCCGGAGGCCGTGGTGGTCGCCGCCTCCGGCACCTCCGGCGCGGGCAAGGCCGCCAAGCCGCACCTGCTGGGCAGCGAGGTGATGGGCAGCGTCAGTCCGTACGGCGTCGGCGGCGTCCACCGGCACACCCCCGAGATGATGCAGAACCTCAGCCCGCTCGCCGGCGAGCCGGTCACCGTCTCCTTCACCCCCACCCTCGTCCCGATGCCGCGCGGCATCCTCGCCACCTGCTCGGCGAAGGCCAAGCCGGGCGTGACCGCCGAGAGCCTGCGCGCCGCCTACACCGAGGCGTTCGCGGACGAGGCCTTCGTCCACCTGCTGCCCGAGGGGCAGTGGCCGCAGACCAGCAGCGTCTACGGCGCCAACACCGCCCTGGTCCAGGTCGCCCTGGACGCCGCCGCCGGGCGGATCATCGCGATCAGCGCGATCGACAACCTGGTCAAGGGCACCGCGGGCGGCGCGGTGCAGAGCATGAACATCGCCCTGGGCCTGCCCGAGGAGCTGGGCCTTCCCGTGAACGGAGTCGCACCGTGAGCACCGGCAACAACGTGAGCACCGGCACCAACGCGAGCCCCGGCGCCAACCCGGGCACCGGCACCAACGTGGGCGTGACGGCAGCCAAGGGCTTCCGCGCCGCCGGGGTGACCGCCGGCATCAAGGCCTCCGGCACCCCGGACCTCGCCCTGGTGGTCAACGACGGCCCCTCGCTCGCCGCGGCCGGCGTCTTCACCGCGAACCGGGTCAAGGCCGCGCCGGTGCTCTGGTCCGAGCAGGTCCTCAAGGGTGGCCAGGTCTCCGCCGTCGTCCTCAACTCCGGTGGTGCCAACGCCTGCACCGGCCCGCTCGGCTTCCAGGACACCCATGCCACCGCGGAGAAGGTCGCGGAGGAGCTGAAGCTCAACGCGGGCGAGGTCGCGGTCGCCTCCACCGGCCTGATCGGTGTCCGGCTGCCGATGGACATCCTGCTGCCCGGGGTCGCCCTGGCGGCCGGGGCGCTCAGCGAGACCGGCGGGGAGGCCGCCGCGATCGCCATCAAGACCACCGACACCGTGCACAAGACCGCCCAGGTCACCAGCCCGGCCGGCTGGACGGTCGGCGGCATGGCCAAGGGCGCGGGCATGCTCGCCCCGAGCCTCGCCACCATGCTGGTGGTGCTCACCACCGACGTCGCCGTCGACAGCGCCGCCCTGGACGCGGCCCTGCGCGGCGCCACCCGCTCCACCTTCGACCGGATCGACTCCGACGGCTGCATGTCGACCAACGACACCGTGCTGCTGCTCGCCTCCGGCGCCACCGGCATCACCCCGGACCAGGCCGAGTTCGCCGAGGCCGTCCGCACGGTCAGCGGCGATCTGGCCCGCCAGCTGATCGGCGACGCCGAGGGCGCGAGCAAGGACATCCGGATCGACGTCACCGGCGCCGCCACCGAGGACGAGGCGGTCGAGGTCGCCCGGACGATCAGCCGCAACAACCTGCTCAAGTGCGCCATCCACGGCGAGGACCCCAACTGGGGCCGGGTGCTGGCCGCGATCGGCACCACCTCCGCCGCCTTCGACCCGAACCGGCTGGACGTCGCGATCAACGGCGTCTGGGTCTGCAAGGACGGCGGCGTGGGCGAGGACCGCGACCTGGTGGACATGAAGGGCCGCGAGGTCGTCATCACCGCGGACCTCAACGCCGGCACCGCGGGTGCCTCGGTGTGGACCAACGACCTCACGGCCGACTACGTCCACGAGAACAGCGCCTACTCCACCTGATCCGCGACATCCGTTCCGACGAGGGAAACCCGTGCAGATCGCACCCAAGGGCGAACAGGCCCGCAACAACACCGCGTTGCCCAAGGCCATGACCCTGATCGAGGCGCTGCCGTGGCTGGAGCGCTTCCACGGTAAGACCGTCGTGATCAAGTTCGGCGGCAACGCCATGGTGGACGACGAGCTCAAGGCGGCGTTCGCCCAGGACGTCGTGTTCCTCCGCTACGCCGGGCTGCACCCCGTCGTGGTGCACGGCGGAGGCCCGCAGATCAGCGCCCAGTTGGACAAGCTCGGCCTGGAGTCCAGCTTCACCAACGGTCTGCGGGTCACCACCCCGGAGACCATGGACGTGGTCCGGATGGTGCTGGCCGGCCAGGTGCAGCGCGAGCTGGTCGGCCTGCTCAACGGGCACGGCCCGTTCGCCGTCGGCATGACCGGCGAGGACGCGCACACCATGACGGCGGTGAAGCGCTACGCGGTGGTGGACGGCGAGCAGGTGGACATCGGCCTGGTCGGCGACATCGTCAACATCGAGGCCGGCGCGGTGAAGGCGCTGATCGCCGACGGCCGGATCCCGGTCATCTCCTCGATCGCGCGCGGCACCGACGGCCACGTCTACAACATCAACGCCGACACCGCCGCCGCCGCCCTCGCGGTCGCGCTCGGCGCCGAGATGCTCGTCGTCCTCACCGACGTCGAGGGCCTCTACAAGGACTGGCCGAACTCCGACGACGTGATCAGCCAGCTCAACGCGAGCGAGCTGGAGGAGCTGCTGCCCGACCTGGCCAGCGGCATGCTCCCCAAGATGGAGGGCTGCCTGCGCGCCGTCCGCTCCGGCGTGGGCACCGCCCGCGTCCTGGACGGCCGGGTGCCGCACAGCCTGCTGCTGGAGATCTTCACCGACGAGGGCATCGGCACGATGGTCGTGCCGGACGACGAGCCGACCGTGACCGGGGGACTGGCATGACGCACAACGAGCAGCTCACCGAGCGGTGGCAGCACACCTTCACCGACAACTACGGCACCCCCCGGATCCCGCTGGTGCGCGGCGCGGGCAGCAAGCTCTGGGACGCCGACGGCAAGGAGTACACCGACCTGCTCGGCGGCATCGCCGTCAACGCCCTCGGCACCGCCCACCCGGCCGTCGTCGAGGCGGTCGGCCGGCAGATCGCCACCCTCGGCCACGTCTCCAACCTCTTCATGGCCGAGCCCACCATCGCCCTCGCCGAGCGGCTGCTGCAGCTGGACGGCCGGGCGGGCGGCCGGGTGTTCTTCTGCAACTCCGGCGCCGAGGCCAACGAGGCGGCGTTCAAGATCAGCCGGCGGACCGGCCGCACCCACCTGGTCGCCCTCCAGGGCGCCTTCCACGGCCGGACCATGGGCGCCCTCGCGCTCACCGGCCAGCCCGCCAAGCAGGACCCGTTCCGCCCGCTGCCCGGCGACGTCACCCACGTCCCGTTCGGCGACGTCGAGGCGCTGCGCGCGGCCGTCACCACCGAGACCGCCGCGGTCTTCCTGGAGCCGATCCAGGGCGAGAACGGCGCGATCCCGCTGCCGGACGGCTACCTCAGGGCGGCCCGCGAGATCACCCGGGCCACCGGCACCCTGCTCGTGCTGGACGAGATCCAGACCGGCGTCGGCCGCACCGGCCACTGGTACGCCCACCAGGCCTTCGAGGGCGTCGAGCCGGACGTCGTCACCCTGGCCAAGGCGCTCGGCGGCGGCCTGCCGATGGGCGCCACCCTCGCCTTCGGGGAGGCCGCCGAGCTGCTCACCCCGGGCCAGCACGGCACCACCTTCGGCGGCAACCCGGTGGCCGCCGCGGCCGGGCTCGCGGTGCTGGACACCATCGAGTCCGAGGGCCTGCTGGAGCACGTCCGCAAGCTCGGCGAGCGGCTGCGGCACGGTGTCGAGGCGATCGGCGACCCGCTGGTCTCGCACGTGCGGGGGGCCGGTCTGCTGCTCGGCATCGTGCTCACCGCGCCGGTCTCGGCCCAGGTCCAGGCCGTCGCGCAGGAGGCCGGCTACCTGGTCAACGCGGCCGTCGCGGACGCCGTCCGACTCGCCCCGCCGCTGGTGCTGACCGAGCAGGAGGCGGACGCCTTCCTCGCGGCCCTGCCGGGCATCCTCCGGACGGTGCGCGAGAACGCCCCGGCCGATGCGAGTTGACCGTCGTCCGGGAGAATAATCACATGACCGTTTCCCACTCCGGCCCCTCCGCCACCGGCCCGACGCCGCAGGTCCCGCAGACCCGCACCGCGCGCCACCGGCGGATCGTGGACCTGCTCACCCGCCAGCCCGTGCGTTCGCAGAGCCAGCTCGCCAAGCTGCTCGCCGACGACGGACTCGTGGTCACCCAGGCCACCCTCTCCCGGGACCTGGACGAGCTGGGCGCGGTCAAGATCCGCAACCGGGACGGCGCGCTGATCTACGCCGTCCCGGCCGAGGGCGGCGACCGCACGCCGCGCGCGCCGATGGGGGAGTCGGCCAGCGAGGGCCGGATGGCCCGGCTGGCCGGGGAGCTGATGGTCTCCGCGACGGCCTCCGGCAACCTGGTCGTGCTGCGCACCCCGCCGGGCGCCGCCCAGTTCCTCGCCTCGGCGATCGACCAGGCGGAGGTGTTCGAGATCATCGGCACCATCGCCGGCGACGACACCGTCCTGCTGATCAGCCGCGACCCGGCCGGCGGCCAGGCGCTCGCCGACCACCTCATGCAACTCGCCCAGGCGAAGGCGCAGTAGCGCCCGGACTCCGGCAGCCCGGGCGTGACCCCGGCACAGCCCGGCACAGCCCGGTGCAACTCCCGGCGCGACCCCGGCCCGACGAATCCCGTCCGGCCGGGGTTTCCGCGTTTCAGGGGTTTTGTGTTTCATACACTGTCGTGCATACTTATGCCACCCGCTGTACATGTCTGAAGGAGCCAACGCGATGACCGCCCAGCAGTCCTCCGACGTCCGCCTCTGGGGCGCGCGCTTCGCCGACGGCCCGTCCGAGGCGCTGGCCAAGCTGTCCGCCTCGGTCCACTTCGACTGGCGCCTCGCGCCGTACGACATCGCCGGCTCCAAGGCCCACGCCCGGGTCCTGCACAAGGCCGGGCTGCTCTCCGAGGACGAGCTGGCCGCCATGCTGGACGGCCTCGACCGGCTGCTCGCCGACGTCGAGGCGGGCACCTTCACGGGCACCGTCGCCGACGAGGACGTCCACACCGCCCTGGAGCGCGGCCTGCTGGAGCGCCTCGGCGCCGAGCTCGGCGGCAAGCTGCGGGCCGGGCGCTCGCGCAACGACCAGATCGCCACCCTGTTCCGGATGTACCTGCGGGACCACGCGAAGACCATCGGCGGCCTGCTGCTCGACCTCCAGCAGGCCCTCGTCGGCCTCGCCGAGGCGCACCCCGACACCGCCATGCCGGGCCGCACCCACCTCCAGCACGCCCAGCCCGTGCTCTTCGCCCACCACGTCCTCGCGCACGTGCAGGCCCTCGGCCGGGACGCCGAGCGGCTGCGCCAGTGGGACACCCGCACCGCCGTCTCGCCGTACGGCTCCGGGGCGCTGGCCGGCTCCTCGCTCGGCCTCGACCCGCAGGCCGTCGCTGCCGACCTCGGCTTCGAGGGCGGCTCGGTCGGCAACTCCATCGACGGCACGGCCTCGCGCGACTTCGTCGCCGAGTTCGCCTTCGTGACCGCGATGATCGGGATCAACCTCTCCCGGATCGCGGAGGAGGTGATCATCTGGAACACCAAGGAGTTCGGCTTCATCACGCTGCACGACGCCTTCTCCACTGGCTCCTCGATCATGCCGCAGAAGAAGAACCCGGACATCGCCGAGCTCGCCCGGGGCAAGTCCGGCCGCCTGATCGGCAACCTGACCGGCCTGCTGGCCACCCTCAAGGCGCTGCCGCTGGCCTACAACCGGGACCTGCAGGAGGACAAGGAGCCGGTCTTCGACTCCTGCGACACGCTGGAGGTGCTGCTGCCCGCGTTCACCGGGATGATGGCCACCCTCACCGTGCACCGGGAGCGGCTGGAGGAGCTCGCCCCGGCCGGCTTCTCGCTCGCCACCGACATCGCCGAGTGGCTGGTCAAGCAGGGCGTGCCGTTCCGGGTCGCGCACGAGGTGGCCGGCGCCTGCGTCAAGGCCTGCGAGGCCCAGGGCATCGAGCTGTCCGACCTGTCGGACGAGCAGTTCGCCGCGATCTCCGAGCACCTGACGCCGGAGGTTCGCTCGGTGCTCAGCGTGCACGGCGCCATCGCGTCCCGGAACGGGCGCGGCGGCACCGCCCCCTCGGCGGTCGCGGTCCAGCTCGCCGAGGTGAAGGCGGACCTGGCGCGGCAGCAGGAGTGGGTCCAGGGCTGACCGGAGGTCGGCAGGCAGGGGGGCGCGGCGGTCCGACCGGCGCGCCCCTCCGGCGTCCGCGCCACGGCCCGGGCGTAACCGGTCCGGCCGCCGGGCGTCATGCACGGTGTGTGCGCCACCCTTCCCGCCGTCCCCTCCGCCGAGGACGTCTACCTCGCCGAACGCCGCCGCCGCGTGGTCCGCGAGACCGTCGCCGCCCTGCCCGGCCGCTGCCCGCAGCTGATCGCCGCCCTCGCCGAGGACCCGCCGCCCACCTACCGCGAACTCTCCGAGCGCCTCGGCATGCCCCGCGGCTCCATCGGCCCCACCCGCTCCCGCTGCCTCGCCTGCCTGCGCACGCTGCTCCACGCGGAGCGGTACCCGTGAGGCGCGGGGGTGACATCGTGCGCGTCCGTCCGTACTCCCCGGCTCGCGTTCTCCGCCGTGCGCCCCGCTCCACCACCTCCTCCCCGAGCGGGGTGACCCTGCTCACGTCTGTCCCCCCGAAGGTTGAGGGAAGCTGACACCCGGGTAGAGCGCTGGCGAACGCAGCTCTTGACGGTGACGCGATCACTCGGATACTGAGCGTGAGCGCGCCACCCTCTGCGCGCCGGGCACGACGACTGGGGAGGCCCCTCCACATGGGCATGAGCGTGATCATCTCGGCCGCGGCGGTCGAGGACGCGGAGCAGATCCTCAAGCTCCAGTACCTCGGCTACCAGTCCGAGGCCGAGCTGTACGGCGACTGGGCGATCGAGCCCCTGACGCAGAGTCTGGAGAGCCTGCGCGCCGAACTGGCCGAGCAGCACTTCCTGGTCGCCCGGCTGGGCGACGAGGTGGTCGGCACCGTCCGCGGCCGCGTCGAGGCCGACGGCGTCGGCCGGATAGGGCGTCTGGTCGTCCACCCGCGGATGCAGCGCCACGGCCTCGGCGGCCGCCTGCTGGACGCGCTGGAGCGCCGGCTCGCCGAGGAAAGCCCGGTGTCCGCCTACCGCCTGTTCACCGGTCACCGCAGCCTCGGCAACCTGCGGCTGTACGCCCGCCAGGGCTACCGGCAGACCCGGGTCGAGCAGGTCAACGCCCGGCTGAGCTTCGTCCACCTGGAGAAGCCCGCCGCTGCGGAGCTGGCCGCGACGGCCTGAGCCCGACGGCCGCACCCCACACCTCGCCCCGCCGCTCGGCGCCGCCACCATCCGGACGATCCGGTGGCGGCGCCGAGTCATATCACCGCTGGTCACAGCGGTAGATGTCCGCATTGCGGACAGCGCCGTCAAACAATTGGGCGTACCTCGAACCATCTGTTTTACTGGCTCACATGACTGCGACGACGAACTGGACCCCCACCGGCACGCTGCCGGCAGGTGAGCGTGCCATGTGCCGTCGAATGTGTCACTGCTGAGGGCCATCGCCCCCGGTACCCCTCCGCGGGTGCCTTCTCCTCGCGCCCCGAAGCGAGACTCCGGCGCCGCTCCAGCCTGTCCGAGCGCGCCCATCCTCCCGGACCCCTCCCTTCGCCATGCCCGCCCACGTGCGGGCGCCGGTGACTCGTAAGGGCCACGCCGTCGCGCGGCCCGGCCCCCAGCGGCCACGACCAAGGGGTGGCAGGTCCGGATCCCCCCGGCGAAGCGCCGTAAGAAGCCGCCGACCGCAACCCGGTCGGGCGGTCGACCCACGCCGCCCGCCCCCGACCCCCCCGGAAGCTGCTGTGATCACCACCACGGACCTCACGAAGGTCTACCGCTCCCGAGGCCGCGAGGTGACCGCCCTCGCCGGCGTCGACCTGCACGTCCGCCCGGGCGAGGTCTACGGCGTCGTCGGCACCAGCGGTGCCGGCAAGTCCACCCTCATCCGCTGCGTGAACATGCTGGAGCGCCCGACCTCCGGCACCGTCACCGTGGACGGGGTCGAACTCACCGCGCTGTCCGGCGGCGAGAACCGCGCCGGACGGGACCTGCGCGAGGCGCGCCGCCGGATCGGCATGGTCTTCCAGCACTTCAACCTGCTCTCCTCGCGGACGGTGCAGCAGAACGTCGAACTCCCGCTGGAGATCGTCGGCCTGGACCGCACCCAGCGCCGCCGCAAGGCCGCCGAACTGCTCGACCTGGTCGGCCTCGGCGACAAGGCCCGCAGCTACCCCAACCAGCTCTCCGGCGGCCAGAAGCAGCGCGTCGGCATCGCCCGCGCCCTGGCCGGCGACCCCAAGGTGCTGCTCTCCGACGAGGCCACCTCGGCGCTCGACCCGGAGACCACCCGCTCGATCCTCAAGCTGCTGCGCGACCTCAACCAGCAGCTGGGCCTCACCGTCCTGCTGATCACCCACGAGATGGACGTCGTCAAGTCCGTCTGCGACTCCGCCGCCCTGATGCGCGGCGGCAAGGTGGTCGAGTCCGGCGAGCTCACCGACCTGCTGGCCGAGCCCGGCTCCGAGCTGGCCCGCGAGCTGTTCCCGCTCAGCGAGTTCGGCACCGGCCACCCCGGCTCCACCGTGCTGGAGATCACCTTCCAGGGCGACACCCCGGCGCAGCCGTTCGTCTCCCAGCTGGCCCGCACCTACCAGATCGACATCAACATCCTCGGCGCCGCCGTGGAGACCATCGCCGGCCGGATGGTCGGGCGGATGCGGGTCGAGCTGCCCGGCAACCACCAGGACAACGTGGTGCCGATCGGCTACCTGCGCGAGCAGGGCCTGCAGGTGGCCCTCCTCGGCTCGGACGGCATCGGCGCGGCGAACGGAGCGGTGGCATGACCTGGGACCAGATGCAGGAGCTGATGTGGCCCGCCACCCAGGAGACCTTCCAGATGGTCGGGGTCGCGACCGTCTGCACCGTCCTCCTCGGGCTGCCCCTCGGTGTCCTGCTGGTGCTCACCTCCAAGGGCGGAGCGCTGCAGAACCAGCCGGTGAACAAGGTGCTCGGCGCGATCGTGAACCTCGCGCGCTCGATGCCGTTCATCATCCTGATGATCGCGCTGATCTCCTTCACCCGATGGCTGACCGGCAACTCCCTCGGCTGGCAGGCGGCCACCGTGCCGCTGACCGTCGGCGCGATCCCGTTCTTCGCCCGGCTGGTCGAGACCTCCGTCCGCGAGGTGGACCGGGGCCTGATCGAGGCCGTCCAGGCGATGGGCGGCAGCACCTGGACGCTCGTCCGCAAGACGCTGGTACCCGAGGCCCTTCCCGGCATCGTCGCCTCGATCACCACCACCGTCATCGCGCTGATCGGCTACTCCGCGATGGCCGGCACGGTCGGCGGCGGCGGCCTCGGCGACCTCGCCTACCGCTACGGCTACCTGCGCTTCGAGACCGCCTTCATGTGGATCATCGTGGCCGAGATCGCGATCATCGTCACGATCATCCAGCTGGCCGGTGACTACGCCGTGCGCCGCCTGGCGAACCGGGGCCGCGGCGGCGGACGCACCCGCCTGCTCCGCCCGCGTGCCGCCACCACCGCCGACGAGGACCTCGTCGCCTCCTAGACCTCCCTCGTCCGACCTCCGGACGCGGCTCCCCGCATCACGCAGAAAGGCACTTTTCGTGCGCAACGTTCTGAAGTTCACCAGCGTCCTCGCCACCGCCGGCCTCGCCCTGTCGCTGGCCGCCTGCAGCAGCTCGGGCTCGTCCTCCTCGGACCCGAACGCGCCGCTCAAGGTCGTCGCCAGCCCCACCCCGCACGGGCAGGTCCTCAAGTTCGTCAAGGACAACCTCGCGGACAAGGCCGGCCTCAAGCTCGACATCAAGGAGGTCACCGACTACGTGACCCCCAACACGGCGGTGCAGGACGGTTCGGCCGACGTCAACTACTTCCAGCACGTCCCGTACCTGGAGGACTTCAACAAGAAGAACGGCACCGACATCGTCTCCGTCGAGGCGGTGCACCTGGAGCCGCTGGGCGTCTACTCCAAGAAGGTCAAGGCGATCGCCGACCTGTCGGACGGCGCCACCATCGGCCTGCCGAACGACGCCACCAACGAGGGCCGCGCGCTCAAGCTGCTCGCCGACAACAAGCTGATCACCCTCAAGGACGGCGCCGGCACCGCCGCCACCCCGGCGGACATCACGGGCAACCCGAAGCACTTCAAGTGGAAGGAGCTGGAGGCGGCCCAGCTGCCCCGCTCCATCGCCGACCTCGACGCCGCCGTCATCAACGGCAACTACGCCCTCGACTCCGGCCTGAAGCCGGCCACCGACGCGCTGGTGCTGGAGAAGGCCGACGGCAACCCGTACGCCAACATCCTCGCCGTCAAGAAGGGCAAGGAGAACGACCCGCGGGTCAAGAAGCTCGCCGAGCTGCTGCACTCCGACGAGGTCAAGAAGTACATCAACGACACCTTCCAGGGCTCGGTCATCCCGGCCTTCTGATCCGTCGTACCGCCGTACGCCGCACCGCCCGACCGGGCCCCCGCCGCACCTCGGCGGGGGCCCGGTCGGGCAGTATGCACCAGGGACGCCCCGGGCGACGGTGTTCTGACGTACCGTCGTGCGCGCGGCGCACCACGTGGTACCCGGAGTGCGACGGAGGCGTACGGTGTTGTGTTCACGACCCGGCGAGGAGAGACGGCATGGCAGCGAGCTTCCCCGAGACCGCCATCAGCACCGAACGGCTGCTGCTGCGACCCCTTGCGGATGACGACGCCCCCGGCCTGGCCGCGATGATGGCCGACGACCTCGTCCTGGCCTGGACGGACCTCCCGCACCCCTTCACCGAGGCGTACGCGACCGAGCTCGCCCGCACCCTCGCCCCCGCCCACCGGGCCGCCGGACGCGGCATCGTCCTCGCCGTCACCGAACACCTGACCCAGCGCCTGGTGGGCCTGGTCGAGCTGCGCAACACCGACTGGCGGCTGCGCAGCACCGAGATCTCGTACGTCACCGCCGCGTGGGCGCGCGGCGAGGGCTACGCCCCGGAGGCCGTCCTCGGCGTCGCCCAGTGGCTGTTCGAGGACCGCGGCTTCCTGCGCCTGGAGATGCGCACCGCCGCCGGGAACACCGCCGCCCAGCAGGTCACCCAGAAGATCGGCGGCATCAGCGAGGGCGTGCTGCGCAGCGCCTGGATAGTGCGCGGCGAGTCCGGCGAGGTGGTCGAGGAGAGCCGCAGCGACCTCATCCTGTGGAGCCTGCTCCCCGAGGACCTGGAATCGCCCGAGCTGCACCGGGACGGCTGGCACGGCGATCACCGCTACGTGCTGCGCGACTGAACCGGCGCGGGACTGAACCCGCGGGTCCGGACCCGCGGGACTGAAGCCGCGCGACCGGACCCGCACGACACTTCCGTCGGCCACCCGCTCGTCACGGACATGTGTACGAGATGTCGGCCCCTGGGGGATCACACCCGGTAGCCTCTGACCGGCGCCGTGGACGGCGCAGCGAGTGGCGCACCGAGTCGAGGGAGAACGGCCGCAGATGGCTGACCGGATCACGGTCATCGGGTGGGACGGCACGCCGCTGACCGAGGCCGCCGGTGCGGCCCTCGCCGCGGCGACCCTGGTGGCCGGAGCCCCCTACCAACTGAGCGCCCTCCCGGTGCCGGAGGCCGCCGAGCGGATCGCCCTCGGCGACATCCGGCAGGCCGCCCGTCGGATCGCCGAGCACCGCGGCGCCGCCGTCGTGGTCGCCGAGGGCGACCCGGGCTTCTTCGGCGTGGTGCGCACCCTGCGCCGTCCCGAGTACGGCCTCGAACTCGAGGTGCTGCCCGCCGTCTCCTCCGTCGCCACCGCGTTCGCCCGGGCCGGCATGCCCTGGGAGGACGCCCAGGTCGTCAGCGCCCACGGCGGCCGGCTGCGCCGCGCGGCCAACATCTGCCGGGCCCACCCCAAGGTGGCGGTGCTCACCGCCCCGGGTGCCGGGCCCGCCGAACTCGCCCTGATGCTGCGCGGGGTGCACCGGACCTTCGTGGTCTGCGAGGCCCTCGGCACGCCGGAGGAGGACGTCACCGTCCTCACCTCCGACCGGATCGCCGACCACGTGTGGCGGGACCCCAACGTGGTGCTGGTGATCGGCGGCGGCGCCCGGACCGGCGCGGTGGACCAGGCGGCCGGCTGGCTGGCCGGGCGCCCGATCGGCTACCCCGGCGCGGAGCGCGGCTGGGCGCTCCCCGGTGACGCCTACGCGGGCGCCGGGCGCACGGGTGGTGAGACGGGCGCGTCGGACGCGCTTCCCGCGCACGTACGCGCCCTGGTGCTGGCCCGTCTGGGTGCACGTCCCGGGGACCTGGTCTGGTCGGTCGGCGCGGGCAGCGGCGCCCTCGCGGTGGAGGCGGCCCGGTTCGGCGCCGCCGTGGTCGCGGTCGAGGCCTCCCGCTCGGCCTGCGCCCGGCTGACCGTCAACGCCCGCCGGTACGGCGTCGAGGTGGAGGCCGTCCACGGGAGCGGCCCCGAGGTGCTGGGCGGCCTGCCGGAGCCGGACGCGGCGGTGGTGGAGTCCGGCGGACCGGATGTGGTGCGGGCGGTGCTGGCCCGCAAGCCGGAGCGGTTCGTCGCGCTGGCCCGGACCTTCGCCGAGGCGGAGGAGGTCCGCCGGGCGATCGGCGAGGCCGGCTACCGGGCGGACGGCGCGCTGCTCCAGTCGACCCCGCTGCGGGCCGCGGGGGAGGGCGGCGGGTTGGAGCTGGGGGCGGGCGCAACCGGCGCGCTGGTGCTCTGGGGTGAGCAGATCGTGTGAAGGCCTCGGGCGCGCGCCGGGGCCGTACGGTGGCACGGGCGGTGGCACGGACATGGCACGCGCGCCGCCCGGACGGTGATCCAGGTCGCATCCGGACACCGATTCGAGAGGTGACCGCGCCGGGCCGGTAGTGTGACGTCCTGGGCGGCTGCAATGGTCGGCGACCCACCCGATTCGGTCGGTTTGTCACCTTTTTGACGTGGTGCAACCCGCTTCCGCTCGGAGTGTGGGCAATTCGACGAGCCTCGTGCCGGACCTGGAGAATGCCGTAGGGTCCGGTGCGGTCGTGCCGGTTGCTCCGGGTTGTCGTTGTTTCAGACGACGTGCCGCCCTGTGTGGGCGGTGTGCAGGGCCGGGGTGCCGCAGCGCGCCGGAAGGACTTGGGCCGCAGCGCCACGGCGCGGCGGCCGCGTGTGGTTGAGGGGCGGGTCGGTGCAGGCCCGGCCCGTGCGGATGGGCGCTGCGATCGGTGATCGTGTCGCCAAGGGCGCGGCAGCGGCCTGGAAGGAGCTTGACAATGACCGATGGCGGCCACGTCCCGGGCGAGGGAATGCCGGAGCACCTGAACGCCGGGCCGGACCCGCTCGGCGGACCGGAGGGCGTCGCGGGCGTTGCACCTCTGCAGGGCGTCGCGACGGACGGCGGAATGATCCCGAACCCGGCGACCCCGGTCGGCGGCATGCCCGGTGGGATGCCTGGCGGCATGCCTCCGGGTGCGGGAGTCATCCCGCCGCAGGCCCAGCACGGCTACGCCGCCCCCGGCGTGTCGTCGCCCGGCCTCCCCGGCGAGGGGTGGGCCGTCGACCAGGGCGCCCCGCGCCCGGCCTTCCACTTCCTCGACCAGCCCGACACGCCGGACGGCCTGGACGACGAGGACGACGTCCTGCTGATGCCCGGCCCGCAGGGCTCCTGGGGCGAGCCGATGGCGTCCGTCCCCGCCGAGCAGATGCCGCTCGCACCGCAGCACGACGGCACCCCGGTGGAGCCGTCCTGGCCGCCGGTGGACCCGCCGGTGCTCGGCGCCGAGCACGTCCAGCAGCAGCCCGTCCAGCTGCAACAGCACGCGCAGCAGCAGATGACGCAGGCTCAGCAGCCGCGCCGCCCGCTGCACGCCGGCCCGCCGATCCCGGACCCGTCGCTGATGACCGGCCAGGTCCCGGTCCGCTCGCTGGCCGACCGCGGCCCGTCGCAGGGCGGCACGCCCGCGCACGGCATCCCGGTCGTCGGCCGGCCGCCGATGGCCGAGGCCACCGCCCCGGCTCCGGCCGTCGCGCCGCAGGCCGTTCCGACGACGCCGGTGCCGCCGGTCGTTCCGCTGGTCCCGGGTACTCCGGTGGCGGACGGTCAGCAGGTGCCGCTCGCCCAGGCCGTGCAGCAGGCGGTACAGGTGCCGCTGGCTTCGCCGCCGGTCGACGCCGTGTTCGCCGTCGAGACGGTCGGGGCGATCGAGGTGATCGAGGTCGTCGAGACGCCGGAGGCCACTCCGGCCGTCCAGGGTGACCAGACCCTCCAGGATGCCCAGGCCGCGCAGGCCGTGACGGCGCCCGAGGTTGCCGCGGAGGCCGTGGCCGTCGCGCCGCAGGCCGTCGTGGTCGAGCAGGTCGCCGAGCAGGCCCCGGCCGAGGCTTCTGCCGCGCCTGTGGCCGTGGCCGTCGCGCCCGTCGTCGTCGACGGTGCCGGCGAATCCGTCCCAGCCGAATCCGTCGCAGTGGAGTCCGTCGTTGTCGACGGTGCCGCCGAGCACGCCGAGGCCGCCGCTCAGGCCGGTCCGCCGCGCCGGATCTCCGCCTTCCTCGCCGCGCCCACCCCGCACGGCCTGCCCAAGGTCGAGGCGACCGGGCAGGCCCCGGCGGCCGAGGAGGCGGCGCCGCAGCAGCCCGCGCCCATAGCGGCCGCCGACGCCCCGCAGGCCGTCGAGGGCGGCGAGCCCGTCCAGGCCGCAGCCGCAGCCGCAGCCGAGCCGACCGAGCCCGTCCCGGCCGCCGAGGCTGCTGCGGTCGCGCCGGAGACGGTCGCCGCGCCGGTCGCCGAGACCGCCGCGGGCACCGGTGAGATGCCGTCCGGTCAGGCCGTCAACGAGCCCGCCGCCGAGCCCGAGCAGCCGCAGCAGGCCGCGCCGGGCGAGACCCCGGCGGAGGCTCCTGCCGAGCCGGTCGCCGAGCAGGCCCAGGCCCCGGCCGAGGCGCCCGCCGACGCCGTCACCGAGCCGGTGGTCGAGCCCGCGGCCGAGCCCGCCGTCGCGGCCGAGGCCGCGCAGCCCGCCGAAGCCGTCGCCCAGGAGGCGGAGCAGCAGCCCGCCGCCGAGGTCGGCGAGGCCGTAGCCGCGCCCGCCGAGGCCGTAGCCGCGCCCGCCGAGAGCGGTGCCGAGGCTACTGCCGAGGTCCCTGCCGAGAACGCCGGTGAGAGCGGTACCCAGAGTGGTGCCGAGGCCGCCGCCGAGCAGGTGCCCGCCGTCCCGGAGACCGAGACCCCGGCGGTGGCCGCCGCCGAGCCGGTCGGTGAGCAGGGCCAGGCCCCGGCCGAGGCTCCCGCCGCTGCCGACGCCGTCGCTGCTGAGGCTGCCGCCGAGGCCGCCGGGCAGGCCCCCGAGGCGCCCGTCGCCGAGGAGCCGCAGGCCGAGCAGCCCGCCGACCAGCAGGCCACCGCCGACCGGCAGGCCGCCGAGGAGACCGTCACCGAGGTGCCCGCCGACGCCCCGCAGGCCGCCGAGGAGCAGCCGCTGGAGGAGCAGCAGCCCGAGGAGCCCGCCGAGCCGCGCGGCCCGGCCGCCCCCGGCTACGACGAGGCCGGCCGCGAGGCCGTCCACCAGGTGCTCCGCGAGCGCCGCGACATCCGCAAGGGCTTCCGCCCGGACCCGATCCCGCACGAGGTGCTGATCCGCGTCCTGGAGGCCGCCCACACCGCGCCCAGCGTCGGCTACTCGCAGCCCTGGGACTTCGTGGTGATCCGCTCGGGCAAGACCCGCAAGCGGATGCACGCCCTGGCCGAGCGCCAGCGCGAGGCGTACGCGGACTCGCTGCCCAAGGGCCGGGCCAAGCAGTTCAAGGAAATCAAGATCGAGGCCATCCTCGACACCCCGGTCAACATCGTGGTGACCGCCGACCGCACCCGCGGCGGCCGGCACACCCTGGGCCGGCACACCCAGCCGCAGATGGCCCCGTACTCGGCCGCCCTGGCCGTCGAGAACCTCTGGCTGGCCGCCCGCGCCGAGGGCCTGGGCGTCGGCTGGGTGAGTTTCTTCGACGACGAGGAGCTGGTCCGCGAGCTCGGCCTGCCGGAGCACCTGGAGGTCGTCGCCTACCTGTGTGTCGGTTACGTCGACTCCTTCCCGGACGAGCCGGAGCTGGAGCAGCAGGGCTGGGCCAAGAAGCGCCCGCTGTCCTGGGTCGTCCACGAGGAGCAGTACGGCAACCGCGCGCTGCCCGGTGAGGAGCCGCAGAGCCTGCTCGCCGACACCCTGCGCGGCATCCGCCCGCTGGACGCCAAGGCGCTCGGCGAGGCCTGGGACCGGCAGAAGCGGATGACGAAGCCGGCCGGCTCGCTCGGCATGCTGGAGATCATCTCCGCCCAGCTGTGCGGCCTGTCCCGCAAGTGCCCGCCGCCGCTCCCGGAGCCCGCCTGCGTGGCGATCTTCGCCGCGGACCACGGCGTGCACGCCCAGGGGGTCAGCCCCTGGCCGCAGGAGGTGACCGCCCAGATGGTCGGCAACTTCCTGGCCGGGGGAGCGGTGATCAACTCCTTCGCCAAGCAGATCGGCACCGAGGTCTGCGTGGTCGACGTCGGTGTGGCCGCCGAGCTGCCGGACGCCGTCCAGCAGGGCCGGGCCACCGGTCTGCTGCCGCGCAAGGTCCGCCCCGGCACGGCCGACATGACCCAGGGCCCGGCGATGACCCGCGAGGAGGTCCTCAAGGCCATCGAGGTCGGCATCGAGACCGCCCGCGACCTGGTCGCGGCGGGCAACAAGGCACTGGTCACCGGCGACATGGGCATCGCCAACACCACCGCCTCGGCCGCGCTGATCTCGGTGTTCACCGGTCTCGACCCGGCCGAGGTGACCGGTCGCGGCACCGGCATCGACGACGAGACCCACGCCCGCAAGATCGAGGTCATCCGCGCCGCGCTGGCCCTGCACCAGCCCGACCCGAGCGACCCGGTCGGCGTCCTCGCCGCCGTCGGCGGCCTGGAGCACGCGGCCATCGCCGGTTTCCTGCTGGGCGCCGCCTCGCTGCGCACCCCGGTGGTGCTGGACGGGGTCATCGCCGGTTCGGCCGCACTGGCCGCCAAGGCGATCGCCCCCGAGGTGCTGGCCGCCTGCATCGCCGGCCACCGCTCCGCCGAGCCCGGCCACCAGGCCGCGCTGGCGAAGCTCGGTCTGCGTCCGCTGATCGACCTGGACCTGCGGCTCGGCGAGGGCACCGGTGCCCTGCTGGCCCTGCCGCTGGTGCAGAGCGCGGCACGGGCGATGCACGATGTAGCCACCTTCGATTCCGCCGGGGTCACCGAGAAGGCCTGACGCACACTTCGCACCGCTCCGCGGACCGGCCCGAGGGCGCCGGCCCGCGGAGCGGCGTCTCGCCGTACCGTCCCCCACCCTCACCCCGATCAGGAGCACCGTCGATGACCGCGCCCACCCCGCACCCGAGCACCGAGGGCCGTACCCCCTACCCGGTCGGCCTGCTGCTGGCCGGCCGCCGTGTCGTCGTGGTCGGCGGCGGACAGGTCGCCCAGCGGCGGCTGCCCGCCCTGATCGCCGCCGGGGCCGAGCTGCACCTGATATCCCCGGCCACCACCCCGGCCGTCCAGGCGATGGCCGACGCCGGCGAGCTCACCTGGCACGCCCGCCCGTACCAGGACGGCGACCTGGCCGACGCCTGGTACGCCTTGGTCGCCACCGACGACCCGGCCGTCAACGCGGCGGTCAGTGCCGAGGCCGAGCGCGGGCGGGTGTTCTGCTCCCGCAGCGACGACGCCTCCGCCGCCACCGCCTGGACCCCGGCCAGCGGCCGCGACGCGGGCGCCACCGTCGCCGTCCTCACCGGCGACCCGCGCCACTCCGCCGCCCTGCGCGACGCCATCGTGGACGGCCTGCGGGACGGCTCGCTGGCCGCCCGCCAGTACCGCTCGCACGGTGCCGGCGTCGCCCTGGTCGGCGGCGGCCCCGGAGACCCGGACCTGATCACCGTGCGCGGCCGCCGTCTGCTCGCCGACGCCGACGTGGTGGTCGCCGACCGCCTCGCCCCGCGCGAGCTGCTCGCCGAGCTGCCCGAGCACGTCGAGGTGATCGACGCCTCCAAGATCCCGTACGGCCGGTTCATGGCCCAGGAGGCGATCAACCGCACGCTGATCGAGCACGCCAAGGCCGGCAAGTTCGTGGTCCGGCTCAAGGGCGGCGATCCGTACGTCTTCGGGCGCGGCGGCGAGGAGCTGCTGGCCTGCGCCGAGGCGGGTCTTCCGGTCACCGTCGTGCCCGGGATCTCCAGCTCGATCAGCGTCCCGGCCTCGGCCGGCGTCCCGGTCACCCACCGGGGCATGACGCACGAGTTCACGGTGATCTCCGGCCACGTCGGCCCGGACGACGAGCGCTCCCTGACCAACTGGGAGGCCGCCGCGAAGATGAGCGGCACCCTGGTGCTGCTGATGGCCGTGGACAAGATCGGCGCGATCGCCGCCCGACTGGTCGAGTACGGCCGCCCGGCGACCACCCCGGTTGCGATCGTCCAGGAGGGCACCACCGCCGCCCAGCGCCGGGTGGACGCCACCCTGGGCACTGTCGCCGCGGTGGTCGAGGCCGAGGGCGTCAAGCCTCCGGCGGTCATCGTCATCGGGGACGTCGTCAATGTCCTGGCCGCCGCCTTCCGGCCGTAGGCCCTCCCGGAGCGGACCCTTCCAGAGTGGGCCCTCCCGGACTGGACCCTCCCGGAGTGGGAAGTCGGCCCGGCCGACTTCCTACTCCAGCGGTTGCTCCGTCCAGATGACCTTCCCGGTCGCCGTGTAGCGCGTCCCCCAGCGGTCCGCGAACTGCGCGACCAGGAACAGCCCGCGCCCGCCCTCGTCCTCGGTCGCCGCGTACCGCAGGTGGGGCGAGGTGCTGCTGCCGTCCGACACCTCGCAGATCAGCGCCCGGTCCCGCAGCAGCCGCACCCGGATCGGCCCGGAGCCGTACCGGATCGCGTTGGTCACCAGCTCGCTCAGGATCAGCTCGGTGACGAACGCGGCCTCGTCCAGCCCCCAGGCCTCCAGCCGCCGCGCCACCTCTGCCCGGACGGCACCCACCGCCGCCGGGTCGGACGGCACCTCCCACTCCGCCACCTGGTCCGGCGCCAGCACCCTGGTCTGCGCCACCAGCAGCGCGATGTCGTCCTGCGGGTGCGTCGGCAGCATCGCCCCGAGCACGTCCGCGCAGGTCTGCTCGGGCGTGCGCGGCGGGCCGGTCAGCGCCGTCCGCAACAGCTCCAGCCCTTCGTCGATGTCCCGGTCGCGGTCCTCCACCAGCCCGTCCGTGTAGAGCACCAGCCGACTGCCCTCGGCCAGGTCCAGCTCGGCGGTCTCGAACGGCAGCACCGCCAGCCCGAGCGGCGGCCCGGTCGGCAGCTCCGGGAACACCACCCGGCCCTGCGGGTCCACCACGGCCGGCGGCGGGTGCCCGGCGGTGGCCAGCGTGCAGCGCCGCGACACCGGGTCGTAGATCGCGTACAAGCAGGTCGCCCCGGTCAGCCCGGCGCTCTCGCCGCTCGCCGCCTCGTCCTGGTCGATCCGGTTCACCAGCTCGTCCAGGTGCCCCAGCAGCTCGTCCGGCGGCAGGTCCAGGGTCGAGAAGTTGTGGATCGCGGTGCGCAGCCGGCCCATCGTCGCCGCCGCGTGCAGCCCGTGCCCCACCACGTCCCCGACCACCAGGGCCACCCGCGCGCCCGGCAGCGGGATCACGTCGAACCAGTCCCCGCCCACCCCGGCCTGGGCCGGCAGGTAGCGGTGCGCCACGTCCAGTGCGTTCTGGGCCGGCAGCCGGCGCGGCAGCAGGCTGTGCTGCAGCGTCACCGCCATCGCGTGCTCCCGGGTGTAGCGGCGGGCGTTGTCGATGCACACCGCCGCGTGCGACACCAGCTCCTCGGCCAGCGCCAGGTCGTCCGTCTCGAACGGCTCCGCCCGCTGTGCCCGCCAGAACCGGGCCACCCCCAGCAGCACCCCGCGCGCCCGCAGCGGCACCCGCACCAGGGAGTGCACCCCGTACTCCAGCACCTGCGCCGACCGCTCCGGGTCCTGATCGCGCCACCGCCGGGCCTCCGCCAGCTTCGGCTCCAGGCCCGGCTTTCCGCTGTGCAGCGCCCCGGCCAGCGGGGTCGCGGGCACCACGTCCAGCACCGTGCCGACCGGGTAGAACGGCGCGTCGTCCCGCACGCCCGTCACCGCCGCCCGCCGCATCCGCCCCAGCGAGGAACCCGGGGGCGGCTCCTCGCCCACCAGCACCTGCTCCGCGACGTCCACCGTCACGAAGTCCGCGAACCGGGGCACGGCGACCTGCGCCAGCTCCTCCGCCGTCCGCGTCACGTCCAGCGTGCTGCCCACCGTCACCCCGGCGTCGTACAGCAGCCGCAGCCGCCGCTGCGCGCGCTCGGCCCGGCCGGACAGCGCCAGCAGCTCGGTGGAGTCACGCAGCGTGGCGACGCAGCCGGGCAGGCCGCCGGGGGCCTGGTCGGTCAGCCGGACGTTCACCGCCAGCAGCCGCTCCCCGGCCAGCACCACCTCGTCGGTCACCTGGCGGTTGGCGGTCAGCAGCTCCAGTGGCGCCTGTTCGAGGCCCAGCCCGGCCACCGGACGGCCTTCGGCGTCCGGCGGCAGGTCCAGCAGCCGCCGAGCCTCGTCGTTGCAGAGCAGTAGTCGGCCGTCCCCGCCGACGATCACGACGCCCTCGCGCACCGCGTGCAGGACGGCCGCGTGGTGCTCGTACATCCGGGTCATCTCGATCGGGCCCAGCCCGCGCGTCTGCCGCCGCAGCCGACGGCTGATCAGCGCCGTTCCTAGCGTGGCCAGCCCGATCGCGCCGGCCGCCGCGCCCAGCACCACCGGCAGCTGACGCTCGCTCGCCGTGCTGACGTTCGCCAGCGTGACGCCCGCCGAGACCAGCCCGACCACCTGGCCGTCCGGTGCGTACACCGGGACCACCGCCTGCACCAGCGGGCCGAGCGTGCCCGTGATGTGCTCGGTCACCACCTGGCCGTGCAGTGCGGGCTGGTAGTTGCCGACGAACGGTTGGCCGATCCGGGCCGGGTTCGGGTGGGTGTAGCGGATGCCCTGGTTGCTCAGGACGACGATGAAGTCCACGCCCGAGGCGATCCGCGCGGACTGCGCCTTCGGCTGGAGGATCGCGGTCGGGTCGGGGGAGCGGAGGGCAGCCACCATGCCCGGCGAGTTGGCGAAGGTCTGGGCGACCGCCACCGACCGGTTGCGGGCCTCGTTGTCGGCGTCCTTGTGCGACTGCACCACCAGCGCCACCACGGCGGCCGCCACCAGCAGCAGGACGATCAGGATCTGCAGCGCGAACACCTGCCCGGCCACCGACCGGTGCCACACCGGCCACGCCCGCTTCGCGCGCGGCAGCTGTGGCCGACCGTGTGGGCGCCCACCGGAGGAGCCGGCGGAGCCAGTGGCGCCAGAGGCCGACGGAGCCCAGGATCGGCCCGGATAACGGGCCATACGGTCATATTTGCACTCCGACTAGCCGGGGACCACCCCGTCCCCTCGGCCGTTTGGCCTTCCCCGTCCCGGCTTGGCAAGATCACAGGGTGTCCGAACCCAGCACCATCACCGACCCGGCCGACCCCCGCCTCGCCGACTACACCGGCCTCACCGACGTCGAACTGCGCCGCCGCCGCGAACCCGCCGAGGGCCTGTTCATCGCCGAGGGGGAGAAGGTCATCCGCCGCGCCCTCGCCGCCGGCTACCGGATGCGGTCGATGCTGCTCACCACCAAGTGGCTGGACGTGATGGCCGACGTCATCGCCGAGGCCGACGCCCCGGTCCACGTGGTCGAGCCCGCGCTCGCCGAAGCCGTCACCGGCTACCACGTCCACCGCGGCGCGCTCGCCTCGATGGAGCGCAAGCCCCTCCCGGACGCCGCCGACCTGCTCGCCGGGGCCCGCCGGGTCGCCGTCCTGGAGGGCCTGGTCGACCACACCAACCTCGGCGCCATCTTCCGCAGCGCCGCCGCCCTCGGAATGGACGCGGTCCTGCTCTCGCCGGACTGCGCCGACCCGCTCTACCGGCGCGCCGTCAAGGTCTCGATGGGTGCCGTCTTCGCGGTCCCGTACGCCCGCCTGGACCCCTGGCCCGCCGCCCTCGACACCGTCCGCGCGGCCGGCTTCACCCTCCTCGCCCTCACCCCCGCGGACAACGCCGTCGACCTCGCCGGCCTCACCCCGCACCGCCTCCCCAAGGCCGCTCTCCTGCTCGGCGCCGAGGGCGACGGCCTCACCCCCCACGCCATCGCCGCCGCCGACCACCCCGTCCGCATCCCGATGGCACACGGCATCGACTCGCTCAACGTGGGCGCCGCCGCAGCCGTGGCCTTCTATGCCGTCACCACCCCCTGACGTCCCCGGGCCCGCCGCCCCTCCCGCTCCTGGGACCGTCACGGCTGGACCCGTCACCGCGTCATCAGAAGTCGGCGGGCCCGACTTCTGATGCCGGCCCTTCGTGGATGCCGGGCCCCTTGCCCCTACTTCACGCCGGAGCCAGGCCTTGCGCCAGGAGTCGGCGGGCCCGACGTCCCGCGCGGACGCCCAGCCGAATCGTGTCGGGTCAGCCCTTCGGGGCCGTGGGCGGGGCCGGGGCGGCGGCGGGGGGCGGGGTGGGGCCGCCGGGGGCGCCGGGCCAGGACTCGTCGAGGGTGCCGTCGGCGCGGACGGTGTAGCGGGTGGAGGTGACGGCGCCCGTGGCGGCGACGCGCTCCTCGCGGACGACCGTGCTGCCGTCCAGTCGCCAGGCGGCCGTCGCCTGCGGGTCCGCCGCCGAGGTGCGGGAGGTGGTGGCGACAGGCGTGTCCCCGGCGAAGGTGTAGAGCTGGACGAGGTCGACCGGCGCCGAGCCCTCCGCCCGCCGTAGGACCACGACCGCGGCCGGCAGGCCCTTGTACCGGGCCGGCAGCACCGCGCTCAGGGCGACCTGCGGCCCGGCCCCGGCCGAGTGCCCGTCCTTCAGCGCGATGGCCGGTCCGCCCGCGCCGTCGGGGTAGCTGCGGTTCGGCCAGTCGACCGCCGGCACCGGCGCCTGCGGGGCAGCCAGGGAGCCGTCCGCCGCGCCGCCGCGAGCCGCTGCCGGGAGGGGCGTGGCCGAGGGCTGCGGGGCGACGTCCACGGACGTCCCCGGCACCGCCAGTTGGCCGCCGCCGCTGCCACCACTGGCACCGCCGCCGCTCACACTCGCGACCACCCTGGTGGGCGGCCTCAGACCCTGGTTGCCCCGGTCCTCGCATCCCTGCGCCGCCGCGATGGCCAGCGCCACCCCGATGGTCACGGTGACGAAGACCACGAGCCGCTGCCGCAGCAGCCGCTGCCGTGCCGTGCCGGGCCGCCCGCCGGGGGCGGGGGTGTGCTGGCGGTCCCGGGGGCCGGGCCGGTCCGGGGGCGGAGTGTGCGGACGGTCGGGACGCCGGCGCAGCGGACGGGTCACGGGTGTCGGCTCGGGCCGGGGGAGCGGCGCGGCCGCCCCGTGCGGGCGGCGCCCCGCCGTTCCGGAAACCGGCGCACCGGCACGGCCCGCGGCCGCCCGGGCCCGCGCAGCGGCGGGCGGCTCGGGCGAGCGTCCGGGCGCCGGAACGCCCGGCCGGGCACCGTCCTGCGGGGCGGGTGCGGCCGCCGCCCGTCCCGGCCGGGCCGCGCGCGCACCGCCGCCGGAGGCCCCGGCGGCCGTGCCGCGCGCCGCCAGTTCGCTGAGCCGCTCGTGCAGCGCGGCCGCACCGGGCCGTTCGGCGGGTTCCTTGGCCAGGCAGGCCCGGATCAGTGGAGAAAGCTGGGGCGGCACCGTGGACAGGTCGGGTTCCTCGTGGACGACCCGGTACAGCATCACCTCGGAGGACGCCCCCGACCCGAACGGGGTGTCCCCGGTGAGCGCGTACGCGAGGGTGGCCCCGAAGGCGAAGACGTCGGTGGCGGGCGTGACGGCGACCCCGCGTACCTGCTCGGGGGCGAGGAAGCCGGGGGAGCCGACCGCCGTGCCGACGTGGGTGAGCGTGCTGGCGCCGCGCGACCACGCGATGCCGAAGTCGATGATCCGCGGGCCACGCGGTGAGAGCAGGATGTTGGAGGGTTTGAGGTCGCGGTGGACCACCCCGGCCTCGTGCACCTTGACCAGCCCGTCGGCGAGCGCGGCCCCGATCCGGGCCGCCTCGGGCCAGCTCATCGGCCCCTCGTCGCCGACCTGCTTGTACAGCGAGGGCCCGGGCACGTAGGCGGTGGCCAGCCAGGGCCGGTCGGCCTCGATGTCCGAGCCGACCACGCGGGCGGTGCAGCCGCCCCGGATCCGGGAGGCGGCGGCGATCTCGCGGGCGAAGCGGGTGCGGAACTCCTGGTCCTCGGCGAGTTCGGCGCGGATCAGCTTGAGCGCGACGCGCTGCCCGCGGCGGTCGGATCCGAGGTAGACCACACCCATGCCGCCGGCGCCCAGTCGCCGGTGCAGGCGGTACGGCCCGACGATGCGGGGGTCCTCACGCCTCAGCCGCATCATCGCCATGTCCCGTTCTCCGTCAGCCTGTGGGTGAGGCCCCGTCGGTTGGGCCATCGTCAGTTCTGTCTGGCACAGCTTACGGACTGCCCGCTGCGGTGTGCTGATACGCAACACCTGAAGCCGCCGTGCGATTGTCTGATCTTGCGTTGACCTGCAGGTCACAGGGGTGCCGGATCGCCTCTCGGGGTTGGCCCTCAGGGTTCCCTCGGGGGTTGGATCAGCCTTCCCTCCCCCTGCGGTAGTAGGCCTCAAGTCCGGGCGTCATCCTCCGGGACGTCCGAGGAACAGTACGACGGCATGACGTCCGCAGGGCCCCTGCCCAATAGCGTTGTGCCCAGCGGTGGACGGGGAGCTCGTCCCCCGAGGTAAGCCGTCCACCGCGCCAACTCGACCGGATCAGGAGTCAGGGCATGGCACCGCAGCTCACGGGAACCCCCCGCCGCCGTCGGCCGGCCTCCGTCCAGTCCCGGTCCACCACGGAGCAGCCCACCCGGCACCCCGCGGTGGCGTTGGCCATGGCCCTGCCGTGCGCCGTGCTCCTGGTCCTGCTCTTCGGTGGATGGGACCAAATGGCGAACCAGGCCCAGGCAGTCGCCGATCTGATCGGCCGCTGAGGTCTCAGGCGCCACCTGAGAAAGGACGCCGCCCCCTGCGGGCGGCCACAGAACGGGCACCGGTCCCCTGGGGACGGGGAGCGGTGCCGCCGGGGAGGGCCGCGGCCGCGCTGACACGCGGACGGGCGTGAGCGGTGCGCAGAGCGCCCCGGCAGGCGGAGACGCCGCGTACGGACGTCGGTGAGGGCGTCCGTACGCGGCTCTTCTTCTTCATGACGACCGGTTCATGACGACCGGCCGATCCTCACCACGACCGGTGCATGCAAAAGGCCGGGGCCGCAACCCTTACGGATTGCGACCCCGGCCGTTACTGTGCGCGATACTGGGATTGAACCAGTGACCCCTACCGTGTCAAGGTAGTGCTCTCCCGCTGAGCTAATCGCGCCTGGTGTGGCGGTCCTGCAGCAGACCCCGAAGGGCCCGACGTGCGCGATACTGGGATTGAACCAGTGACCCCTACCGTGTCAAGGTAGTGCTCTCCCGCTGAGCTAATCGCGCGGGGAGGTCTCCCGGTGGAACCGGGTGAACCTCTTGGAGGTGGAGACGGGATTTGAACCCGTGTACACGGCTTTGCAGGCCGTTGCCTCGCCTCTCGGCCACTCCACCAGGCAACACACGAAGAACGATCTTACACTGTTCTCCATCGAGCGGACGACGAGATTCGAACTCGCGACCCTCACCTTGGCAAGGTGATGCTCTACCAACTGAGCCACGTCCGCCTGTCTCCCGGGATCTTCACCGTTTTTCTCGGCTGCGCTCCCTGGCGACGTGTTGAACTCTAGCGGATTCCTGGGCCAGCTAAAAATCCGTTCCCGCAGCGTGCCGAGGGGATGCCCCCCGCGTGCCGTTCCGTCAGCCCTCACGGGCGGCCACGGCCGCCACCTGCGGCGCTCCCGGATGATCATCCGCACGCCACCCGACGCACACCTGCGCGACGCCCGAGGCCGCTCGTTCCCGGGCCCGCATCCGGACCCGCACCAGGGGCCGGATGCCACCTCCAGGCTCACGCCCCGGCTCGCGCGCCGTCGCACGGCGGCTCACCAGGGCCGGGCCCGCGCCCCCGACCTACACTTCAGGCACCGCCGCCCAGCACACCGCGCAGGAGAACCGTGTCCGGCCACCCCGACCCCAGCACCCCGCTCGCCCGCTTCGGCGGCCGCCTGGCCACCGGACTGCGCGACGTCACCTCGGACCCGGCCGCCCTCGACTCCTCCGGCTACTGGGCCGTCGCCTACGACTTCGAGGGCCGACTGACCTGCGCCCGCTTCGACGAGGTCCGCCCCGCCCCCGCCCCGCCCTCCGGCGCCGGCTGGCGCGGCCCGGACGCCGGCAGCTGGCACAGCTCCCTGGACCGCACCGCCTACACCGCGGGCGTACGCCGCATCCGCGAGCACATAGCCGCCGGCGAGGTCTACCAGGCCAACCTCTGCCGGGTGCTGTCCGCGCCGCTGCCCGACCCGGACCTCAGCGACATCGACGCCCTCACCGGCCTCCTCGCCCACGGCAACCCCGCCCCCTACGCCGGCACCATCCGACTGCCCGGGCACGGCGTCGAGATCGCCACCGCCTCACCCGAGCTCTACCTGCGCCGCACCGGCCGCACCGTCTCCTCCGGCCCGATCAAGGGCACCGGCCGCACCGAGGACGACCTCCTCGACAAGGACCATGCCGAGAACGTGATGATCGTGGACCTGGTCCGCAACGACCTCGGCCGCGTCTGCGACACCGGCAGCGTCACCGTCCCCGACCTCTGCGCCGTCGAGAAGCACCCCGGCCTGGTCCACCTGGTCTCCACCGTCGAGGGCACCCTGCGCGAGGACGTCGGCTGGCCCGGACTCCTCACCGCCACCTTCCCGCCCGGCTCCGTCACCGGCGCCCCCAAATCCAGCGCGCTGCGGATCATCGACGCCCTGGAGACCGCCCCGCGCGGCCCCTACTGCGGCGCCGTCGGCTGGGTCGACGCCGACTGCGGCGAGGGCGAACTCGCCGTCGGCATCCGCACCTTCTGGCTCGACCGGACCGACCCCGGCACGCCCGTCCTGCGCTTCGGCACCGGCGCCGGCATCACCTGGGGCTCCGACCCCGACCGCGAGTGGGCGGAAACCGAACTGAAGGCCGCCCGACTGGTCGCGATAGCGTCGGACCGCGAACCCGACCAGACCGGGGAATGAGCCGCACCGCTCACCGCGCCCACCGCTGAGGAGCAGACCTCGATGCACAACCGCACCACGAGCTGGGTCAACGGCACCCTCGTCGACTCCGCCGACGCCGCCGTCTCGGTCCTCGACCACGGCCTCACCACCGGCGACGGCGTCTTCGAGACCATGAAGACCGTCGACGGCAAGGCCTTCGCGGTCACCCGCCACCTCGACCGGCTCACCCGCTCCGCCCGCGGCCTCGGCCTGCCCGACCCCGACCACGACCTGGTCCGCGAGGCCTGCGCCCAGGTCCTCGCCGCCAACCCCGCGCCGCTCGGCCGCCTGCGCGTGACCTACACCGGCGGGCAGGCCCCGCTCGGCTCGGAGCGCGGCACCACCGGCCCCACCCTCGTCGTCGCCCTCGGCGCCATCAACCGCCGCCCCGACGAGACCGCCGTCGCCGTCGTCCCCTGGCGCCGCAACGAGCACAGCGCCGTCGCCGGCCTCAAGACCACCTCGTACGCCGAGAACGTCGTCGCCCTGGCCGCCGCCCATCGCGCCGGCGCCTCCGAGGCCCTGTTCGCCAACACCGCCGGCCGACTCTGCGAGGGCACCGGCTCCAACGTCTTCGTGGTCATCGGCGGCCGCCTGCTCACCCCGGCCCTCGCCTCCGGCTGCCTGGCCGGCATCACCCGGCGGCTCGTCATCGACTGGTGCGGCGCCGAGGAGGCCGACCTCCCGCTCGACGCCCTCCAGGACGCCGAGGAGGTCTTTCTGACCTCCACCACCCGCGACGTCCAGGCCGTCACCCGCGTCGACGACCGCGAACTGCCCGGCATCGGCCCCGTGACCGCCAAGGCCATGGCCGTCTTCACCGAGCGCAGCGGCGACGACCTCGACCCGTGATGCCCGCCTCCGGGAGACGGAACCGGCCGCGTGGATAACCTCCCGAGCAAGGGGAAGGGACCACCACATGACCACCACGCTGCGCCCCGAGGGCCCGGAGACACCCACCGCGGCCGGTGGCCGCACCAGACGCTGGCGGATCCTGTCGAACGGCCACCCGGTCGGCACACTGCGCACCACCTCCACCCCGTACGGAGGCCAACTCTGGGGTGAGATATCGGAGTTGGAAGTCACCGAAGGGCGCGGCCGGGGCCGCGGCACGTTCGGCGCGCTGGCCGCGGAGGAGGTGCTGCGCCACTGGGGCTGCGTCCGGGTGGACGCCAGGATCCCCGAATCGGCGCCGATCGCCCGCGCCCTCGCCGCCACCCTCGGCTACACCGAGCGGATGCGGACCCTGAACAAGCGCCTGACCGACGCCCCCGCCCTGCCCGCCGGACTGACCGCGCGCCCGATCGAGGCCGCGGCACTTCAGGCCTGGCTCGACGGGGGCGCGGAGCGCTTCGCCCACTCGCTCGTGGCCTCCGGCCTCACCGAGGAGCAGGCGCGCGCCAAGTCGGGCGGCGACCGGCGGAACCTGCTCCCGCAGGGCGCCGAGACCCCCGGCGCCGTCCTGAGCAGCCTGTACGACGCCGCCGGCGGATCGGAACCGTGCGGCTCGATCTGGGTGGCCCTCCACCTGCGCGACCTGCCGGACGGCGAACCGCTCGCCTGGGTGATGGTCGTGGAGGTGCTCCCGGGCCACCGGGGCCGCGGACACGGCCGCGCCCTGATGCTGCTCGCCGAGCGGGAGTGCCTCGCCGCCGGCGTGCGCAACCTCGGCCTCAACGTCTTCGCCGACAACGAGATCGCCATCCGGCTCTACGACTCGCTCGGCTACTCGGCCACCGAGCGCCTCTACGGCAAGGCGCTCTGACGTGCCGTCAGGAAGCCCGCGACGCCTCGATGACGGCCGTGATCCGCTCCCGCAGACCGTCCTGGCTCTGCCCGCCGTCCAGGCGCTCGCCGCCGATCACGTACGTCGGCGTGCCCGTGACCCCGATCGCCTTCCCCTCGGCCTGGTCGGAGTCGACGGTCAGCATGTGCCGGCCGTCGATCAGCGCGGTGTCGACCTCCTCGACGTCCACCCCGACCTCGCGGGCGACGTCCAGCAGCACCTGCTGCCCCCGCGCGTCCAGCTCCTCGACCCGGGCCAGCAGCGCCTCCACGAACGGCCAGCCGAGCCCCTGGGCGAACGCCTCCTCGGCCGCCTCCGCGGCGGCGTAGGCGTGCTTGTGCTTCTCCAGCGGGAAGTGCCGCAGCTCCACGGGCAGCGCGTCGCCGTACTGCGCGCGCAGCGCCCGTACGTCGTCCAGCGCGGTACGGCAGTCCGGGCACTGCAGGTCGCACCAGAACTCAAGGCGGGGGAGGGAACCATCGATCATTCCCCCAGTGTTCCACTAGTGGGCGCCCGCTCCGGCCGGTGGTGCGCCCGAGGGCGGACCGACAGGGAGGCACCGATGACCAGGACCACCGGACGCGAAGGGGTGGCCCCGTGCTGAGCGCGGCGATCAGCTTCATCCTCACCGCGGGCGGGGTCGCAGTCGCGGGCCTGCGGGCCTACAAGCGGCGCTTCCTGTCGGCGACCCGCTGGTTCGCGGTCGCCCTGCTGCCCGCCGGGCTCTACCTGACCGGGCTGTTCCCGCTGGCGAGCACGATCGGCCGGGCGTTCGCCGACTGGGCGGCGAACCTGGTCTTCGACCCCCGGGTGTGGGCCGGCATCGTGCTGCTCGGGGTCTCCGCCGTCCTGCTGGTCACCACCCGCTGGGTGGGCCGCCGCGGCGCCGTCGAGGCCTCGCCGGAGCGCCCCGCGGCCGCCGGACCGGCGCCCGAGCGCCCGGCGGTGGCACCGGCGCCCAAGGCGGCGAAGAAGCAGGGTGGCGGCAAGCGCGACGACGGCCTCGGCGACTTCGACGACATCGAGGAGATCCTCCGCAAGCGCGGGATCTGACCGCCGCATCCGACCGCCGGATCCGAGGGCGGGATCCCGAACGCGGGATCCCGCTCAGGCGGAGGGGACGGCCTCGGCCGAGCGCTGGCGAGCCCGGTACGCGGCGACGTGCAGCCGGTTGCCGCAGGTGCGGCTGTCGCAGTAGCGCCGGGAGCGGTTCCGGGAGAGGTCCACGAAGACCCGCGCGCAGTCCGGCGCCTCGCACCGGCGCAGCCGCTCCCGCTCGCCCGCCATGAGGATGAAGGCCAGCGCCATGCCCAGCTCGGCCGCCAGGTGGTCGCCGAGCGCGGCGTGCGGCGCGAAGTAGTGGATGTGCCAGTCGTGGTCGTCGTGGTTGGTCAGCCGGGGCGTCGTCCCGGCGGCCGCGACGATCGCGTTGACCAGCTCGGCGGCCTCCGCGGTGGATTCCGTCCCGAACACCTCGCGCAGCCGGGTGCGCAGCTCGTGCACCCGGCGCAGGTCGTCCTCGGTCAGCGAGTCGATCTCGCTGATCTCCTGGCGGACCACGAAGGCGTCGAGCGCGGCGACGTCCGGCAGCCGCTCGGCGCCGCACACCTCGGGTGCGGTGTTGAGCAGCTCCACGAGGATGCTCAGCGCGCACTCGGTGTCATGGGTGATCAGCACGTTGGGGGCTCCTCGCGCAGGGGGACTCCGATACCCCGCGTCCACGGTTACCCCCAGACCATACCGGGCCTTGTGCCAGAAGGGCGGCGCGTTCTTTCGAATGCGTGTACGGATCCCGTCAGAGCATCCGAAACCGGGCGTCGTCCCGCCGCTGCGCCCCCGGATCGGCGTACGGAGACCGCGGCTGGGCGCGACCCCGGACAGACGTCGGGGGGGGGGGGCGCCCCGCCGCCCGCCCCCCCCCCGCCCCGGCGCGCCGGGGGGCCGCGCGCCCGCGGGGGGGGGGGGGGGCGCGGGCGGGGCCCCCCCCCCCCGCGGCCCCCCCGCCTCGGCGTCGGTCGCCCGCGGCGGGGCGCCCCCCCGGACAGAGGTGGGCGCCGGCCCCCGCGCCGGGCCCCCCGTGGGGGGGGCGGGCCGGGGGGCGGGGCGCCTGCGGTGCTGTGGGCCCGCTCCGGTGGGAGCGGGCCATCCACCGGCCCCGAGACCGCGTCGTGCGCGGCTCAGTCCGCTGCCGTGCCCCCGAGTAGGACGGCTGCGATGACGGCAGGGGGTGCTGCTCCGCCGTCGGCGGGGCGTGACCGCCTCCGGCCGGGGTCAGCTTTCGGCGAGGATGTGGGACAGCTCCCGGTCGAGGTCGAAGTGGCGGTGTTCGGTGCCGGGCGGCACCGCGGCGTCCGTCCGCTTGAGGAACGACTCAAGCGCCCGGGCAGGGGCCTCCAGCAGGGCTTCTCCTTCCGGAGAGCTCAGCGCGATGCAGACCACCCCTTGCCCGTGACTGCGCGACGGCCACACCCGGACGTCGCCGGTACCGGTGGGTCGATGCAGCCCCTCCGCGAGGAGATCTCGGGCGAACACCCACTCCACGGTCTCGTCGGCGCCCGTGTGGAACGTCGCGTGCACGGCGTAGGGGTCGGCAGTGTCGTAGCGCAGGCCCGCGGGGACGGGCAGTGAGGACTCGCTGGACACGATGAGGCGCAGGTGCAGCTCGCAGCTGACCGTGGTGTTCATAAGCGCCATGGCCTTTCGCTCAGTGTGCGCTCGGGGAATCGCACGTCGGCGAACGGACCATCCCACCCCCAAGACCGATGTAAACCCCTCTGTCCCGATTCGGGCGCGAGTCGTACCCCTTACGGCGCATTGCGGAATCGTCGCGGAGCGGCCGGGCCGGGCATTACCGAGCCACTTCTTGGTTAGTTTCCTGGCATGACTGTGCGAAACGACAAGACGGGCGGGAACACGAGAACGGGTGAACCCGTCACGCCGGATGACACGGCGGTCGGCGGCTCCCGGGCGGTCGGCTCCCGGGCTCCGGCCTTCGTGCGCCGTTCCCGCGCTCTGCACCGGGCCTGGCAGGTGGCGGTCTTCCTGGTCGGCCTCGCCGTGGTCGGGCTCGGCGTGGTGATGCTGCCGCTGCCCGGCCCCGGCTGGGTGGTGATCTTCCTGGGCATGGGGATCTGGGCCACCGAGTTCGTCTGGGCCCGGCTGGCCCTGCGCTGGACCCGCCGCAAGGTCGCCGAGGCCGCCCGGCGGGCCCTGGACCCGCGGGTGCGCCGCCGCAACCTGACGGTCACCGCGATCGGGCTGGCCGCCGTCGTCGCGGTGGGGGCCTTGTACCTCGCCCGCTACGGCCTGGTCGTCCCCTGGCGGCTGGACGAGAGCTGAGCGGCCCGGGCCCGGGCCGGCGACCAGGGAGGGCGTTCGGACCACCCTCCGGGATGCGGTAATGTTTTCCCTGCACCCGGGCGATTAGCTCAGCGGGAGAGCACTTCGTTCACACCGAAGGGGTCACTGGTTCGATCCCAGTATCGCCCACCGGAATGCATTGTGATATGTGAGGCCCGGCCGATTATCGGCTGGGCCTTACATGTATTTCCGGAATCCGCCTGAAGGGCCGTCGGTAATCGGCTGAAGCACAGTCACCTTCCGCATGGAGCGCGAGTTCTGTGGATGTGTCGGCGGTACCCCGGAACGGGCGAGTTGTACGACACCCCCCGAATGGTGCTACAGTTCTTCTCGTTGCCCGGGCGATTAGCTCAGCGGGAGAGCACTTCGTTCACACCGAAGGGGTCACTGGTTCGATCCCAGTATCGCCCACCGGACAGCACGCAGGCCCTGACCAGGAAACCGGTCAGGGCCTGCGGCGCGTTCCGGGCCCGAGCTTCCGGGGCCGCCCGCTACGCCGCCGCCTCGCAGCCGTGCTCCGGTTCCAACCGGCGCCCGCAGCCGCACCGGGCCGGCCGCAGCGGCCACGAGAGGTCCACCCGCTCCGCCACCCCCGAGCGGTCGAACCAGCTCTGCAGCCCGCGTGCCTGCGCCGCGTGCCAGACCCCCTGTCGCAGGTGCAGCTCAGCCGCCGTCAGCCCGCCGAGCGCCGCCGGGTAGCGGGCGCCTATTCGCCGGGTCAGCGCCAGCGCCGCCGTCGCGTCCGCCCCCGCGTCGTGCGCCCCGGCCAGCTCCACGCCGTAGTGGGCACACAGGTCGGTCAGGGTCCGGCGGCCCTTGCGGTAGCGGTCCACGTGCTTGTCCAGCACCCGCGGATCCAGCACCTGCAGCCCGGCCGCCGCCAGGCCGCCGACCAGCGTGAGCCCGTGATGGCGGCGCAACTCCCGGTCCAGCAGCGTCAGGTCGTAGGGCGCGTTCATCACCACCACCGGGTGCCCGGCCCGGGCCTCGGCCGCCAGTGCGCGGGTGACCTCCGCCACCACCGAGCGGGCCGGCCGGCCGTGCAACCGGACGTGCTCGTCGGTGATGCCGTGCACCGCGCGGGCGCCGTCCGGGATCGGAACGCCCGGATCGGCGAGCCAGGTGGTGGTCCGCACCGGTGCGCCCGGGGCGAGTTGGACGACCAGGGCGGCGGAGACGATCCGATCGTGCTCCACGTCCACGCCGGTGGTCTCGGTGTCGAAGGAGGCGAGTGGGCCGGTGTACCAGTGCTGCTGCATGACTGCCCCTCAGGCAAGCGTTCCGCGCCCGGTTGATACCCGGTTCTGACGGCCCTTCAACCCGTTTGGCCCAGGCCGGACCGGGGATCCTGCCCATGACCGTCCCGTTCGAATCGACTGTCCCGTTCGAATCCGGACGGGCCCGGAGCCGGGGGAGGCCACGGGCGATGGCACTGACACAGCCGCAGCCCGAAGAAGCGGCGGCCGTCCTGCGCGGGAACCTCGCGGTCACCGCCTGCATGGAGACGCTGCAGGTCGGCTATCTGCACGCGGTCGCCGCCGCGGCCGGCTGCTCGCTCTCCCAGCCGTTCCCGGACAACGGCATCGACTGGCAGGTCAACCACGGGTCCCGGGCGCACGAGGTGGACGACGAGGTCACCATCAAGATCCAGCTCAAGGCCACCCAGCAGATCGCGCCCTCCCCGGCCGGGCGGTTCTTCAGCTTCACGCTGGACAACGACCACCTGCGCAAACTCGCCCGGGCCCGGGTCGCCGTGCCCCGGATCCTGGTCGTGATGCTGCTGCCGAGCCGGGTCGACCACTGGCTGCGGGCCCGCCCGGACGCCCTGGAGCTGCGGCACTGCTGCTACTGGGTCAACCTGGCCGGCCACCCGGTCACCGGACAGCGGCGCACCAACGTCCGGGTGCCCACCGACAAGGTCTTCGACGACCGCGCGCTCTGCGACATCATGGCCCGGGTCGGCGCGGGCGGCAGCCCGTGACCGCCCGGCCCCGGCAGTCAGGGCGTGTCTTGCGGATCCTTGCCGGGTCCGCGACGCCAGCAAGATCCACAAGACACGCCCTAGGAGCCGACCCCATGACACCGCCGTACGGACCGGGTGAGCCGGCCCAGGCCCTGCCCGACCCGGCCACCGTCGACCCCGCGGTGCTGGCCACCCTGCTCGCCCGGCACGGCTGGGTCCGCCGCGGCGGACCGGCCGCCCGCTACGGCCGCTGGACCCCGCCCGACGACGAACCCGGCACCAGCCTCCTCGTCCCCGCCGGAGACGGCTTCGACGACGCCGTCGAACTCCTCGCCGACGCCGTCACCGCGCTCTCCCGCTCCCGCACCCCCTCGGCCCGATCGATCCTGCTCGCCCTCGCCGTCCCCGGCGACGAACTGCGCTGGCGCCGCGAACCGCCCGGCTCCGCCGAGGCCACCCCCTGGGACGACGCCGAGCGGCTCCGGCAGGCGGCACGCGGGATGCTCGCCGCCGGAGCCAAGGCCGCCCGGACCAGGGCCGCCTACTTCGGAGCCCGGCTGGACGGCCCCGCCGGGGACTTCCTGGACCGCGTCCTGGTGGTCGAACAAGGCACCGCCCTCACTGCCCACACCCCCGCCCCCGAAGGCCGCGCCGCCGTCACCACCCTCGTCCGCGCCCTGGAGGCGCTGCGCGACGCGGTCGACTACCGCCGGGTCAGCGGCGGGCCCGAGGCCTTTGAGAACGCTGTCCAGGCCGGGGTCAGCCGGGAACTCGTCCAATCCGTCGAGGAACTCGTACGCGGCGCGACCGCGGCCCGGCTCACCGTCGCCTGGTCGCCCGCCGCCGGCACCCCGGGCGGCTTCGGGGACCGCCGGGTCGTCCTCGACTTCTCACCCGGCGACCTGCCCGCCCTGGCCGAGGCCGCCGAGCTGCTGGAACGGATCGAGCCTGCCGTCGCCGTCACCGTGGTCGGCGTGGTCACCCGGCTCAAGCGCGCCGACCCGGCCGGCCCGGGCTCGGTACGGCTGCGCGTCCTCGGCGGCGCCGAGGTCCGCGAACTCAAGCTCCGACTGCCCGATCCCGACTACCGGCTTGCCGCCGAGGCCCACCTCGCCGGGCTGCCGGTCCGGATCTCCGGCCGGCTCGAGCGGCACGGCGGCTTCCGCCGGCTGACCCGCCCGCACGGACTGGAACTGTGCGGCTGGGAGGAAGAGGACCGCGAGCGGCTGCTGAAGTCGCTCGGAGAGGGGACGGAGGAAGGGGGAGAAGGGACGTAGGTGGACGGCGGGGGCGGCGCTCTCGGTACCATCGTCACGCGCAGCGCAGTGTTGCGTCCTCTGAAATCCAGCACGTCAGGAGAGACCGGTGACGGACGTCCGGGTAATCATCAACCGCGAACCCGATCGGGAAGAGCGCGTGGTGACCACGGGCACTACGGCCGCCGAGCTCTTCGCCGACGACCGCTCGATCATCGCCGCCCGCGTCGGCGGCCAGCTCAAGGACCTCGCCTACGTCCTCCAGGACGGCGACGAGGCCGAGCCGGTCGCGATCGGCAGCAAGGACGGCCTCGACATCCTGCGCCACTCCACTGCGCACGTCATGGCCCAGGCCGTGCAGCAGCTCTACCCCGAGGCCAAGCTCGGTATCGGCCCGCCGGTCAAGGACGGCTTCTACTACGACTTCGACGTCGAGAAGCCGTTCCACCCCGATGACCTCAAGGCCATCGAGAAGCGCATGCAGGAGATCATCAAGCGCGGGCAGAAGTTCTCCCGCCGCGTGGTCACCGACGAGTCCGCCCGCGAGGAGCTGGCCGCCGAGCCGTACAAGCTCGAGCTGATCGGCCTCAAGGGCTCCGCCGCCACCGCCGGCGAGGGCGCCGACGTCGAGGTCGGCGCCGGCGAGCTCACCATCTACGACAACCTGGACGCCAAGAGCGGCGAGCAGTGCTGGGGCGACCTCTGCCGCGGCCCGCACCTGCCCAGCACCCGGCACATCCCGGCGTTCAAGCTGATGCGCAACGCGGCCGCCTACTGGCGCGGCAGCGAGCGCAACCCGATGCTCCAGCGCATCTACGGCACCGCCTGGCCGACCAAGGACGAGCTCAAGGCCCACCTGGACTTCCTCGTCGAGGCCGAGAAGCGCGACCACCGCAAGCTCGGCAACGAGCTCGACCTCTTCTCCATCCCCGAGGAGATCGGCTCCGGCCTCGCCGTCTTCCACCCCAAGGGCGGCATCATCCGCCGCGCGATGGAGGACTACTCGCGCAAGCGGCACGAGGAAGAGGGCTACGAGTTCGTCTACACCCCGCACGCCACCAAGGGGAAGCTCTTCGAGAAGAGCGGCCACCTCGACTGGTACGCGGACGGTATGTACCCGCCCATGCAGCTCGACGAGGGCGTGGACTACTACCTCAAGCCGATGAACTGCCCGATGCACAACCTGATCTTCGACGCGCGCGGCCGCTCGTACCGTGAACTGCCGCTGCGCCTCTTCGAGTTCGGGACGGTGTACCGGTACGAGAAGTCGGGTGTGGTGCACGGTCTGACCCGCGCCCGCGGCTTCACGCAGGACGACGCCCACATCTACTGCACCCGCGAGCAGATGGCGGAGGAGCTCGACTCCACGCTGACCTTCGTGCTCAACCTCCTCCGTGACTACGGTCTGACCGACTTCTACCTGGAGCTGTCGACCAAGGACCCGGTCAAGTACGTCGGTTCGGACGAGACCTGGGAGGAGGCCACCCGTGTCCTGGCGGCCGTGGCCGAGAAGCAGGGCCTGCCGCTGGTGCCGGACCCGGGCGGCGCGGCCTTCTACGGCCCGAAGATCTCGGTGCAGGCCAAGGACGCCATCGGCCGTACCTGGCAGATGTCGACCATCCAGCTGGACTTCAACCTGCCCGAGCGCTTCGACCTCGAGTACACCGCGGCGGACGGCTCGCGTCAGCGGCCGGTCATGATCCACCGCGCGCTGTTCGGCAGCATCGAGCGGTTCTTCGCGGTGCTGCTGGAGCACTACGCCGGCGCCATGCCGCCGTGGCTGGCCCCGGTCACCGTGACCGGCATCCCGATCACCGACGAGCACGTGCCGTACCTGCTGGAGGTCGCGGCCGAGCTCAAGAAGCACGGGATCCGGGTCGAGGTGGACACCTCGGACGACCGCATGCAGAAGAAGATCCGCAACGCCCAGAAGACCAAGGTCCCGTTCATGCTCATCGCGGGCAACGACGACGTCGAGGCGGGCGCGGTGTCCTTCCGCTACCGCAACGGCGAGCAGAAGAACGGCGTGCCGGTGGCGGACGCCGTCGCCGAGATCGTGGACGCGGTGAAGAACCGTATCCAGGTGTGACAGTTTCCCCGCCTGAGCGGGGGTGGCCCGAACCCGATGTTCCAGCGGATCTGGGGCACAGCAGTAGGCCCCGCCTTGGCGGGGATGCGCGGGGCAGGCTCTTCAAGAGTCTGCCCCGCGCGGCTTTGCAAGCACCGTCGGGCGAATATGCTGATCAGCATGACGACTGAGCCGGAACTGCAGCGGGGCGTCGGGGAGCCGGACGGCTTCCGCCGCCTGTGGACCCCCCATCGGATGGCGTACATCCAGGGTGAGAACAAGCCCACCGGCCCGGCTCCGGACGACGGTTGTCCGTTCTGCTCGATCCCGTCGCTGAGCGACGAGGACGGGCTGGTCGTCGCCCGGGGGAACGCCGTGTTCGCGGTGCTGAACCTGTACCCGTACAACGGCGGGCACCTGATGGTGGTCCCGTACCGGCACGTGGCTGACTACACGGACCTGGACGAGGCGGAGACGGCCGAGCTGGCGGACTTCACCAAGAAGGCGATGACCGCGCTGCGGGCGGCCTCCGGGGCGCACGGGTTCAACATCGGGATGAACCAGGGTGCGGCGGCCGGTGCCGGGATCGCGGCGCACCTGCACCAGCACGTGGTGCCGCGCTGGGGCGGGGACACGAACTTCATGCCGGTGGTCGGCCACACCAAGGTGCTGCCGCAGTTGCTGGCGGACACCCGCAAGATGCTGGCCGAGGTCTGGCCGCAGGGCTGACCCGGAGCGGACGCGAGAAGGGGCCAGGCACCGAGGAGATCGGTGGCGGGCCCCTTCGTCGTGCGCGGCCGGCTCAGCCGGCGTTGAACGTGTCGACGTCGTACGGCCGGGGGCTCTGCGCCTCGGACTTGATGATCGAGGTGCGGTTCTTGAAGAACCGGTCGGCGTCGAGGTCGTGCTCCCGCAGGAACTCCAGGGTGGCGCTGTGGACCGCGTTGAGCACCGGGACGGAGGCGTTCATCGCGTTGTCGACCATGGAGCGGTTGTCCCAGGCGCGGCCGACCCAGACGTGCCGCAGGCCGAAGGGTTCGGGCAGGCCGAGCCCGCCGCCGAGCCAGCCGAGCAGGCCGGGCATCCGGTAGAAGGGGGCGCGGACGGCCTGGCGGACGACCTCGTCGTTGTCGATCAGGGGGAGCTTGACGGTGCGCTCCTCCCAGAACTTCACGGTCTTGGCGACCGTCTTCTCCTTGTCCTTGGGCTTGTCGAAGAAGACGCCCTTGACGGGGCCGAGTGCGTAGCCGGCCACCGCGATGGTCAGGACGTCGGCGAGCAGGGTCACCGTGATGGTGAAGGTGAGGACCAGCTTGCCGTCGTGGGTGATGAACTGGGTGGCGAGGTAGTGCCGGGGGCCGCCGGAGAAGGTCTGCTTGTCGGCGATGGTCTGCACGGCGAAGTCGCGCATCCGGTCGCCGTCCATGTCGGCGTTTCCGGGGCGGCTGATCTCGTCGGCGCCCTCGCCGATGTCGAAGACCACCCACTGCTTGATGGTGACGTTGGGCATGCCGCTGTTGGCGACGTGGCTGATGCCGAGGCCCTTGAGGTGGGAGGAGATCCGGCGGACCAGGTCCCAGGGGTGGAAGGCGCGGAAGTCGACGTGGCCCTCGGCGGGGTGGAGGGTGTCGGCGAGGCGCCACTCGCCCCAGCGTCGGCCGGCGCCGAGGATGCCCTTGGGGCCGGCGTAGTGGTGGACGTTGGTCTCCTGCTCGGCGTCCAGGCGGCCGAGCTTGTCGCGCAGGTCGGTGGCCTTCTTGTCGAGGTCGTCGCGGGGGACGGCCTTGGCGACGGTGGCGGCGACGGCGGAGCCCTCGACCAGGGACTGCCAGCGGGCGCGCAGGTCCTTGGCGAAGCGCTCGACGATCTGGCGGGCGAGGAACCAACCGATGACCGGGGCCAGCATCGTGACGCGCAGGTAGATGCCGAGGAGGCCGGCGGCCTGCGGGCGCAGCACGAGGAAGACGGCGAGGGCGGCGGCCAGGGCGAGGGTGATGCCGCCGTAGGCGGCGGCGTTCTTCGGGTTGTCCCGTTTGAGCCAGGCGCGCACCTGGAAGGCGGCGAGCCAGAGCAGGGTGCCGGGGAGGAAGAGTCCGCCGGTGATCAGGGTGACGGTGGTGAGCTGCCGGTCGCGGGTGGTGCGCAGTTCCTCGGCGGCCAGGCAGTGTTCGACGACCTGGCGGGTGTCGACACCGAAGGACGGGACGATCGGTTTGCGGTCGCCGCCGAGGGCGCGGGAGACCAGCGCCTTGCTGAAGGCCTCGCCGAGGTTGGGGCGGAAGAGGGCGAAGCGGCCCTTCTTCTCCTTGGCGTCGGTGACGGCCGCGACGAAGCCGCCGATCTCGCCGTCGCGGTAGGCGGCCGAGGAGAGCGCCTGGGTGACGGCAGTCTGCGGGCCGGCGTCGGTCCGGGGTATCTGCGCACCCGGGGTCATGTCGAGTGTGGTCACGGTGGCGTCCCCTCCTCCCCTTGTCAGCGGCAGGTTACCGTGCCGTGGCACCCCGGCGCGGATGATCGTCTGAAGTACCGTCACGATCCGGCCGTACCGGTCCTGAGAGGCATGATGCCCAGGTTCGGGCAGGTCGATACCCGGCGGAGCGGGCCGGGGTGGGGCGGAGGAGGATGGTGGGAGAAGCGAGGAAAGGGGAGCCGCTGTGAAGGATCCGGTGCTGGTCTTCGATGGGGACTGCGCGTTCTGTTCGTCCTGCGTGCGGTGGGCGGAGCGTTACCTGCGGCAGACGCTGGCCTCGGGGGGCTGGGAGGCGATGGCGTTCCAGTTCGCGGACCTCGGGGCGTGGGACGAACACGCGGGCGGCCGGGGCGAGGTGTCGGCCGAGCGGGCGGAGCGCGAGGTGTTGTGGGTGACACCGACCGGGCGGGTGTACGGCGGCGCGCAGGCGGTTGCGCGGTTGCTGATGCGCTCCGGTGGGGTGTGGGCGTACCTGGGCGCGGTGTTGACGGCGCCGCCGGTGCGGCCGGTGGCGGCTCTGGTGTACCGGTGGGTGGCGCGTAACCGGCACCGGATGCCGGGGGGTACGGCGGCGTGCGCGCTGCCGAACCGCAAGGCCGTCCAGCCGTAGGTCCGTCCGGCTGTCGGTCCTCCCGGCCGTGAGCCCGGTCGGCCGTAAGTCCGCCCGGTGGTGGGGATGTTCAGCCGGTGTGGCGCTCGGCGAGGGCGGTCGGCATGGGTTCGTGGCGCAGGTAGGCGCGGGTGAACTCGGCGGTGCCGTGGGTGAGGGAGCGCAGGTCGACCGGGTAGCGGACGAGTTCGAGTTCGGGGACCTCGGCGCGCAGCAGGGTGAGGCCGGATCCGCCGGTCTCGGTGCCGAGGACCCGGCCGCGGCGGGCGGAGAGGTCGCCGAGGACGGCGCCGAGGTAGTCGTCGGGCAGCAGGATGCTGACGGCGGCGACGGGTTCGAGCAGGCGGATGACGGCGTGCTCGGCGGCGTCGCGCAGGGCGAGGGCGGCGGCGTTCTGGAAGGCCGCGTCGGAGGAGTCGACGGAGTGGGCCTTGCCGTCGGTGAGGGTGACCCGGACGTCGATGAGCGGGTATCCGGTGGAGACGCCCTTGGCGAGCTGGGCGCGGACGCCCTTCTCGACGGAGGGGATGAAGTGCTTGGGGACGGCGCCGCCGACGACGTGTTCCTGGAACTCGAAGCCGGAGCCGGCCGGGAGGGGTTCGACTTCGAGGTCGCAGATGGCGTACTGGCCGTGGCCGCCGGACTGCTTGACGAGGCGGCCGTGTCCGGCGGCGGCGGTGCCGAAGGTCTCGCGCAGGGCGACCTTGGGTTCGACGGTGTCGACGTGGACGTTGTGGCGGGTGCGCAGGCGGTCGAGGACGACTTCGGCGTGGGCCTCGCCGGTGCACCAGAGGACGAGCTGGTGGGTGTCCGGGTTCTGTTCGAGGCGTAGGGCCGGGTCCTCGGCGGTGAGGCGGTTGAGGGCCTGGGAGAGCTTGTCGTCGTCGGCCTTGCTGTGGGCTTCGACGGCGATCGGGAGCAGGGGTTCGGGGAGGGTCCAGCCGTCGAGTTCGACGGGGTGGCCGGGGTCGTGGACGGTGTCGCCGGCGCGGGCGGTGAGTTTGGCGGCGCAGACGAGGTCTCCGGCGACGGCGTGCGGGACGGGGCGCTGGAGTTTGCCGAACGGGCTGGTGAGGGCGGTGACGCGTTCGTCGCCGTTCTGGTCGGCGGTGTGGGCGGGGCCGACGAGGTGGATCTTGGTGTCGGGGCGCAGGGTGCCGGCGTACACGCGCAGCAGGCTGATCCGGCCGACGTAGGCGTCGCCGGTGACGCGGACGACCTGGGCGGCGAGCGGGGCGTCGGGGTCGCAGGCGGGGCCGGGGCGGGTGCGTTCGGTGGGGTCGGGGAAGGTGTGCGCGATGAGGTCGAGGAGTTCGGCGGCGCCGAGGCCGTTCTCGCTGGTGGGGACGGCGGGGTGGAGGGTGCAGTCGAGGACTTCGCGGCGCAGGCCGGCTTCGAGGGCGTCGGCGTCGAGGGTGTCGCCGGCGAGGTAGCGCTCCATGAGGGTGTCGTCCTGGCCGGAGATGGCCTCGACGAGGCTGTCGTGGGCGGGGCCGGTGTCGGGGAGCGGGGTGGCGTCGCCGTAGGTGTCGCCGGTGAGCAGGTCGACGCTGCCGTCGGGCCGGCCGTCGTGGAGGACGGGCAGGAAGAGCGGGCGGAGGGTGTCCGGGCCCAGGTCGAAGGCGTCGTGGCAGGCGGTGAGGATGTCGTCGAAGCCGGTGCGGGCGACGTCGAGTTTGGCGACGGCGATGGCGCGGGGGATGCCCTCGGCGGCGCATTCGCGCCACAGGGCGCGGGTGGGGGCGGTGACCGGGTCGGTGGCGGAGACGACGAAGACGGCGGCGTCGGCGGCGTGCAGGGCGGCGCGCAGGTCGGCGGTGAAGTCGGGGTGGCCGGGCGGGTCGATCAGGTTGATCTTGACGCCCTTCCATTCGAGCGGCAGCACGGAGAGCTGGACGGAGCGCTGCTGCTGGTGCTCGATGTCCTCGTGGTCGGAGACGGTGGTGCCGTCGGTGACGCGGCCGGCCCGGCCGGTGGCTCCGGCGGCGTGGGCGAGGGATTCGGCGAGGGTGGTCTTGCCCACACCGCTGGGGCCGATGAGGACGACGTTGCGCAGGTCCCGGGGGCCGGTGACGGCGGGTGCCTGGCCGGCTCGTACCGTGCTGCGGTCGGGCATCGGGGTCTCCTCCCGTGGCGCCGAGGCTGTCCATCGCAGTCTAGGGTCGGGTGTCGCGGTGGCGCGTGTCGTACGGCCGGTCGGTGACCGTACGTGTGCGTGCGGTGGCGGGCGCGTCGTTCGGCGGTGCGTGCGGCGGAGCGTGTCGTCGGCGTGGCTACGATGGGTGCGCCGGACGGGCTGATTCGTTCGGCCGTCTGCCGCGTGTGTTGCGCCAGGCGGGTATCTGGGAGATCGGAGCGGCTGGGAAGGCCATGCTCAACAAATACGCGCGTGCCTTCTTCACACGTGTTCTGACCCCGTTCGCCGCGTTCCTGATCCGGCTGGGCGTGAGCCCGGACGCCGTGACGCTGGTCGGTACCGCCGGTTCGGTGGCCGGTGCGCTGGTGTTCTTCCCGCGCGGGGAGTTCTTCTGGGGCACCATCACGATCACGCTGTTCATCTTCTCGGACCTGGTGGACGGGAACATGGCCCGTCAGCTGGGCCGGACCAGCAAGTGGGGGGCGTTCCTGGACTCCACGCTGGACCGGGTCGCGGACGCGGCGATCTTCGGCGGCCTGGCGATGTGGTACGCGGGCAAGGGGGACGACAACCTGCTGTGCGCGGTGGCGATCTTCTGCCTGGCGAGCGGTCTGGTGGTGTCGTACACCAAGGCGCGGGCGGAGAGCCAGGGCCTGCCGTGTGACGTGTCGGGGCTGGTGGAGCGGGCCGAGCGGCTGGTGGCCAGCCTGGTGGCGGCCGGGGTCGCGGGTCTGCACACGTTCGGCGTGCCGTATGTGGAGTGGCTGCTGCCGGTGGCGTTGTGGCTGGTGGCGGTGGGCAGTCTGGTGACGGTGTTCCAGCGGATGCTGACCGTGCGCCGGGAGGCGTTCGAGGCCGACCGAGCGGCGGCCGGGAGCTGATGGGGGGCGTCCTGAGGTGACGGACCGATTGGTGTACTGGGCGTACGCGCTGGGGTGGGGGCTGCTGAAGCACCTGCCGGAGTCGTGGGCGCGGGGGCTGTTCGACCGGCTGGCGGACTACGCGTGGCGCAAGCGCGGCAAGCGGGTGCTGCAGCTGGAGGCGAACCTGCGCCGGGTCCGTCCGGGGTTGGACGAGGCCGCGCTGCGGTCGTTGTCGCGGGCCGGGATGCGCTCGTACCTGCGGTACTGGATGGAGTCGTTCCGGCTGCCGGTGTGGAGCCGGGAGCGGGTGGCGCGGGACGTCCAGGTGGAGGGCTTCGAGCACCTGCGGGCGCCGCTGGAGGCCGGTCGGGGCGCGGTGATAACGCTGCCGCACATGGGCAACTGGGACCTGGCGGGCGCCTGGGTGGCGCAGCAGGGCTATCCGTTCACCACGGTCGCGGAGCGGTTGAAGCCGGAGCGGCTGTTCGACCGGTTCGTGGCGTTCCGGGAGGGCCTGGGCATGGAGGTCCTGGCGTTGACCGGCGGTTCGGTGAACGTGATCGGCACGCTGGCGCGGCGGCTGCGCGAGGGCCGGCTGGTGTGCCTGGTGGGGGACCGGGACCTGTCGGAGGCGGGCATCGAGGTGTCGTTCTTCGGTGAGGCGACCCGGATGCCGGCCGGTCCGGCGGCGCTGTGCCGGCGGACCGGGGCGGCGCTGCTGCCGGTGACGCTCTGGTACGACGGCCCGGTGCTGCGGGCGCGGATCCACCCCGAGGTGGCGGTGCCCGAGGAGGGCGACCGCAAGGAGGGGACGCGGGCGATGACCCAGGCGATGGCGGCCGTGTGGGAGCAGGGCGTCCGCGAGCACCCGCAGGACTGGCACATGCTGCAGAAGTTCTGGCTGGCCGACCTTGCGGTCCGTGAGACGGTGAAGGAGCCCTCCGCGGTGCGCGCGGAGGCGGCCCCCGAGCCCGCGGCCGAGGCCTCCGGGTCCTGAGTCCGGCCCGTACGACTGTCCGAAGGAGCTTGAGGAATCCGTGAAGATCGGCATCGTCTGCCCGTACGACTGGGACGTCCCCGGTGGGGTGCAGTTCCACATCCGGGACCTGGCCGAGCACCTGATCGGCCTGGGGCACGAAGTGTCGGTGCTGGCGCCGGCCGAGGACGACGAGGCGCTGCCGCCGTACGTGGTCTCGGCCGGGCGGGCGGTGGCGGTGCCGTACAACGGGTCGGTGGCGCGGCTGAGTTTCGGGATCCTGTCGGCGGCGCGGGTGCGGCGGTGGCTGCACGACGGGCGTTTCGACATCCTGCACGTGCACGAGCCGGCCTCGCCGAGCCTGTCGATGCTGGCGGCCTGGTCGGCGACCGGGCCGATGGTGGGGACGTTCCACACCTCCAACCCGCGCTCGCGGGCGATGATCGCGGCCTCGCCGATCCTGCAGCCGGGCCTGGAGAAGATGCGGGCCCGGATCGCGGTGTCGGAGTACGCCCGGCGGACCCTGGTGGAGCACCTGGGCGGGGACGCGGTAGTGATCCCGAACGGCGTGGACGTGGGCTTCTTCGCGGACGCAGAGCCGGACGAGCGCTGGATGGGCCACGCGGCGAAGGGGGAGCCGGGCACGATCGGCTTCATCGGCCGGATCAACGAGCCGCGCAAGGGCCTGCCGACGCTGCTGGCGGCGCTGCCGGGGATCCTGGCGCAGCGGCCGGGGGTGCGGCTGCTGGTGGCGGGCAAGGGCGACGAGGAGGAGGCCGTCGCGGGCCTGGCGCCGGAAGTGCGCCGGCAGGTGGAGTTCCTCGGCATGGTGAGCGACGCGGAGAAGGCCCGGCTGCTGCGCAGCGTGGACCTGTACGTGGCGCCGAACACCGGTGGCGAGAGCTTCGGGATCATCCTGGTCGAGGCGATGTCGGCGGGTGCCCCGGTGCTGGCGAGCGACCTGGACGCGTTCAAGCAGGTGCTGGACGGCGGGGACGCCGGCGAGCTGTTCCCGGTGGAGAACGCGGAGGCGCTGGCCCGTACGGCGCTGCGGCTGCTGGGCGATCCGGCGCGGCTGGAGGAGCTGCGGATGGCGGCGTCGCGGCATGTGCGGCGGTTCGACTGGTCGACCGTGGGCGCGGACATCCTGTCGGTGTACGAGACGGTGACGGCGGGGGCCGCGGCGGTGGTCGAGGAGGACGAGCGCAGCGGGCGGCGCGGCCGGTTCGGGCTGGCCAGGGACTGATCCGGGGCCGCGGCGGGGTCGTGGTCGGCCCCGGTGTGGGCGGGGTTAGGGTCGGGCGACCGTATCGCTTCACTGCATGGGGGAAACCGATGCCGCACATCTCCGTCGACTATTCGGCCGGCCTGGCCGGCGGCTTCGACCGCCGGGCGCTGGGCCTGGCGATCAACCGGCTCGCCGAGGAGACGATCGACGCGAAGCCGGAGTCCTGCAAGACGCTGTTCCGGCAGAGCGAGGAGCTCGTGGTCGGCACGAGCGGGACCCCGTCCGACGTCCAGGTGTACGTCGAGGTCCAGATGTTCCCGGGCCGCACGCCGGAGGCGAAGGCGGCGCTGGGCGCGGGTGTCCTGGCGCTGCTGGCCGAGCACGTGAAGCCGGCGCCGGGCGCCCGGCTGTTCACCGCCGTCAACCTGGCGGACATCGAGCGGGAGAGCTACCGGAACGCGGTCGTGGCCGGCTGACGCCGGTCGGGCCGGCCGGTGACACCCGGTAACGTAGCGGCCCGTGACTACCTGGATCTGGGCCGGCGTGGCCGTCGTGCTCTTCGGCATGTACCTGAGTTGGACGGCCGGTCGCTTGGACCGGCTGCACGCCCGGATCGACGCCGCGCGGGCGGCGTTGGACGCGCAGCTGGTCCGCCGGGCCTCGGTGGCGATCGAGCTGGCGACGTCCTCGCTGCTGGATCCGGCGGCCTCGCTGCTGCTGCTGGACGCGGCGCACGCGGCCCGGCAGGCCGAGGACGAGCATCGCGAGGTGGCGGAGAGCCAGCTGAGCCTGGCGCTGCGGGCGGTGCTCGAGGAGCCGGAGCAGGTGGCGGCGCTGGTGGCCGAGCCGGGTGGCGATGACGCGGTTCGTGATCTGACGGCCGCGGTGCGCCGGGTGCCGATGGCCCGCCGGTTCCACAACGACGCGGTGCGGGCGGCGCGCGCGGTGCGCGAGCACCGGCTGGTGCGGTACTTCCGGCTGGCCGGGAAGGCCCCGTTCCCGATGGCGTTCGAAATGGACGACGCCCCGCCGCCCGCTCTCACGCCGGAAGGGGCGCCTGCTTAGGGTGTCCACGGATACGGCCCGTTTGTCGTATCCCTTCGCCCTGGCTGGACTCGGTGGCGCATGGAGGGGCCACCCGTTCCGCCTACCATAGGGCGATAGCACTGGTTCATCTTCGAGTGAGGTCTCACGTGTCCACCACCCCCACCACCGCAGACCAGCCCCAGATCGGCACCGCCCGGGTCAAGCGGGGCATGGCCGAGCAGCTCAAGGGCGGTGTGATCATGGACGTGGTCAACGCCGAGCAGGCCAAGATCGCCGAGGACGCCGGCGCGGTGGCCGTCATGGCGCTCGAGCGGGTTCCGGCCGACATCCGCAAGGACGGCGGCGTGGCCCGCATGTCCGACCCGAACATGATCGAGGAGATCATCGCCGCGGTCTCCATCCCGGTGATGGCCAAGTCTCGCATCGGCCACTTCGTCGAGGCCCAGGTCCTGCAGTCCCTCGGTGTCGACTACATCGACGAGTCCGAGGTGCTCACCCCGGCCGACGAGGTCAACCACTCGGACAAGTTCGCCTTCACCACCCCCTTCGTCTGCGGCGCCACCAACCTGGGCGAGGCCCTGCGCCGCATCGCCGAGGGCGCGGCCATGATCCGCTCGAAGGGTGAGGCCGGCACCGGCAACGTCGTCGAGGCCGTCCGCCACCTGCGCCAGATCAAGAACGAGATCGCCAAGCTGCGCGGCTTCGACAACAACGAGCTGTACGCCGCCGCCAAGGAGCTGCGCGCCCCGTACGAGCTGGTCAAGGAGGTCGCCGAGCTCGGCAAGCTGCCGGTCGTGCTGTTCTCCGCCGGTGGCGTGGCCACCCCGGCCGACGCCGCGCTGATGCGCCAGCTGGGCGCCGAGGGCGTCTTCGTCGGCTCCGGCATCTTCAAGTCGGGCGACCCGGCCAAGCGCGCCGCCGCCATCGTGAAGGCCACCACCTTCTTCGACGACCCGAAGATCATCGCGGACGCCTCCCGCAACCTCGGCGAGGCCATGGTCGGCATCAACTGCGACACCCTGCCGGAGACCGAGCGCTACGCCAACCGCGGCTGGTAGTCGCCCCGCAGGTTCCGAGGGCCCGGGCCCGCCCCAGCGCTTCGGCGCTGCGGCGGGCCGTGCCACGTACTTCCGTAGTAACGATCGATTGAGGTTGAAGACCGTGAGCACTCCAGTCATCGGCGTCCTCGCCCTGCAGGGCGACGTCCGCGAGCACCTGGTGGCGCTGGCCGAGGCCGACGCGCTCGCCCGTCCGGTGCGCCGTGCGGAGGAACTGGCCGAGGTCGACGCGCTGGTGATCCCCGGCGGGGAGTCCACCACCATGTCCAAGCTGGCGCTGCTGTTCGGCGTGATGGACCCGGTGCGCGAGCGGGTCGCCGCCGGCATGCCGGTGTACGGCACCTGCGCGGGCATGATCATGCTGGCGGACAAGATCCTGGACGGCCGCGAGGACCAGGAGAGCGTCGGCGGCATCGACATGACGGTGCGTCGCAACGCCTTCGGCCGCCAGAACGAGTCCTTCGAGTCCGGGATCGCCTTCAAGGGCCTGGACGACGCGCCGGTGCACGGCGTCTTCATCCGCGCCCCCTGGGTCGAGGCGGTCGGTGCGGGCGTCGAGGTGCTGGCCGAACTGCCCGCCGCGGACGGTCCGGACAGCCGGATCGTGGCCGTGCGCCAGGGCAACCTGCTGGCCACCTCGTTCCACCCGGAGCTGACCGGTGATCACCGGGTGCACGCGTACTTCGTCAAGATGGTCGAGGAGCACCTCGCGGCGGCCGCGCGCTGAGCGCGTCCTGACAGCGTGCTGACCGTGTGCGCCTTACCGGTGACGACACCGGTAAGATCTCATCTGTTCATTTCCCTTTGGCGACGTAAAGGAGCTGGCGATGTCCGGCCACTCTAAGTGGGCTACCACCAAGCACAAGAAGGCCGTGATCGACGCCAAGCGCGGCAAGCTCTTCGCCAAGATGATCAAGAACATCGAGGTGGCGGCGCGCACCGGCGGACCCGACCCGGCGGGCAACCCGACCCTCTACGACGCCATCCAGAAGGCGAAGAAGAGCTCGGTCCCGATCGACAACATCAACCGCGCCGTCAAGCGCGGTGGCGGTCTGGAGGCCGGCGGCGCCGACTACCAGACCATCATGTACGAGGGCTACGGCCCGAACGGTGTCGCCGTCCTGATCGAGTGCCTCACCGACAACCGCAACCGCGCCGCCTCCGACGTGCGCGTCGCGATGACCCGCAACGGCGGCTCGATGGCCGACCCGGGCTCGGTGTCGTACCTGTTCACCCGTAAGGGTGTCGTCATCGTCCCCAAGGCCGACGGCGTGGACGAGGACAAGCTGTTCGAGGTCGTCCTCGACCAGGAGCCCGAGGAGATCAACGACCTCGGCGACTCGTTCGAGATCGTCTCCGAGGCCTCCAAGATGGTCGCCGTGCGCACCGCGCTGGTGGACGCCGGCGTCGACTACGACTCGGCCGAGGCCAACTTCCTCCCGAGCATGCAGGTCGAGCTGGACATCGACGGCGCCCGCAAGATCCTCAAGCTGATCGACGCCCTCGAGGACAGCGACGACGTGCAGAACGTCTTCGCCAACTTCGACATCTCCGACGAGGTCGGTGCGGAGCTCGACGCCGAGTGATCCTCGGTGGCTGATCCTCGCTGAGTGATCGTTCTCACTGCCCGGCCCGGTGGTCCCAGGACCGCCGGGCCGGTGTCGTCGGTCGGGTTGTCGGACCCGGACGGTAGCCTTCGCAGGTCGGAGACGGGAGGCGGGGCGAGTGGTGCGGGTACTGGGTGTGGACCCGGGGCTGACCAGGTGCGGGGTCGGCGTGGTCGAGGGCGCGCCGGGCCGGCCCCTGCGGATGGTCGGGGTCGGGGTGGTGCGCACCCCCGCCGAGGCCGAGATCGGGCAGCGGCTGCTCCAGATCGAGGAGGGCATCGAGGCCTGGCTGGACGAGCACCGGCCCGATCTGGTCGCCGTCGAGCGGGTCTTCGCCCAGCACAACGTGCGCACCGTGATGGGCACCGCCCAGGCCAGCGCGGTCGCGATGCTCTGCGCCACGCGCCGCGGCATCCCCGTCACCCTGCACACTCCCAGTGAGGTCAAGGCGGCCGTCACCGGCTCCGGCCGGGCCGACAAGGCCCAGGTCACGGCCATGGTGCAGCGCCTGCTGCGGCTGGACGCCCCGCCCAAGCCCGCGGACGCCGCCGACGCGCTGGCGCTAGCGATCTGCCACATCTGGCGCGGCGGGGCGACCAACCGCCTGGAGGCCGCCGTCCGGGCCGCCCGCGCCACAACCCGCTCCACCCCCGTGAAAGGAACCTTCCGGTGATCGCCTTCGTGCAAGGGCCCGTGGCGGCCATCTCCTCCGGGCTCGCGGTGGTCGAGGTCGGCGGGGTGGGCATGGCGGTGCAGTGCACCCCGAACACGCTGGCCGGCCTGCGCCTGGGCGAGTCGGCCCGGCTGGCGACCTCCCTGGTGGTCCGGGAGGACTCGCTGACCCTGTTCGGCTTCGCGGACGACGACGAGCGCGCGGTCTTCGAGATCCTGCAGGCCGCGCCGGGCGTCGGCCCCAAGCTGGCGCAGGCGATCCTCGGCGTGCACAGCCCGGACGCGCTGCGGGCCGCGGTCGCGAACGGCGACGAGAAGGCGCTGGTCGCCGTCCCGGGCATCGGCAAGGCGAAGGCGGCCAAGCTGCTGCTGGAGTACAAGGACAAGCTGGGCGCCCCGCACGGCTCGGTGCCGGCGCAGAAGCCGGTCGCGGCCGGCCCGGCGCCGTGGAGCGAGCAGCTGCACTCCGCGCTGACCGGCCTCGGCTACGCCCCGCGCGAGGCGGACGACGCGGTCGCGGCCGTCACCCCGGAGGCCGAGGCCCAGCAGACGCCGGACGTCGGCGCCCTGCTCCGACTCGCGCTGCGCGGCCTCAACCGCGCCCGCTGAGGCCATCTGACGATCTGTCCGTTTGTCGACTCTGGAGACTTGGGAGCCCGTAACGATGTACGACTCGGAACCCGCCGACCGGCTGGTCACGGCCGCCGCCGACGGTGAGGACCAGGCGGTCGAGGCGGCGCTGCGCCCCAAGCTGCTGGACGAGTTCATCGGTCAGGAGCGGGTGCGCGAGCAGCTGTCCCTGGTGCTCCAGGCCGCCCGCAAGCGCGGCAGCGCGCCCGACCACGTCCTGCTGAGCGGGCCTCCCGGGCTGGGCAAGACCACCCTGTCCATGATCATCGCGGCCGAGCTGGGCGCCCCGATCCGGATCACCTCCGGCCCGGCCATCCAGCACGCGGGCGACCTCGCGGCGATCCTCTCCTCGCTCACCGAGGGGGAGGTGCTCTTCCTCGACGAGATCCACCGGATGTCCCGGCCCGCCGAGGAGATGCTCTACATGGCGATGGAGGACTTCCGGGTCGACGTGATCGTCGGCAAGGGCCCGGGCGCCACCGCCATCCCGCTGGAGCTGCCGCCCTTCACGCTGGTCGGCGCCACCACCCGGGCCGGCCTGCTGCCGCCCCCGCTGCGCGACCGCTTCGGCTTCACCGGCCACATGGAGTTCTACGCCCCGGCCGAGCTGCAGCGGGTGGTGCACCGCTCGGCCGCGCTGCTGGACGTGGAGATAGACACGGCCGGCGCCGCCGAGATCGCCGGGCGCTCGCGCGGCACCCCGCGCATCGCCAACCGGCTGCTGCGCCGGGTCCGCGACTACGCGCAGGTCCGGCACGACGGCCAGGTCGACGCCGGGATCGCCGCCCAGGCGCTGGCCGTCTACGAGGTGGACGCCCGCGGCCTGGACCGGCTGGACCGCGCGGTGCTGGACGCGCTGCTGCGGCTGTTCGGCGGCGGACCGGTCGGTTTGTCGACACTCGCGGTCGCGGTGGGGGAGGAGGCAGAGACGGTCGAGGAGGTCGCCGAGCCCTTCCTGGTCCGCGAGGGCCTGCTCGCCCGGACTCCGCGCGGGCGGATCGCCACCGCCGCCGCCTGGCAGCACCTCGGCCTGACTCCTCCGGCGCAGACCTCGCGGGCGCAGACCCCGCCGCTCCAGGCGAACCGCGGCGGCGTCCCGCCGCAACCGGAGCTCTTCCCGGCCGACGAAAGTTGACCGTCATCGGCTGAACGGGTGAGCCGTACCGGGCCGTCCCCGCCCGTGCAGCCGCCGCACCGCAAGGAGGAGTCACGAGGGAAGCCCGGGGAATCTGTGCAGGCGGAGGCTCGCCACTTTCGGCAACAGGATGCGATGCTTGGCGTTGTCCGATCGATTCGGGGTTGCATAGACTCCGCCGGACCGCCCCTCTCACCTGACGGGCCGACCAATACCACACAGGCCGCCGGCCGGCGGCCCGTAAAGGACCCTGGCTGCAGTGAACCTCATCATCCTTCTCCTCCCGGTCGTCGCGATCGTGCTCATGTTCCGATCGCAGAAGAAGCGCCAGCAGCAGCAGCAGAGCATGCAGACCGCGCTGGAGCCCGGGGCTGGAGTGCGCACCATCGGCGGTCTGTACGCCCAGGTGAAGGCGGTCAACGAGGAGACCGTCGAGCTGGAGATCGCGCCCGGCGTGGTCACCCACTTCACCAAGAGCGCGATCGCGGCCGTCCTGGACCCCCAGGAGTACGACGCGATCATCAACGGTCGCCCCGCCGACGACGAGCTTCCCGAGCCGGAGGCCGAGGACGCCGACGCCGAGCCGGTCGAGGACAAGCCGCTGTCGCTCACCAAGGACAGCGCCGAGAAGGGCGACGTCGAGGGCGGGGCTCCCGCGAGCAAGTAGTACGGCCGGGCAATCCGCTCGGCCGCGCGGCGCAGTGCCGCGAGCCCACAGGACCTCAGGGCCGCAGAACCTCCGTACCCCCGTTCAGCCACGAGCCGGACGGGGGTCCGGTCGGGGAGGTGGCATGGACAGGGAGAAACGAGCAAGGTGGCAACACCCAAGTCGCGCCCGCGCGACGGCTACCCAGGGCGGGCGCTGGCCCTCATCCTGGTCGTCACCGTCGGACTGGTCGCCCTCATGTTCGGGACGGGCAACACCAAGCCCCGACTCGGGATCGACCTCGCAGGCGGCACCAGCATCACGCTGACCGCGAAGTCGACCGACCCCAAGGCGATCACCAAGTCCAACATGGATATCGCCACCGGGATCATCGAGCGCCGTGTCAACGGTATGGGTGTCTCCGAGGCGGAGGTCCAGACCCAGGGCGACAACACGATCATCGTGAACATCCCCAAGGGCGGCAACCAGCAGAACGCGGCGGACCAGGTGGGTACCACCGCCAAGCTGTTCTTCCGCCCGGTCCTGGCCGTGGCCCCCAGCGGTGTCACCGCTCCGACGCCCACCGGCACCCCGTCCGCCGCCGCCACCGGCACCCCGGGCGCGACCCCGTCGGCCGGTGCCACCCCGCCGGCCGGTGCCGCGACCGGCACGCCGTCCGCGACCGCGAGCGCCACCAAGCAGGGCCGCACCGTCGGCGAGGCGCTGGCCGCCGAGGGCGCCAGCCCGTCCGCCCCCGCCACCGGCAGCGCCGCCCCGGCCGCCACCGGCGCTCCGAGCGCCCCGGCCACCCCGCCGAGCGCCGCCGACCTGAGCGCCGCGATGACCCAGGGCACCGTCCCGCCGGAGCTGTCCGCCGCCTTCGCCGCCCTCGACTGCACCAAGCCCGAGGTCCGCGCCACCCAGACCGGCCCCGAGGACAAGGCCGTCGTCGCCTGCTCCCAGAAGGCCGAGAACGGCTACTACGAGAAGCTGGCCCTCGGCCCCGTGGCCGTGAAGGGCTCGGACGTCACCAAGGCCCAGCCCTCGCTCGACACCCAGACCGGCGCCGGCTGGCAGGTCCAGCTGCAGTTCAACGGCACCGGTACGGACGCCTTCTCCAAGATCACCGGCCAGCTGGCCACCCAGGCCCCGCCGACCAACCAGTTCGCCATCGTGCTGGACAACCAGGTCGTCTCGCACCCGCAGGTCAACGGCCCGATCCCGGGCGGCAGCGCGGTCATCACCGGTCGCTTCTCGCAGACCGAGGCGCAGGACCTCGCCAACGTGCTGGGCTACGGCGCCCTGCCGCTGGAGTTCGCCAAGAGCGACATCACCACCGTCTCCCCGGCGCTCGGCAGCGACCAGCTCAAGGCCGGCCTGGTGGCCGGCGCGATCGGCATGCTGCTGGTCGTCGCGTACTCGCTGGTCTACTACCGCGGCCTCGGCCTGGTCTCGATCGCCGGCCTGATCGTCTCCGCGATCCTGACCTACTCGATCATGAGCCTGCTCGGCGGCGGGATCGGCTTCGCGCTGAACCTGCCGGCGGTCTGCGGTGCGATCGTTGCGATCGGTATCACCGCCGACTCCTTCATCGTGTACTTCGAGCGCATCCGCGACGAGGTCCGCGAGGGCGCCCCGCTGCGCCCGGCGGTCCAGCGTGCCTGGCCGCGCGCCCGGCGCACCATCCTGGTCTCGGACTTCGTCTCCTTCCTCTGTGCCGCCGTGCTCTACGTGGTCTCGGTCGGCAAGGTCCAGGGCTTCGCGTTCACGCTGGGGCTGACCACCGCGCTCGACGTCGTGGTGATCTTCCTCTTCACCAAGCCGCTGATCACGCTGCTGGCCCGCCGCAAGTTCTTCCTGAACGGCCACCCGTGGTCCGGCCTGGACCCCAAGCGGCTGGGCGCCCGCCCGCCGCTGCGCAGCAGCCGTCGCCGTAACTCCTCCTCTGCCGCCGTGAAGGAGGCCTGACACCGTGTCGCGCTTCTCCAATCTGGGTCACCGGCTCTACCAGGGCGAGGTCAGTTTCGACTTCGTCGGGCGCCGCAAGCTCTGGTACTCCATCTCCGGTGCGATCGTGCTGGTCGCGGCGATCGGCCTGGCCATGGGCCTGCACCTGGGCATCGAGTTCAAGGGCGGCTCGGTCTACACCGTGGCCAAGCCCGGCCTGTCCGTCTCGCAGGCGCAGGAGAAGGCCGACCAGGTCGTCTCCTCGCACCCGCTGGTGCAGTCGACCGACAACGGCAAGATCCGCATCCAGGTCAGCACCGAGGAGCCGAAGAGCTCGGACGAGGTGCGCTCGCAGCTCGCCGAGAAGATCGGCGTTCCGCTGGACACCGTCGAGGCCCAGGTGATCGGCCCCAGCTGGGGCAAGCAGATCTCCAACAAGGCGCTCACCGGTCTGATCGTCTTCATGATCCTGGTGACGGTCTACCTGGCGATCGCCTTCGAGTGGCGGATGGCGGTGGCCGCCCTGGTCGCCCTCATCCACGACCTCCTGATCACCATCGGCGTCTACGCCCTGGTGGGCTTCGAGGTCACCCCCGGTACGGTGATCGGCTTCCTGACGATCCTCGGTTACTCCCTCTACGACACGGTCGTCGTCTTCGACACCGTGAAGGAGAACACCAAGGGGCTCACCAAGCAGAACAAGCTCACCTACAGCGAGGCGGCCAACGCGGGCCTCAACCAGACCCTGGTGCGCTCGCTCAACACCACCGTGGTGGCGCTGCTGCCGGTGGCCGCGCTGCTGTTCATCGGCGGCGGCTTCCTGGGCGCCGGCACGCTGAACGACATCTCGCTCGCGCTGTTCATCGGTCTCGCGGCCGGTGCCTACTCCTCGATCTGCGTCGCCACCCCGCTGCTGGCGCAGCTCAAGGAGGAGCAGCCGACGATGAAGGCGCTGCGCAAGCGGGTCCTGCAGCACCGGGCCTCGGCCGCCAAGGCCGAGGACGCGGTGCCCGCGGACGAGCTCACGGACCAGGGCCAGCCTGCGGGTATGGTCGGTCAGCGTGGTCGCTCGGCCGGCACTCGTGCCAAGGGCCGTCCGTCCACCAAGAGCTGAGCCCCGACCCTAAGGACCGACACCGTGACCACCGCCGACACCGCACTGGCCGAGCTGCTGAACAGCCGGATCCGGGACGTCCCGGACTACCCGAAGCCGGGTGTGCTGTTCAAGGACATCGCGCCGCTGCTCGCCGACGCCGAGGCCTTCGGCGCCCTCACCCGGGCGCTGGCGGACCGGGCGAAGGAGCTCGGGGCGACCAAGGTGGTGGGCCTGGAGGCGCGCGGCTTCGTGCTGGCGGCCCCGGCGGCCTTCGCGGCCGGGCTCGGCTTCGTGCCGATCCGCAAGCAGGGCAAGCTGCCCGGCGAGGTGTTCCGGCGCTCGTACGAGCTGGAGTACGGCTCGGCGACGCTGGAGGTGCAGTGCGACGCCTTCGCACCGGGTGAGCGGGTGCTGGTGGTGGACGACGTACTGGCCACGGGCGGCACCATCGGCGCCTCGCTGGACCTGGTGAAGGAGGCCGGCGCCGAGCTGGCGGGCGTCGTGGTGCTGATGGAGCTGGGCTTCCTGGACGGCCGCGCGCGGCTGGCCGGGCACCTGAACGGTGCTCCGCTGGAGACGCTGGTCACGGTCTGAGGCAACCGCGGAAGGGCGGCGGTCGGAACATCCGACCGCCGCCCTTCCGTTTCGTGGCCCGGCCGGATGAACACCGGGGCGCCCGGCTCGGTACCATGAAGATTCATCCCCTCCCGGTTGTGTCCGTCCGTTCGGGCCACGGCAGGGGCCGGCCCGGTGCCCCGAGGAGTAGTCCTTGCCCGACGAGGTTGTGCCCACGGCCGCAGCGGCCGCCCCCGAAGACAGTCCCACGCCCTCGGGGGCCACCCCGGCACGCCCGGCGCCGACCTCCTCGCGTTCGCTCGCCCCGTCCGGCCGGGGCTCCACCGGTGGCATGCGCGCCCGCCTGGCCCGCCTCGGCGGCCAGCGCACCAGCGTGCTCAACCCCGTCCTGGAGCCGCTGTTCCGCTCGATCCGGGCCAACGACCCCAAGGCCGACCCGGCGCTGCTGCGTGACATCGAGAAGGCGTACGCGGTGGCCGAGAAGTGGCACCGCGGGCAGAAGCGCAAGAGCGGCGACCCGTACATCACGCACCCGCTGGCCGTCGCGACGATCCTGGCCGAGCTCGGCATGGACGCCCCGACCCTGATGGCCGGGCTGCTGCACGACACCGTCGAGGACACCGACTACGGCCTGGAGACCCTGCGCAAGGACTTCGGCGACTCGGTGGCCCTGCTGGTCGACGGCGTCACCAAGCTGGACCGGGTCAAGTTCGGCGAGGCCGCGCAGGCCGAGACCGTCCGCAAGATGGTCGTGGCGATGGCCAAGGACCCGCGCGTCCTGGTGATCAAGCTGGCCGACCGCCTGCACAACATGCGCACGATGCGCTACCTCAAGCGGGAGAAGCAGGAGAAGAAGGCCCGCGAGACGCTGGAGATCTACGCCCCGCTGGCGCACCGGCTGGGCATGAACACCATCAAGTGGGAGCTGGAGGACCTCGCCTTCGCGATCCTCTACCCCAAGATGTACGACGAGATCGTCCGGCTGGTCGCCGAGCGCGCCCCCAAGCGGGACGAGTACCTGGCGACCGTGATCGACCAGGTCCAGGCGGACCTGCGCGGCGCCCGGATCACCGCCTCCGTCACCGGTCGGCCGAAGCACTACTACTCGGTCTACCAGAAGATGATCGTCCGGGGCCGGGACTTCGCCGAGATCTACGACCTGGTGGGCATCCGGGTCCTGGTCGACACCGTCCGCGACTGCTACGCGGCGCTGGGCACCATCCACGCGCGGTGGAACCCGGTGCCGGGGCGGTTCAAGGACTACATCGCGATGCCCAAGTTCAACATGTACCAGTCGCTGCACACGACGGTGATCGGCCCCGGCGGCAAGCCCGTCGAACTCCAGATCCGCACCTTCGACATGCACCGACGGGCCGAGTACGGCATCGCCGCGCACTGGAAGTACAAGCAGCGCGCGGTCGCCGGGGCGTCCAAGGTCCGCACCGACACCCCGACCCAGGTCCGCAAGGACGACAAGGCCGGCGCCGTCAACGAGATGGCCTGGCTGCGGCAGCTGCTGGACTGGCAGAAGGAGACCGCCGACCCGGGCGAGTTCCTGGAGTCGCTCCGCTTCGACCTGGCCAGCAACGAGGTCTTCGTCTTCACGCCCAAGGGCGACGTGATAGCCCTGCCGGCCGGCGCGACCCCGGTCGACTTCGCGTTCGCGGTGCACACCGAGGTCGGCTACCGGACGATAGGCGCCCGGGTGAACGGGCGGCTGGTGCCGCTGGAGTCGACCCTGGAGAACGGCGACACCGTCGAGGTGTTCACCTCCAAGGCGGAGAACGCAGGGCCGTCCCGGGACTGGCTGGGCTTCGTCAAGTCGCCGCGCGCCCGCAACAAGATCCGCGCCTGGTTCTCCAAGGAGCGCCGCGAGGAGGCGATCGAGCACGGCAAGGAGGCGATCGTCCGGGCGATGCGCAAGCAGGGCCTGCCGATCCAGCGGATCCTGACCGGCGACTCGCTGGTCACCCTGGCCCACGAGATGCGCTACCCCGACATCTCCTCGCTCTACGCCGCGATCGGCGAGGGCCACGTCGCCGCGCAGAACATCGTCCAGAAGCTGGTCCAGGCGCTCGGCGGCGAGGAGGGCGCGACCGAGGACCTGGCGGAGACCGCCACCCCGACGCACGACACCCGCCGCGCGGCGCGCCGCCGGGCCAAGGGCGACCCGGGCGTGATCGTCAAGGGCGTCGAGGACGTCTGGGTCAAGCTCTCCCGCTGCTGCACCCCGGTGCCGGGCGACCCGATCGTCGGCTTCGTGACCCGCGGCAACGGCGTCTCGGTGCACCGCGCCGACTGCGTCAACGTCGAGGCGCTGAGCCAGCAGCCGGAGCGCATGATCGACGTCGAGTGGGCAGCCACCCAGTCCTCGGTCTTCCTGGTGGCCATCCAGGTCGAGGCGCTGGACCGCTCCCGCCTGCTCTCGGACGTCACCCGGGTGCTCTCCGACCAGCACGTCAACATCCTGTCGGCGGCGGTGCAGACCTCCCGCGACCGGGTGGCGATGAGCCGCTTCACCTTCGAGATGGGCGACCCGAAGCACCTCGGCCACGTGCTCAAGGCGGTGCGCGGCGTCGAGGGCGTGTACGACGTCTACCGCGTCACCTCCGCGCGCAAGTAGCCGCACGCGAGCAGCCGCACGCGAAGGGGCCCCGGGATCGACCCGGGGCCCCTTCGGTGTTCCTGCGGCGTCCGATCAGCCGCTGAACTCCTCCTGGCTGCGGTGCGCCTGCTCCAGCAGGGTCTGCACGCCGGTCAGCTCGGACTCCAGCTTGGCGACCCTGGAGGCGTTGCCGGCGGCGCGGGCCTTGTCCAGGTCGGCCTGGATCTTGTCGGCCTTGGCCTGGAAGAGGCCGACCATGCCGGCCGCGCGGGCCTTGGCCTCCGGGTTGGAGCGCTTCCAGTCGGCGTCCTCGGCCTCGCGGATGGCCCGCTCGACCGCGTTCAGCCGGCCGTCCAGCTTCGGACGGACCTCGCGCGGCACGTGCCCGATCGCCTCCCAGCGCTCGTTGACCTCGCGCAGCGCGGCCTTGGCGGCCTTCAGGTCGGTGATCGGCAGGATCGCCTCGGCCTCGTCGGCCAGCGCCTCCTTGAGCTTCTGGTTCTCCACCTGCTCGGCGTCCCGCTCGCTGAACACCGCGGAGCGGGCCTGGAAGAAGACGTCCTGCGCGCCGCGGAACCGCGCCCACAGCTCGTCCTCGATGTCCCGCTGGGCCCGGCCGGCGGACTTCCAGCGCGCCATCAGGTCGCGGTAGGAGGCCGCGGTGGTGCCCCAGTCCGTGGACGAGGACAGCGCCTCGGCCTCGGCGACCAGCGCCTCCTTGGTCTGCCGGGCCGTCTCGCGCTCGGCGTCCAGGGTGGCGAAGTGCGCCTTGCGGTGCTTGGAGAAGACCGAGCGGGCGTGCGAGAAGCGGTGCCACAGCTCGTCGTCGCTCTTGCGGTCCAGGCGCGGCAGGCCCTTCCAGGTGTCCACCAGGGCGCGCAGCCGGTCCCCGGCCTCCCGCCACTGGGTGGACTCGGCGAGCTGCTCGGCCTCGGAGACCAGGGCGTCCTTGGCCGCGCGGGCCTCGTCCTGGGCCTTGGCGCGGGCGGCCTTGCGCTCCTCGCGCCGGCTCTCGATCTCGCCGGCGAGCGTGTCCAGCCGCTTGGCCAGGGCGTCCAGGTCGCCGACCGCGTGCCCCTCGACGACCTGCGCGCGCAGGTGCTCCAGCGCGGTCTGGGCGTCCTTGGCGGCCAGGTCGGTGGTGCGCACCCGCTTCTCCAGCAGGCCGATCTCCACCTCGATGCCCTGGTACTTGCGCTCGAAGTAGGCGAGGGCCTCCTCGGGCGAGCCGGCCTGCCAGGAACCCACGACGCGTTCGCCGTCGGCCGTCCTGACGTAGACCGTGCCCTGCTCGTCCACACGGCCCCACGGGTCGCTGCTCATAGCGCGTCCTCCACATGACGTCGCGCCCGCGCCGGGGCGGCGCGCGTCCGTCGTCCACAGTTGATGTGCGGCGGACCGATGAGTCCGCCGTCCCCGTCCGCCGTGCCTTTCTGCCGAGGGTGACGGCCAGGCGGGTGCGGGCACCCTATACAACGCCAACATAGGCGACCAGGCCCGGTGCTGTCCGCATCCGGGCCGGGCGATTTCGGTCCGGGGCCGGGCGGGGGCGGCGCGGACGCCGGCGGCCGACGGCCCCGGAGCCTATCAACCCTTCGACACCGTAACGGAGTTGAAGGTCACGTCGGCCATCGGGTGGCCGTCCGGGGAGCCCTCCAGGGTGCCGGCGGCAGCGATCTTCTGCACCGCGTCCAGGCCGCCGCTGATCTTGCCGAAGGGGGTGTAGTTCGGCGGCAGCTTGGTGTCCTTGTAGACCAGGAAGAACTGGCTGCCGTTGGTACCCGGGCCGGAGTTGGCCATCGCCACGGTGCCCGCCGGGTAGGTCGCGCCGGCCAGGTTCTCGTCCGCGAACTTGTAGCCGGGGCCGCCCGTGCCGCCCGGGACGGTCGCGCTGGCGGTCGGGTCGCCGCACTGCAGCACGAAGATGCCGTCGGTGGTGAGGCGGTGGCACTTGGTGTGGTCGAAGTACTTCTCGCCGGCCAGGAAGGCGAAGGAGTTCACGGTGTGCGGGGCCTTGGCCGCGTCCAGCGCGATCGTCACCTTGCCGCAGTTGGTGTCCAGCGCCATGGTGTACGCGGCGCCCGGGTCGATCGACATGGCCGGCTCGGCCTGCCACTTCTTGCCGTTGGGGGCGCCCGGCGCCGGGTCGACGCAGCCCTCGACCGGCTTGCGGGTCGGGGTGGTCGGCTCGCCGGCCTGGGTCGGCGCGGCCTGCGGGGTGCTCGCGGCCGAGGTGCTCTTGTCCTTGTCGTCCGAGCTGAACGCGCCGGTGGCGATCAAGGTCCCGCCGCCGGCCAGGACCACGACGGCCAATGAGGAGCCCAGGATCGTGTTGCGGCGCCTACGCGCGGCCGCCGCCTCGACCCGGCGCTCCAACTGGCGCTCGTACTTCTCGCGGGCGAGCTGCCGCCGCCGCTGTTCGCTACTGACCACCGGCCGTGTCTCCTACGGATGTGCGGGGAAAAAGTGGATGGATTCCGGAGCGGATCATCGCATCCCTCGGCGGCCAAGTGTAGGGACCGGGCCCGTAAGGACGCGGTGAACCTGTCAGAAGGCCGCGTCCCGCCACCCCCATCTGGTTCGCAACCGGAGCCGTACCGCCGGTAGGCTGCCCGTACACCACTTGACTTCCATCCTCGTCGCCACCGACCGCATCACGAAGGACGCGCGTGTTCATCGCCGGATTCCCCGCTGGAGCCTGGGGCACCAACTGCTACCTGGTCGCTCCGGCGGCGGGCGAGGAGTGCGTCATCGTCGACCCCGGCCACCAGGCGGCTTCCGGCGTCGAGGAACTGATCCGCGAACACCGGCTCAAGCCCGTCGCCGTGCTGCTCACGCACGGCCACATCGATCACGTGGCCTCGGTGGTCCCGGTCTGCGGCGCCCGCGGCGTCCCGGCCTGGATCCACCCCGAGGACCGGTACATGATGTCCGACCCGGAGAAGGCGCTCGGCCGCTCCCTGGGCACCCAGCTGATGGGCGAGCTCACCGTCGGCGAGCCCGACGACGTGCGCGAGCTCACCGACGGCAGCGTGCTGGAGCTGGCCGGCCTGCATCTCACCGTGGACCACGCCCCGGGCCATACCGGGGGGTCGGTGACCTTCCGGACGCCCGGTGCCGAGGACCTCCCCCCGGTGCTGTTCTCGGGCGACCTGCTGTTCGCCGGCTCCATCGGGCGTACCGACCTCCCGGGCGGGGACAGCGAGGCGATCATGACCTCGCTGGCCCGGGTGTGCCTGCCCCTCGACGATTCCACCGTGGTCCTCTCCGGCCACGGCGGTCAGACCACCATCGGCCGCGAGCGCGCCACCAACCCCTACCTCCGACAGGCAGCGGGGGCGGTCGGCGCCCCGGCTTTCCCGCGACGAGGAATGTGACGGAAGAGAAGTTGAGCACCTTCACCGCCCCCAAGGGCACCTACGACCTGCTGCCCCCCAGCTCCGCGACCTTCCTGGCGATCCGCGAGCGCATCGCCGCGCCCGCCCGCCGGGCCGGCTACGGCTACGTCGAGACCCCGGTCTTCGAGGACGTGAAGTTGTTCTCCCGCGGCGTCGGCGAGTCCACCGACATCGTCACCAAGGAGATGTACAACCTCACCACCAAGGGTGGCGACGAGCTCGCGCTGCGCCCGGAGGGCACCGCCTCGGTGCTGCGCGCCGCGCTCCAGGCCAACCTGCACAAGCAGGGCAACCTGCCGGTCAAGCTCTGGTACTCCGGCTCGTACTACCGCTACGAGCGCGCCCAGAAGGGCCGCTACCGCCAGTTCTCCCAGGTCGGCGCGGAGGCGATCGGCGCCGAGGACCCGGCGTTGGACGCCGAGCTGATCATCCTCGCCGACGACGCCTTCCGCTCGCTGGGCCTGAGCGACTACTCGCTGCTGCTCAACAGCCTCGGCGACAAGCAGTGCCGCCCGGTCTACCGCGCCGCCCTGATCGAGTTCCTGGCCGGCCTGGACCTGGACGAGGACACCCGCCGCCGCGCCGAGATCAACCCGCTGCGCGTCCTCGACGACAAGCGCGAGTCGGTGCAGGCCCAGCTCACCGACGCCCCGAAGCTCCGCGACTACCTGTGCGAGGAGTGCAAGGCGTACGACGAGAAGGTCCGCGAGCTGCTCACCGCGGCCGGCGTGGCCTTCGTGGACGACCCGAAGCTGGTCCGCGGCCTGGACTACTACACCCGCACCACCTTCGAGTTCGTGCACAACGGCCTCGGCGCCCAGTCCGCGATCGGCGGCGGCGGCCGCTACGACGGCCTGTCCGAGATGATCGGCGGCCCGGCGCTGCCGTCCGTCGGCTGGGCCCTCGGCGTGGACCGCACCTTCCTCGCGCTGGAGGCCGAGGGCGTCACCCTCGACCTGCCCGCCGCCACCGCCGTGTACGCGGTCGCGCTCGGCGAGGAGGCCAAGAACATCCTGTTCGCCAAGGTGATCGAGCTGCGCCGGGCCGGCGTCGCCACCGACCTCGCCTTCGGCGTCAAGAGCATCAAGAACGCCATGAAGTCCGCCGACCGGTCCGGCGCCCGCTTCGCCCTGATCGCCGGGGACCGGGACCTCGCCGAGGGCGTCGTCCAGCTCAAGGACCTGAGCACCGGCGAGCAGACCCCCGTCGTCCTCGACGCACTCGTCACCACCCTGAAGGAGAAGCAGCTGTGATCCGCACGCACGACGCGGGCACGCTCCGCCCGGAGCACGCAGGCACCACCGTCACCCTGGCCGGCTGGGTCGCCCGCCGCCGCGACCACGGCGGCGTGGCCTTCATCGACCTGCGCGACGCCTCCGGCACCGTGCAGATCGTGGTCCGCGACCTCGACTCGGTGCACGGCCTGCGCGCCGAGTACTGCGTCAAGGTCGTCGGCGACGTCCGCGTCCGCCCCGAGGGCAACGAGAACCCCGACATCCCGACCGGTGCCGTCGAGGTCGTCGTCAGCGGGATCGAGGTGCTCTCCGAGGCCGCCCCGCTGCCCTTCCCGGTCGCCGAGTACGAGCCGGGCACGGTCAACGAGGAGGTCCGGCTGCGCTACCGCTACCTGGACCTGCGCCGTGAGGGCCCGGCCAAGGGCCTGCGGCTGCGCTCCAAGGTCAACAACATCATCCGCCGGGTGATGGAGGAGAACGACTACCTCGACATCGAGACGCCGTACCTCACCCGCTCGACCCCCGAGGGCGCCCGCGACTTCCTCGTCCCGGTCCGCCTGCAGCCCGGCCACTGGTACGCGCTGCCGCAGTCGCCCCAGCTGTTCAAGCAGCTGCTGATGGTGGCCGGCATGGAGCGCTACTACCAGATCGCCCGCTGCTTCCGCGACGAGGACTTCCGCGCCGACCGGCAGCCGGAGTTCACCCAGCTGGACATCGAGGCCTCCTTCGTCGACCAGGAGGACATCCTGGCCCTCGGCGAGAAGATCATCGGTGCCGTCTGGCGCGAGGTGCACGGCTACGAGATCCCGAACCCGCTGCCCCGGATGACCTACGCGGACGCCATGGGCCGCTACGGCTCCGACAAGCCGGACGTCCGCTTCGGCCAGGAACTCACCGACCTCACCGAGTACTTCAAGGGCACCGAGTTCCGCGTCTTCCAGGCCCCGTACGTCGGTGCCGTGGTTATGCCCGGCGGTGCCTCGCAGCCGCGCAAGCAGCTGGACGCCTGGCAGGACTGGGCCAAGGCGCGCGGCGCCAAGGGCCTGGCCTACGTGCTCATCGACGCCGAGACCGGCGAGCTGCGCGGCCCGGTCGCCAAGAACCTCTCCGAGGAGCACCTGGCCGGCCTCGCCGCCGCCGCGGGCGCCAAGAACGGCGACGCGGTCTTCTTCGCGGCCGGCAAGGAGCGCCCCTCGCAGGAGCTGCTCGGTGCCGCCCGTCTGGAGATCGGCCGCCGCTGCCAGCTGATCGACGAGTCGAAGTGGGCCTTCCTCTGGGTCGTCGACTTCCCGATGTTCGAGCCGATCGAGGACGACAAGGGCGCCTTCCTGGGCTGGCACGCGGTGCACCACCCGTTCACCGCCCCGACCGCGGAGTCGCTGGACACCTTCGACACCGACCCGGGCTCGGCGCTGTCCAACGCGTACGACCTGGTCCTCAACGGCTCGGAGCTGGGCGGCGGTTCGATCCGTATCCACCAGCGCGACGTGCAGAAGCGGGCGTTCGACGCGATCGGCCTCTCCGAGGAGGAGGCGGCCTCGCAGTTCGGCTTCCTGCTGGACGCCTTCAACTACGGCCCGCCGCCGCACGGTGGTGTCGCCTTCGGTCTGGACCGGATCGTCACCCTGCTCGGCGGGTACGACACCATCCGCGACGTCATCGCCTTCCCGAAGACGTCCACCGGTGGCGACCCGCTGACCGGCGCCCCGACCCCGATCACCCCGGCGCAGCGCCGCGAGGCCGGCGTGGACGCCCAGCCCAAGGTCCGCGAGGACGCCAAGTCCGAGGCTCAGCCGAAGTCCTGACGAAGCGTCATCCGCTAACCTGCAACGGCCCCGGACGGTCCACCCACCGTCCGGGGCCGGTCCACAACGACGTGTGACACAGGGAGGGTTGACTCATGCAGGTCACAGAAGTCACAGAAGTCACCACGAGAGTCGAGTGTCCGCAGGACGCCCCGGCGACCAGACGCGTCCACATGGCCGCGTTCCCCGGGCCGGACGAGGCGGACCTGGTGGACGCGCTGCGTCGCGATCCCGCCTGGCTGCCCGGGCTGTCCCTGGTCGCGGTCGACGAGACCGGACTGGTGATCGGCCACGCGCTGCTGACCCGGCTGTGGGTCGGGGACGGCGAGGCGCTGGCGCTCGCACCGGTCGCCGTGGCGCCCGAGTGGCAGCGCAGGGGCGTCGGCGAACTCGTCGTCCGGGCCGCGCTGTCGGCGGCCGAGGAGGCGGGGGAGAAGCTCGTGGTCGTCCTCGGCGATCCCGGGTACTACGGGCGGTTCGGCTTCGCGCCGGCCGGGCGGTACGAGGTCGCCGGCCCGTTCGAGGTGCCGGAGGCCTATTTCCAGACGCTGCCGCTGGCGGCGTACGACGGCGGCCCGCGCGGGCTCTGCCGCTACCCCGAGCCCTTCGTCGCGGTCTAGACCGCCGCTCCTGCGCCGTCGGCCCTGTTCCGTTCCGGCCTGCGAATCCGCCGTGCTGCGCCTACGGTGAGTGTGCATCAGCGTCGGTCGGACGGAGGAGCAGAGCGTGGCCGCGAAGCCGGAGCGACTGGCGAGGAAGCCGTACGAGCGGGAGCTGCTGCGGCTGCAGCACGAGCTGGTGAAGCTCCAGGAATGGGTGCGGGTCGAGGGCGCCCGGCTGGTGGTGGTCTTCGAAGGACGTGACGCCGCGGGCAAGGGCGGAGCGATCAAGCGGGTGACGGAGTACCTGAACCCGCGCATCGCCCGGGTCGCGGCGTTGCCCACGCCGACCGAGCGGCAGAAGAGCCAGTGGTACTTCCAGCGGTACGCCGAGCAGCTGCCGGCGGCCGGGGAGATCGTGCTGTTCGACCGGAGCTGGTACAACCGCGCCGGGGTCGAGCGGGTGATGGGCTTCTGCACCGACGAGGAGTACTGGCAGTTCCTGTACCACTGCCCGACCTTCGAGCGGATGCTGATCGAGGCGGGCATCCTGCTGCGCAAGTACTGGTTCTCGGTGAGCGACACCGAGCAGGAGCAGCGGTTCCGGGACCGACTGGAGGACCCGATGAAGCGCTGGAAGCTCTCCCCGATGGACATCGAGTCGATCACCCACTGGGAGGACTACTCGCGGGCCAAGGACGAGATGTTCATCCACACCGACATCCCCGAGTCGCCCTGGCACGTGGTGGAGAGCGACGACAAGCGCCGGGCCCGGATCAACATGATCGCCCACCTGGTCTCCAGCCTGCCGTACCACGAGATCAAGGCGCCGCAGATCGAGCTGCCGCCCCGCCCGGCCTCGCGCGGCTACCAGCGGCCCCCGCGCGACCTCCAGAAGTACGTTCCGGACTACGCTGCCAAACTGGACTGAAGACGGGGTTTCTCCGGACGCCGCATCCGAGAAACGGCCCCGCGTGGCGTCCGGGCGTCCTCAGGAGGCGCGCTCATGTTCGTTCGTACCGTCTATGCCACCGGGAACCCGGACCGGATCGAGCAGACCCTCGACGCGCTCCGCACCGAGGCCCTCGCACTGCTCTCCGGCCGGCCGGGCTACCGCGGCTACGGGCTGTTCGCCGACCGGGAGCTGGGCAAGATCGCCATGGGCTCCTGGTGGGAGTCCGCCCAGGCCGAGCGCGACAGCGACCGGGAACTGGGCGGCCGCCGCGCCGAGCTCCTGGCGACACTCGCGGGCACCGTGACCACCGACGTCTGGGAGGCCGTGGTGGTGGCCCCGCCCGGCGAGGCCGGACCGGGTGCCGGGTTCCGGCTGGTGCGGGTCGACGTCGACCCGGCCGGGGTGGACCGGCTGGCCGACGTCTTCCGGGAGCGCGCGCTGCCCACGCTGGAGAAGATGCCGGGATTCGTGACCGGCGCGCTGCTGGTCGACCGGACGACCGGCCACGGCTCGGTGGGCGCGGTCTTCGCGGACCGGGACAGCCTGGTGGCCTCCCGCGGACCGCAGGCCGACGCCCGGGCCCAGGCGATCGCCGTGGCCGGCGCCACCCTGCGGTCGGTGGAGGAGTTCGACGTCGTCCTGATGGACCGCCGTCCGCCGCAGCAGTGAGCGGTGAGCGTTGAGCGGTGGGCGGTGAGGAGCGGGCAGTGAGGAGTGTCGCAGCCCTCGCATAGGCTTCCGGTGTGGACGAACCGGACCTCTTCACCGCCGCCGCCGAGGAACGCCAGGCCAAGGAGCCCGGGCGGGCGCCCCTGGCCGTACGGATGCGCCCGCGCACCCTGGACGAGGTGGCCGGGCAGCGGCAGCTGCTGAAGCCCGGCTCGCCGCTGCGGCGGCTGGTCGCGGGCTCGCGCGGCCCGGCGGCCACCAGCTCGGTGATCCTCTGGGGGCCGCCCGGCACCGGGAAGACCACCCTGGCGCACGTGATCAGCCAGGCCGTCGAGGGGCGCTTCGTCGAGCTGTCCGCGATCACCGCCGGGGTCAAGGAGGTCCGGGCGGTGATCGACGGCGCCCGGCGGGCGGTCGGGATGTCCGGCCGGGAGACGGTGCTCTTCCTGGACGAGATCCACCGCTTCTCCAAGGCCCAGCAGGACTCGCTGCTGCCGGCCGTGGAGAACCGCTGGGTCACCCTGATCGCGGCGACCACCGAGAACCCGTACTTCTCGGTGATCTCCCCGCTGCTGTCCCGCTCGCTGCTGCTCACCCTGGAGTCGCTGACCGACGAGGACATCCGCGCGCTGCTGCGCCGCGCGGTGGCCGACGAGCGCGGCCTGGGGGGCACGCTGGAGCTGACCGAGGAGTCCGAGGACCACCTGGTGCGGCTGGCGGGCGGGGACGCCCGGCGGGCGCTCACCACGCTGGAGGCGGCGGCCGGGGCGGCGCTGGAGAAGGGTGAGTCCAGCATCACGCTGGCCACCACGGAGACGGCCGTCAACCAGGCCGCGGTGCGCTACGACAAGGACGGCGACCAGCACTACGACGTGGCGAGCGCGCTGATCAAGTCGATCCGGGGCAGCGACGTGGACGCCACCCTGCACTACCTGGCCCGGATGATCGAGGCGGGGGAGGACCCGCGGTTCATCGCCCGCCGGCTGATGATCTCGGCCAGCGAGGACATCGGCCTGGCCGATCCCACGGCACTGCAGACGGCGGTGGCGGCCGCGCAGGCGGTGGCGCTGATCGGTTTCCCGGAGGCGCGGATCATCCTCTCCCAGGCGGCGATCGCGCTGGCCCTGGCACCCAAGTCCAACGCGGCCTACCTGGCGATCGACGCGGCGCTGGCGGACGTCCGGCAGGGCCTGGCGGGCGCGGTCCCGGCTCACCTGCGGGACGCGCACTACGGCGGCGCGGGCAAGCTCGGCCACGGCCAGGGCTACCAGTACCCGCACGACCTGCCGGAGGGCATCGCCACCCAGCAGTACGCCCCGGACGCGGTGCACGGCAAGGAGTACTACCAGCCGACCCGGCGCGGCGGCGAGGCCCGCTACGCGGACGTCGTGGACTGGACCCGGGGGCGGCTGCGCGGGGAGCGCCGCAGCGAGAAGCAGACGGAGCGCAAGCCCGGGAAGTCGGCCGAGAAGGCAGTCGAGAAGGCGGCCGAGCAGACGCCCGGGGAAAAGGGCGAGTGATCGGCGGCTATACTCGATCGGAGTGCCATGTCTCGGGACGGCGGCGGGGGAGACCCCACCGACCGGCCGCACCAGCGGGACATCGGCGGTAGGCCCCTTCCGAGGGGCCCGCAGCAGGAGCGTCGCGCACCGTTTCGGTGTCGCGGGCGGCCCGGATTCCGGGCCGGTCCGTGTGACAAGCACTTTCGTGCCCGGCTCCGGAGAGCGGCTGATCCCATCGCGCAGGCGGCGGGGTTTTCTCCGGGTCGCGACGTGCGACCTCCGTCAACACCTGGTGAAGCCGTATTCGTAAGCAAGGAAGGTTTGGTTCATGGCGAACCAGAAGCGTCCCAAGGTCAAGATCGCGCGTGCGCTCGGCGTGCCGCTGACCCCGAAGTCCGTCAAGTACTTCGAGGCCCGCCCGTACCCGCCCGGCCAGCACGGCCGTGGTCGCAAGCAGAACTCGGACTACAAGGTCCGTCTGCTCGAGAAGCAGCGTCTGCGCGCTCAGTACGACCTGAGCGAGAAGCAGATGGCGCGCGCGTTCGACCGCGCGAAGAAGGCCGAGGGCAAGACCGGTGAGGCGCTCGTCGCCGACCTGGAGAGCCGTCTGGACTCCCTGGTCCTGCGTTCGGGCATCGCCCGCACCATCTACCAGGCCCGCCAGATGGTCGTCCACGGCCACATCGAGGTCAACGGCGGCAAGGTCAACAAGCCGTCGTTCCAGATGAAGCCGGGCTTCGTGGTCACCGTCCGCGAGCGCAGCAAGGAGAAGGTCCCCTTCCAGGTCGCCCGTGAGGGTGGCTACGCGGGTGAGGGCCAGACCCCGAAGTACCTCGAGGTCAACCTGAAGGCCCTGGCCTTCCGCCTGGACCGCGCGCCGCAGCGCAAGGAGGTCCCGGTTATCTGTGACGAGCAGCTCGTCGTCGAGTACTACTCGCGCTGACCCGCGAGCGGTTCCGCTCTTCGCAGGACCACAAGCGAGCCCCCGTCGCCTTTCGAGGCGGCGGGGGCTCGCCCCTTTTCCGGTGCCGGCCGTTCAGGCGCTCACCTTCCGGTGCTCGCCGCTCAGACGGCCTCGCCGGCCATCGCGGCGGCGAGCCGCAGGTGCGGGCGGGCCTCCGCGGCGCGGCCCTGGCGCTCCAGGGTGCGGCCGAGCATCATCCGGGCGTAGTCCTCGGTCGGGTCGGCGTCCAGGATCCGGAGCAACTCGGCCTCGGCGCGGCCGAGTTGGGCGGAGTGGTAGTAGCTGCGGGCGAGCAGCAGCCGGACGGAGAGGTTGGCCGGCTCCTCGGCCAGTACGCCCTCGAGCATGCGGGCGGCGTCGGTGTACGCCTTGGAGTCGAAGTAGAACGTCGCCATGCGGTACTCGTCGGCGGTGTTGTGGACGGCCATGGTGCTCCTTCCGGGTGGATCCTTGCCCCCTCAAGCAATGGACAAGTTTCAACTATTCCGGACCTCAGCCGTTGCGGACCGGCGAGGGAGCGGGAGCGGGCGGCACCGAGCAGGGACCCGGGCCCGGCTCCGGACCGTCCGCCGAGCCTCCGCCGCCGAGCGCCCGGGAGACGGCCTCGTCCAGGTCCAGCCGGGTGCCGGCCTCGTAGCACTCCTCGTACTCCTGCTCGGTCAGCCCGGCCCGGGCCCGCTCGGCGCACTCCTGGTGGGTGCCGAAGAAGTTCCGCGAGCCGAGGAACGGGGTCCCGACCGTGCGCCAGATCCGGTGCGCGGCACCCTGCAGCACCCGGGCCTCGCGCAGGTTGCCCGGCTCGCCCGGGCCGCTCGGCTCGGTCTCCAGCAGCGCCAGAAGGTCGATCCCCAGCACGATGCCGAGCAGGTCGTGGAAGCGGTGGTTCAGCCGCACGCACTCCCGGGCCAGCGCGCGGGCCGGCTGGACGGCGCCGTCCAGCCAGTGCGAGTAGGCCGTCGCGTACAGCACGTACGCGTACGCCCACTGCTCGCCGTGCTCCTCGCACAGCTCGCGGGCCTGGCCGAACCAGAGCTCGCCGCTGTCGAGGTCGCCCTGGAACAGGTAGGCCAGGCCGAGTTCCAGCATGGCCATCACCACGTTGCTGTTGAGCTCGCCGATGGTCCGGTAGTGCCAGAGCGCCTCCTCGAACAGCTCGGCGGCGCGGTCCGGGTCGTCGCCGATCAGGGCGGCGCAGCCCTGGCGGTGGACGGCGTAGGCGAGGGCCCGGTCGTCGCCGGTGTCCAGGGCCTGGCGGCGGCACTCCTCCAGGGCCGGACGGGCGACGGCCAGGTCGCCCTGGAGAGTGGCCATGTAGCCGGTCACCCAGAGCGCCTTGGCGCGGGCCTCGGTGGGTTCGCGGTCCAGGGCGAGCGCGCGGTCCAGCCAGTGCCGGCCCTCGCCGAGGTGGCCGCAGCCGACCCAGTAGAACCAGAGCGTGCCGGCCAGCAGCAGGGCGATCTGCTCCTCGCCGGGCTCGGCGAGGCAGAACTCCAGCGCCGCGCGGAGGTTGGTGTGGGCGAGTTCGGTGCGCTCGGCGGTCTCCGCCTGGCGGGGGCCGAACCACTCGACCTCGCCCCAGGTGGCGATGCCCAGGTACCAGTCGCGGTGGCGGCGCAGCAGCCGCTGCTCCTCGCCGGCGGCGCGCAGCCAGTGGCCGCCGTACTCGCGCAGGGTGTCCAGCAGGCGGAAGCGGACGCCGAAGCTGCTGTCCTCGCGCAGCACCACGGACTTGGCGACCAGCTCGTCGAGCAGGTCCAGGACGTCCTCGGGTTCGATGCCGTCGCCGGCGCAGACGTACTCGGCGGCCTCGAGGTCGAAACTGCCGGCGAAGACCGACAGGCGGGCCCAGAGTAAACGTTCCTGCACCGTGCAGAGCTCGTGACTCCAGCCGATCGTCGTGCGCAGTGTCTGGTGCCGCGGCAGGGCCGTCCGGGAGCCGCCGGTGAGCAGCCGGAAGCGGTCGTCCAGACGGGCGGTGATCTGCTCCACCGACAGCGCGCGCAGCCGTCCGGCCGCCAGCTCCACGGCCAGCGGGATGCCGTCCAGCCGTCGGCAGAGCAGACCGACCGCCTCGGTGTTGGCCTCGGTCACCTCGAAGGAGGGCAGCACCGCCTTGGCCCGGTCGGCGAACAGCCGCACCGCGTCCGGCAGCGCGCCGGGCGCCGGGGGGTCGCCGGGCGACGGGTCGACCGGCAGCGGCGTCAGGGTCAGCAGGTGCTCGCCGGAGGCCCGCAGGGCGGTGCGGCTGGTGGCCAGCACCCGCAGGCCGGGCAGCGCCCGCAGCAGGGCGTCCGCCAGCTCGGCGCAGGCCTCGACCAGGTGCTCGCAGCCGTCCAGCACCAGCAGCAGGCGCCGGCCTGCCAACCGCTCGGCCAGCACGTCCAGCGGCGGACGGGCGGTGCCGTCGGTCAGCCGCAGGGCCTCCAGCAGGGCGTGGCCGAGCAGCAGCGGGTCCTGCACCGGCGCGATGTCCACCAGCCAGGTGCCGTCCGGGAAGACGCCGTCCGCGCGGGCCGCCGCGCGCAGCGCCAGCCGGCTCTTGCCCACCCCGCCCGGGCCGGTCACCGTCACCAGCCGGGCGGCGGCCAGCAGGTCCGCCAGGTCGGCCAGTTCCCGCCGCCGCCCGACGAAGCCGGTCACCTCGGCCGGCAGCCGGCCGTGCTCCGGCTCGCGTGGCCCCGCCGCGGTCTCCCAGGGCTGTGCTGTCCAGTCGCCGGCCAAGCGCTGCTCCCCGTGTTCCAGGCCGGACCGCTCGCGGTCCGGACGTGCTCGGGCCGTCCGCGCGACGACCTGCCTGGCAGAACGAGGTGACCGGACGGTAGGTTACGCGCGCGGTTCGCACACCCGGTCGGGTCGCCCGCGCCGACCACCCGGTCCGGAAACCGGGCGTGGGCGCGATAGGGTTCCGTCTGGGAGAACAGCAAGGCGAGGGAGCGCGCAAAGGTGTCCGTGGGAGAGCTGGCCGGGTTGCTCGTCGCCGTGTTCTGGGCGGTCCTGGTCACCCTGCTCGCCGTGGTGCTCGTCCGCCTCTCACGCGTGCTGAAGGAGGCCGCCGTCCTGGTCTCCGCGGTCACCGAGCAGGCCGTGCCGCTGCTGACCGACGCGGGCGCCGCGGTGCGCAGCGCCAACGAGCAGCTGGAGCGGGTCGACGAGATCACCGCCAACGTGCAGGACGCGGCCGCCAACGCCAACGCGCTCTCCTCCACCGTGGCCGCCACCCTGGGCGGACCGCTGGTGAAGGTCGCGGCCTTCAGCTACGGCGTCCGCAAGGCTGTCTCCAAGCAGCAGGGCAGCCTGCCCTCCGTGCCGCTGCAGACCGGTGAGCGCGAGGAACTGGCCCGGCTGATCCGCGCCGAGGTGCGTGCCGCGACCGCGCCCAGGGGCGGCCTGCTCTCCAGGGTCCGGCGAGCGGTGAGGGGCTGACGGCATGGTGCGACGCATCTTCTGGATGGCGGTCGGCGCCGGCGCCACCGTCTGGGCCATGAACAAGGCCAACGAGGCCGTGCACCGGCTCACCCCGGACAGCCTCTCCGGCACGGCCGCGCGCGGTGCGCTGCACCTGGGCGACCTGGCCAAGCAGTTCGCCCAGGACGTGAAGGCCGGCATGGCCGAGCGCGAGGAGCAGCTGAAGGACGACCTCGGACTGCGCGGCACCGCCGTGGTGGAACCCCGGAGCGCGCGCCGCGTCCTGCGCGGCGAGCCGCAGTACCGAGCTATCTCGGCGGCGCCCGGCAGCCCGGCCGCCGCCCTGCCCCCCGCCCGCAGTGCCCGCACCACCCCCCATGCCACTGAAGAAACGCCCCGCCGCGCTCTGCCGCCGCGGGGCGGCACCCCGAACCGGAAGGACCACTAATGGAGTCGGCTGAGATCCGCCGCCGCTGGCTGCGCTTCTTCGAGGAGCGCGGCCACACCGTCGTTCCGTCGGCGTCCCTGGTCGCCGACGACCCCACCCTGCTGCTCGTCAACGCCGGCATGGTGCCGTTCAAGCCCTACTTCCTGGGCGAGGTCAAGCCGCAGTTCTCGCGCGCCACCAGCGTCCAGAAGTGCGTGCGCACCCTGGACATCGAGGAGGTCGGGAAGACCACCCGGCACGGCTCCTTCTTCCAGATGTGCGGCAACTTCTCCTTCGGCGACTACTTCAAGGAAGGAGCCATCAAGTTCGCGTGGGAGCTGCTCACCACTCCCGTCGCGGACGGCGGCTACGGCCTGGAGAAGGAGAAGCTCTGGATCACCGTCTACAAGGACGACGACGAGGCCGAGCAGATCTGGCGTGACGTCATCGGCGTCCCCTCCGAGCGGATCCAGCGCCTCGGCATGAAGGACAACTTCTGGTCGATGGGCGTCCCCGGCCCCTGCGGCCCGTGCTCGGAGATCAACTACGACCGCGGCCCCGCGTACGGCGAGGAGGGCGGCCCCGCCGTCAACGGCGAGCGCTACCTGGAGATCTGGAACCTGGTCTTCATGCAGTACGAGCGCGGCCACGGCGACGGGAAGGACGGCTTCGAGATCCTCGGCGACCTGCCGAGCAAGAACATCGACACCGGTCTCGGCCTGGAGCGCCTCGCCGCCATCCTGCAGGACGTCGACAACCTCTTCGAGATCGACACCAGCCGGATGATCCTCGACCGCGCCGCCGAGCTCACCGGCCACACCTACGGCGCCGACCACAAGTCGGACGTCTCGCTGCGCGTGGTCACCGACCACATCCGCACCGCGCTGATGCTGGTCGGCGACGGCGTCACCCCCGGCAACGAGGGCCGCGGCTACGTGCTGCGCCGCATCCTGCGCCGCGCCATCCGCAACATGCGTCTGCTGGGCGCCACCGAGCCGGTGGCCAAGGAGCTCATCGACGTCGCCATCAAGGCGATGGCCCCGCAGTACCCGGAGCTGGAGACCGACCGCAAGCGCGTCGAGACGGTCGTCGTCGGCGAGGAGGTGGCCTTCCTGCAGACCCTGAAGGCCGGCACCAACCTGCTGGACGTCGCGGTCACCGAGACCAAGCAGGCCGGCGGTGCGGTGCTCTCCGGCGAGCAGGCGTTCAAGCTGCACGACACCTACGGCTTCCCGATCGACCTGACCCTGGAGATGGCCGAGGAGCAGGGCCTCCAGGTGGACGAGGCCGGCTTCCGCCGCCTGATGCAGGAGCAGCGGGACCGCGCCAAGGCGGACGCCAAGGCCAAGAAGATGGGCCACGCCGACGTCGCCGCGTACCGCGAGGTCGCCGACAAGTCCGGCGCGAGCGTCTTCACCGGCTACGCCCTCACCGAGGGCGAGGCCTCCGTGGTCGGCCTGCTGGTGGACGGCGTTCCCTCGCCGGCCGCCTCCGAGGGCGACGAGGTCGAGATCATCCTCGACCGCACCCCGTTCTACGCCGAGGGCGGTGGCCAGCTCGCCGACCACGGCCGGATCCGGCTGGAGTCCGGCGCGGTGGTGGAGATCCGCGACGTGCAGCAGCCCGTCCCGGGCGTCATCGTGCACTCGGGTGGCGTGCTGTTCGGCGAGGTCGTGCTGGGCGCCTCGGCGTACGCCACGATCGACATCGAGCGCCGCCGGGCGATCGCCCGCGCCCACTCGGCCACCCACCTGACCCACCAGGCGCTGCGCGACGCGCTCGGCCCGACGGCCGCCCAGGCCGGCTCCGAGAACGCCCCCGGCCGCTTCCGCTTCGACTTCGGCTCGCCCGCCGCCGTCCCGGGCAGCGTGCTGGTCGACGTCGAGCAGAAGATCAACGACGTGCTGGGCCGCGAGCTCGACGTCACCGCCGAGGTCATGACGATGGACCAGGCCCGCAAGGCCGGTGCCATCGCGATGTTCGGCGAGAAGTACGGCGACGAGGTCCGGGTCGTCTCCATCGGCGACTTCTCCAAGGAGCTGTGCGGCGGTACCCACGTCGGCAACACCGCCCAGCTGGGCCTGGTGAAGCTGCTCGGCGAGTCCTCGATCGGCTCCGGCGTGCGCCGCGTGGAGGCGCTGGTCGGCGTCGACGCGTACAAGTTCCTGGCCCGTGAGCACACCGTGGTCTCCCAGCTCACCGAGCTGGTGAAGGGCCGCCCGGAGGAGCTGCCGGAGAAGATCTCGGGCATGCTCGCCAAGCTCAAGGACGCCGAGAAGGAGATCGAGCGCTTCCGCGCCGAGAAGGTGCTGGCCGCCGCGGCGGGCCTGGCCGACTCGGCCGAGGACGTGCACGGCATCGCCGTGGTCGCCGCGCAGGTCGCCGACGGCGTGGGTGCGGACGAGCTGCGCAAGCTGGTCCTGGACGTGCGCGGCCGCCTCGGCGCGCGCCCGGCCGTGGTCGCCGCCTTTACCGTGGCGAACGACCGCCCGCTGACCGTGATCGCCACCAACGAGGACGCCCGCGGCCGTGGCATCAAGGCCGGCGAGCTGGTCCGGACCGCCGCCAAGACCCTCGGCGGCGGTGGTGGCGGCAAGGACGACGTCGCCCAGGGCGGCGGCTCCAACCCGGCCGCGGTCGGCGAGGCCATCGCCGCGGTGCGCGGCCTGGTCGCGGAGCGCGCCAGCTGATGGAGCACGAGGAGAGGCCCTTCCGGCGTGGGCGGCGGATCGCCGTCGATGTCGGTGACGCCCGGATCGGGGTCGCGTCCTGCGACCCCGACGGGGTGCTCGCCACGCCCGTGGAGACCGTCCCGGCCGGCGTGAAGTCGCAGGCCAGGATCGCCGCCATCGTCGAGGAGTACGACGCGATGGAGGTGATCGTCGGGCTGCCGCGCTCGCTGAGCGGCAAGGAGGGCCCGGCGGCGGAGAAGGTCCGCGCCTACGCGGCGCGGCTGGCCAACCGGCTCTACCCGGTGCCGGTGCGGCTGGTGGACGAGCGGATGTCGACCGTCACCGCGACCCACGGGCTGCGCGCCTCGGGCGTCAAGGCGAAGAAGGGTCGCTCGGTGGTCGACCAGGCCGCCGCGGTGGTGATCCTGCAGACCGCCCTTGAGTCCGAACGGGTGAGCGGACGCCCGCCCGGTGAGAGCGTCGAGGCGCTCGGCTGAGGAGCCTGATCTAACGTCCCGGTTGAGGGGTCCGTGCGGACGCGTTCGCACGGACCTCTTTTCGTTCGTTTCCGATTCCGTTTTGGATCGATTTGAGATCGATCCGGATCGATCTGGGACCGTTGAGGGGCGCGAGCCATGACCGACCAGGACTTCCACCCCGGGCTCACACCCGGACACCTGGGTGCGCCGGTACTGGAGCCGGAGGGCCGTCCGCCGTCCGCGCCCCGTCCGCGCTTCGATGCGCCGGATCCGCACCGACGGCGTAACGGACTGGCCTGCGGGCTCACCGCGCTCGCGCTGATCGCGGTGTTCGGCGGCATCGGGCTGACCGGATACACCTGGCTCCAGTCACAGCGCAAGCCCCCGGCCGCCGCCGACTTCGCGGGGCAGGGCACCGGCAGCGTCCAGGTCTCCGTGCCGGAGGGCGCCGGCCTGTCCCAGATCGCGTCCGCGCTGGTCCGCAACGGCGTGGTGGCCAGCTCGCTCGCCTTCACCCGGGCCGCGAAGGGCAGCGCGGCGGCCGCCGGACGGATCCAGCCCGGCACGTACACGCTGAAGCAGAAGATGTCCGCCGTCGCGGCGCTGGCCATCCTGATCGACCCGGCCAACGCCAACGGCCTCACCATCCCCGAGGGCTGGCGCGGCTACCAGATCTACGCCGCCATCGACAAGAAGCTCGGCCTGCCCGACGGCACCACCCAGCGCACCGCCCAGGACCAGGGCGCCGAACTGGGCCTGCCCGACTTCACCAACGGCAGCCCCGAGGGCTACCTGTTCCCGGCGACGTACAGCGTCACCGACGGGACCACCGCGATCGACCTGCTGAAGCAGATGGTGGAGCGGGCCGGCAAGGAGTTCACCCGCGACGACGCCAACGTCGTCGCGCAGAACCTCGGGCAGAGCGTCTACGGGCTGGTCACCGTGGCCAGCATGGTGCAGGGCGAGGCCGACAACACCGAGGACATGGGCAAGGTGGCCCGGGTGATCTACAACCGGCTGGCCAAGCACATGCCGCTGCAGCTGGACTCCACGATCAACTACGCGCTCGGCCGATCGACCCTGAACACGACGGTCACCGAGACCAAACTGGACTCCCCGTACAACACCTACCTGCACCCCGGGCTGCCGCCGACACCGATCTCCAACCCGGGGCGGCAGGCGATCATGGCGGCGCTGGACCCGACACCGGGGGACTGGCTGTACTTCGTCACCGTGAAGCCCGGCGACACCCGGTTCACCGACAACTTCGACGTGCAGCAGCGCAACGTGGCGGAGTTCAACGCCAACCGGGCGGCGAAGCCGAGCGCCTCGGCTTCCACTTCGCCGGCCGCCTCGGGTTCCGCCTCGGGTCCCGCGTCGGCTCCTGGCTCCGCGTCCGCGCCCGGTCCGGCGCCCGGGGCCGGTTCCGGTTCGGGTGCGGCGACTCCGTGACGGTGTTGTGTGCCGTCCGTGAGGTCGCCCACTGACGGTGCGTCCGCCCGGGCGGGGGCAAGGCTGCGGTACGGTAACGTCTCCCTCCAGGCGCTGCACTAGCACGCCGGTTCGAGAATCAGCCGGGACGGCGTCGTCCCGGACGGCCGGTCCGATCCGCCGGCCGTCACCGTCGGTTAAGGGGATCAATGACCGATCTGGGTGGGGGCTACGCCCCCCAGGGCGAGCCGTGGCACCCCGGTGATCCCGGGTACGACGGCCGGCAGCCGGTCCCCGGCCAGCAGGACGGCCAGTGGCAGCAGCAGTACCCGCAGCAGGGCCAGCAGGGCCAGCAGGTTCAGCAAGGCCAGCAGGTCCAGCAGCCGTACGGGAACGTGCAGCAGGGGTACCCCCAGCAGCAGATGTCCCAGCAGGGCTACCCCCAGCAGCAGATGCAGCAGCAGGGGTACCAGCAGCAGGGGTTCCCGGGCACCCAGCAGGGATATCCGCAGCAGCAGATGCCGCAGGGCCACCAGCAGCAGATGCAGCAGCAGGGCTACCAGCAGCAGATGCCCCCGCAGCAGATGCCGCAGGGTTACCCGCAGCAGCAGATGCCGCAGGGCTACCAGCAGCAGATGCAGCAGCAGGGCTACCAGCAGCAGGGGTTGCCGGGCACCCAGCAACAGCCCGGCGCGCAGGAGCAGGCGGTGCCGCAGCAGCAGATGGCCCAGCAGCAGCAGGCCCGGCCGCAGGCGGCGCCGGCACCCGCGCCCGCTTCGGGCCCCGGGCCGGACGGCATCGACTGGGAGGCCGAGGCCGCCGCGCTGGAGTCCGGCGCCGACCTGGTCGGCGGCGCGCGCGAAGCCGGGACCGGCGAGTGGGACGGCCAGGAGGACGGCCACCATGAGGACGACGGGTACCCGGACCAGGAGGCCGAGCACCCCGAGGGCGGCTTCCTCGGTGAGCAGGACGAGTCCCGCGAGGCGAAGAAGAAGCGCAAGGAGAAGGGCAAGAAGTCCGGGCGCCGCAACGGTGGCGCGTGCCTGCTGGTCGCGGTGGTGCTGCTCGGCGCCATGGGCGGGGCCGGCTGGTGGGGCTACGGCTTCTACCAGGACCACTTCGGCCCGCCGCCGGATTTCACCGGCGAGGGCACCGGCTCCGTCCAGTTCGAGGTCAAGAAGGACGCGGTCGCCGGACAGATCGGCCTGGCGCTGAAGAACGCCGGCGTGGTCAAGAGCGTCGACGCGTACACCAAGGCCTGCAACGCCGAGCCCAAGTGCACCACGGTCCAGCCGGGCTTCTACGGTCTGAAGAAGGAGATGCCGGCCGCCGACGCGCTCAAGGAGCTGCTCGCCCAGGCGGGCGGCGCGGCGATCGTGATCCCGGAGGGCAAGAACTCCTCCGAGATCTACGCCAAGATCGACGACAAGCTGAAGCTCCAGAATGGCACCACGGCGGGCGTCGCCAAGGCCCAGCTCAACGACCTCGGCCTGCCGGCGTATGCGAACGGCAACATCGAGGGCTTCCTCTGGCCGACCCGCTACAACATCGCCGACGGCATGAAGCCGGAGGACCTGCTCAAGCAGATGGTGAAGAACGCCGTCGACAAGTACGCGAACCTGGACGGCCAGGCCGCCTCGGTGGGCCTCAAGAACGGCTACGAGGTGATCATCGAGGCGAGCATCCTGCAGCGCGAGGGCAACAACGTGGGGGACTTCGCCAAGATGGCGAAGACCATCCAGAACCGGCTCGCCAACGAGCCCGAGACGCACCACCGTCTCGGCATGGACACCACGCTCCAGTACTCGCTGGGCCGCAAGGACCTCACCAAGAAGGACATGGACGACGCGTCCAACAAGTACAACACCTACATCAACCCGGGCCTGCCGCCGACGCCGATCTCCAACCCCGGCGACGACGCCATAAGCGCGGTGCTCCACCCGGCGGACGGCAAGTGGCTGTACTTCATCGCGATGGACCCGCAGCACACCAGGTTCGCCGAGACGAGCAAGGAGCACTACGCCAACGTCAAGGAGTACTGCCAGGCGGCCGGGCAGGGCTTCGACGAGGCGCGCGGCCATTGCACCACCAAGTAGCCCTGGCCGTAAGGCAGTCCATGGAGAGGCAGCGTTGACCAGCAAGCACCGGGCGGCCGTCCTCGGCTCGCCGATCGCCCACTCGCTCTCGCCGGACCTGCACCGGGCCGCCTTCGCGGCGCTCGAGCTGGACGGCTGGCGCTACGACCGCTTCGAGGTCGACGAGGCCGCGCTGCCCGGCTTCCTCGCCGGGCTGGACGAGGCCGAGTGGGCCGGGCTGTCGCTCACCATGCCGTTGAAGCGGGCGGTCATCCCGCTCCTCGACGAGGTCAGCGCGACGGCCCGCTCGGTGGACGCCGTCAACACCGTGGTGTTCACCGCCGACGGCCGCCGGACCGGGGACAACACCGACATTCCCGGGCTGGTCAACGCGCTGCGCGAGCGCGGGATCACCGACGTGCCCGGCGCCGCCGTCCTGGGCGCCGGGGCCACCGCCTCCTCGGCGCTGGCGGCGCTCGCCCGGATCTGCACCGGCGAGGTGACGGTCTACGTGCGCAGCGCCGAGCGGGCCCGGGAGATGGCCGAGCTGGGCGAGCGACTGGGCCTGGTCGTGCGCACCGCCGACTGGGAGCGCGGGGCCGAGGCGCTGACACAGCCGCTGACCGTCTCCACCACGCCGGTCGGTGCGACCGACGCCTTCGCCGGTTCGCTGCCCGCCGCGCCGGGGGCGCTGTTCGACGTGCTGTACCACCCGTGGCCGACGGCGCTGGCCGCCGCCTGTGCCGAGCGTGGGTCGACCGTCCTGGGCGGGCTGGACCTGCTGGTGCACCAGGCGGTGCTGCAGAGCGAGGCCTTCACCGGGCGGACGCCCGGGCCGCTGGCGGCGATGCGCGAGGCGGGGGAGAAAGCGCTCACCGGGCACTGAGCCGGGGCCTCCGGCTGCCCGTCGGCGGTCTCCTCGTCGCCTCCCCGCGGTCTCCCGGCCGGATCGTGACCGGTTGCCGTCCGTCACGCGGACTGCGCCCCCGGGCGCCGCCGGCTCATGAAAGGATTCAGGCAGAAGGCACGCTCGGGCGGGCCCCGGCGGTGCCGTGGGCCGGTCCGCTGATGAAGGAGCTCCGTTGGGTACGTTGCGCTGGCTGACGGCGGGGGAGTCGCACGGCCCCGCACTCGTCGCGACGCTGGAAGGCCTGCCCGCCGGTGTACCGGTCACCACCGCCGTGGTGGCCGACGCGCTGGCGCGCCGTCGGCTCGGTTACGGCCGCGGGGCGCGGATGAAGTTCGAGCAGGACGAGGTGACCTTCCTCGGCGGTGTCCGGCACGGCCTGACCATGGGCAGCCCGGTCGCGATCATGGTCGGCAACACCGAGTGGCCGAAGTGGGAGCAGGTCATGTCGGCCGACCCGGTCGACCCCGAGGTGCTGGCGGGCCTGGCCCGCAACGAGGCGCTCACCCGCCCCCGGCCCGGCCACGCCGATCTGGCCGGCATGCAGAAGTACTCGATCGACGAGGCCCGGCCGATCCTGGAGCGCGCCAGCGCCCGCGAGACGGCCGCCCGGGTCGCGCTGGGCGCCGTCGCCCGCTCGTACCTCCGCGAGGTGGCCGGGATCGAGATCGTCAGCCACGTGGTCGAGCTGGCCGCCGCCAAGGCGCCGGCCGGCGTGCTGCCGCAGCCCTCGGACGAGGCCAAGCTGGACGCCGACCCGGTGCGCTGCCTGGACGCGGACGCCTCGAAGGCGATGGTCGCCGAGATCGACCAGGCCCACAAGGACGGCGACACCCTCGGTGGCGTGGTCGAGGTGCTGGCGTACGGCGTGCCGGTGGGCCTCGGCTCGCACGTGCACTGGGACCGCCGCCTGGACGCGCGGCTGGCCGCCGCGCTGATGGGCATCCAGGCGATCAAGGGCGTCGAGGTCGGCGACGGCTTCGACCTGGCCCGGGTGCCGGGCTCCAAGGCGCACGACGAGATCGTCCCGACCCCCGAGGGCGTCAAGCGCACCTCCGACCGCTCCGGCGGCACCGAGGGCGGCCTGTCCACCGGCGAGGTGCTGCGGGTGCGCGCCGCGATGAAGCCGATCGCCACCGTGCCGCGGGCGCTGCAGACCCTGGACGTGCGCACCGGCGAGCCGGCCAAGGCGCACCACCAGCGCTCGGACGTCTGCGCCGTGCCGGCCGCGGGCATCGTCGCCGAGGCGATGGTCGCCCTGGTGCTGGCCGACGCCGTCAACGAGAAGTTCGGCGGCGACAACGTCACCGAGACCCGCCGCAACGTGCAGGGCTACCTCGACCACCTGATCATCCGATGACCTCTCCTGTTGTGGTGCTGGTCGGCCCGCCCGGCAGTGGCAAGTCCACCGTCGGGCGGGCCCTGGCCGAGCGCCTGGGCCTCGGCTTCCGGGACACCGACGCCGACATCGAGGCGACGGCCGGCAAGCCCATCCCGGAGATCTTCATCGACGAGGGCGAGCCGCACTTCCGCGCGCTGGAGGTCGCGGCCGTGCGCGCCGCCGCCACCGGACACGACGGGGTGCTGGCGCTCGGCGGCGGCGCGGTGATGGCCGAGGCCACCCGTGAGCTGCTGCGCGAGCTGCCGGTCGTCCTCCTCGAGGTCCCCCTGGCCGACGCGGTCAAGCGGGTCGGCCTGGACGCCCCGCGCCCGCTGCTGGCCGTCAACCCGCGGGCCCGCTGGCGCGAGCTGATGGACGCCCGCCGCCCCCTCTACCTGGAGGTGGCCACCGCCGTCGTCGACACCGCCGGGCGCACCCCCGAGCAGGTCGCGGACGCCGTACTGGAAGCACTGGAGCTGAAGACCCCCCATGACTGACACCACCGTCAGGATCCACGTCGGCGGCAGCGCCGGCCACGACCCGTACGACGTGCTGATCGGGCACCAGCTGCTCGGCGAGCTGGCGCCGCTGATCGGCACCCGGGCCAAGCGGGTCGCGATCATCCACCCGGAGGCGCTGGAGGCCACCGCCGACGCCATCCGCGAGGACCTGCTCGGCGAGGGCTACGAGGCGATCGCGCTGCAGGTGCCCAACGCCGAGGACGCCAAGAGCGCCGAGGTCGCCGCGTACTGCTGGTCGGTGCTCGGACAGACCGGGTTCACCCGCAGCGACGTCATCGTCGGCCTCGGTGGCGGCGCCACCACCGACCTGGCCGGCTTCGTCGCCGCCACCTGGCTGCGCGGGGTGCGCTGGATCGCCATGCCCACCACGCTGCTCGGCATGGTCGACGCGGCCGTCGGCGGCAAGACCGGCATCAACATCGCCGAAGGCAAGAACATGGTCGGCGCCTTCCACCCGCCGGTGGGCGTGCTGGCCGACCTCGGCACCCTGGAGACCGTGCCCAAGCACGACTACGTCTCCGGCCTCGCCGAGGTCATCAAGTGCGGCTTCATCGCCGACCCGGCCATCCTCGACCTGATCGAGGCCGACCCCGAGGGCGCCAAGACCCCGGCCGGGGCGCACACCGTCGAGCTGATCCGCCGCGCCATCCAGGTCAAGGCCGACGTGGTCTCCGGGGACCTCAAGGAAGCCGGGCGGCGCGAGATCCTCAACTACGGCCACACCCTCGGCCACGCCATCGAGCGCAACGAGCGGTACAAGTGGCGGCACGGCGCCGCGATCTCCATCGGCATGGTCTACGCCGCCGAACTCGGCCGCCTGGCCGGCCGGTTGGACGACGAGACGGCCGACCGGCACCGCACCGTGCTGGCCTCGGTCGGCCTCCCGCTGAGCTACCGCGCGGACGCCTGGCCGAAGCTGCTGGACGCGATGAAGATCGACAAGAAGTCGCGCGGCGACCTGATCCGCTTCATCGTCCTGGACGGCCTCGGCAAGACCTCCGTGCTGGAGGGCCCCGACCCGTCCCTGCTGGTCGCCGCCTACGCGGAGGTCTCGGCGTGACCCGGGTGATGGTGCTCAACGGCCCCAACCTCGGCCGGCTCGGCAGCCGCGAGCCGGACGTCTACGGTGCCACCTCGTACGCCGGTCTGGTCGAGCGCTGCACCGAGCTCGGCAAGGAGTTCGGCTTCGAGGTCGAGGTGCACGAGACCAACTCCGAGCAGCAGATGGTGGAGTGGCTCCACGAGGCGGCCGACGGGCAGGTGCCCGTGGTGATCAACCCGGGCGCGTTCACGCACTACTCGTACGCGATGCGGGACGCCGCCGCGCAGCGCACCGCGCCGCTGATCGAGGTGCACATCTCCAACCCGTACGCCCGGGAGACCTTCCGGCACACCTCGGTGATCGCCGCGGTGGCGTCGGGCACCATCGCCGGTTTCGGGCTGGGCTCGTACGAGCTGGCGCTGCGCGCGCTGGCCGAGCAGCTCACCACGCGCTGAGGGGGGCGGGCCGGTCCGACTCCCGCAGGTGGGGTCGGACCGGCCGCCCTACACGGCGGCCCGGCGGCGGACTGGGCCCGCCGCCGGGCCGCCGTGTAGTGTCCCCGCTGAGAGGTGTCGGGAGGGTGCCGTGACGCAGTACGCCGGAGGTGGGCAGGTTCCGCCGCGTCCCGCCGCTCCGCCGGTGCCGCCGGGGGGCGGTACGGGGGTGAACCCCTCGGGAGCGCCGGTCGCGCCGCCGCCTCCGCCGCCGGTTCGGCCCGCGCCGACTCGTTCGCAGGTACCCGTTGCTCCGCCGGCCCCCGGGCAGGCTCCCGTGCCGGCCGCCGGCCCGGCTCCGGCCCCCGCCGCGGTCCCGGCGCCCGCTCCGATGCCCAGCGCGCCGGTTCCCGCAGGAGGCACCGGGCACTTCGTGCTACCGTCCGGGACGCCGGTCCAGCTGCCCGCCCACCCGCCGCAGCAGCACGCGCCCACCGGGCCGATCGCCGTCCTGCTGATCGGTCCGGCCGGGGCCGGCAAGACCACCGTCGCCCGGTACTGGGCCGAGCGTCGGCCCACCCCGACCGCGCACATCAGCCTGGACGACGTACGGGAATGGGTGCAGTCCGGCTTCGCCAACCCGCAGTCCGGCTGGAACAACGCCTCCGAGGCTCAGTACCGGCTGGCCCGCCGCACCTGCGGCTTCGCCTGCCGCAACTACCTGGCCAACGGCATCTCCTGCATCATCGACGACGCCGTCTTCCCGGACCGCCCGGCGATCGGCCTCGGCGGCTGGAAGCGGCACATCGGCCCCGGCATGATCCCGGTCGTCCTGCTGCCCAGCCTGGACTCCGTGCTGCGCCGCAACGCCCGGCGCAGCGGCAACCGGCGCCTCGGGGACGAGGAAGTGGCACGCATCCACGGGCGGATGGCCGGCTGGTACAACTCCGGGTTGCCGATCATCGACAACTCCTACCTGGACGTGGCCGGGACGGCCGCCGAGCTGGACCGCGTCATCCTGGCCCGGCTGATGGGCATGCCGGTCCGCTGACCTGCGCACCTCGCCGATCCGCTGATCTGTCGATCCGTTGATCCGAGGGGCCGCGGTGGTGTCGGAGCCGGCTGCGATGATGGACATGTCCTCGGGCCCGCCCAGCGGCCCGTCCTGTCCAACGACCCGGGGGAGCTGACGCCCGTGCCGGAAGGCCACATCATCCACCGCCTCGCCGCCGAGAACCGGAAGGCCTTCGGCGGGCGCTCGGTCCGGGTCTCCAGCCCGCAGGGCCGGTTCGCCGACGAGGCCAAGGTGATCGACGGGCAACTGCTCACCGGTGCCGAGGCCACCGGCAAGCACCTCTTCCTCGGCTTCGAGGAGGGCGCCTGGGTGCACATCCACCTCGGGCTCTACGGCGGCTTCGCCTTCGGCACCGGCCCGGCGCCCGCGCCGGTCGGCCTGGTCCGGCTGCGGCTGGAGAGCGAGGACGGCTACGCCGACCTGCGCGGTCCCAACACCTGCGCGCTCGTCACCGACGCCCAGAAGGCCGCCGTCGCGGCCCGCCTAGGCCCCGACCCGCTGCGCGCCGACGCCGACCCGGAGGCCGCCTGGCGCCGGATAGCGGGCAGCCGGACGACGGTCGCCGCGCTGCTGATGGACCAGAAGGTGCTGGCCGGGGTGGGCAACGTCTACCGGGCCGAGGTGCTGTTCCGCCACGGCATCGACCCGCACCGGGCCGGGCGCGACCTCACCCGGAAGGAATGGGACGCGATCTGGGCCGACCTGGTCGCGCTGATGCACGTAGGCGTCGCGGCCGGCCGGATCGACACCGTCCGTCCCGAGCACACCCCCGAGGCGATGGGCCGCCCGCCCCGCGTGGACGACCACGGCGGCGAGGTGTACGTCTACCGGCGGGCGGCCATGCCCTGCCTGGTCTGCGGCACGGACGTCCGCACGGAGGCGCACGCCGCGCGCAACCTCTTCTGGTGCCCGACCTGCCAGGCGGCCTGAGGCCCTGAGGCCCTGAGCCACTGGTCCGGTGGTCCGGTGGTCCGGTGGTCCGGTGGTCCGGTGGTCCGGTGGGCCGCCGATCCGCCCTCCGGCCCGGCGCCCAGCCCGTAGGCTGGGGCCGGCCGACCGGGCGGAGGGAGCGGGTGGATGGAGCGTCACGAGGTGGCCAACACCGTGTCAGGTGCCACGGTGGGCGGCCATGTGGTGCAGGCCCGGGATATCGGGTCGCTGCACATCCACCCGGCCGGTGCCGAACCGAAGCCGGTGCCGAGGCCTCGTCAGGTACGTGAGCCGCACGGCCCGTTCGTCAACCGTGAGCCGGAACTCGGCGCCCTGATGACGGCGTTGGGTCGGGTCGAGGCGGGCGGACTCGGGCTCGTGGTGTTCACCGGCCTGGGTGGGGTCGGGAAGACCGAGCTGATCGCCAAGTTCACCGAGGAGCACCGGGCGAGCTTCCCGGACGGCGACCTCTACGCGGACCTCCTGGCCTACCGGCACCAGGGCGGGGTGGACCTCCCCGAGCTGCTGGCCGGCTTCCTGCGGGCCCTCGGCACCGAGCCCCCGGCGGCGGAGGCGGAGCGGTTCACCACCTTCCGAACCGTGACCGCCGAGCGCCGCTGTCTGTTCTTCCTGGACAACGTCGAGCACGCGGCCGAGGTCCGGGCACTGCTTCCCTCCAGCGGGCTGGTGGTGGTCGCGAGTCGGCGGCGGCTGCCCGCGCTGCGGACGGACGGCGCGGAGGTGCGGCAGCTCGGGCCACTGAGCGCGACGGCCGGCACCGACCTGGTGCGGGCCTGGCTGGGCTCCGGGCGGGGCACCGACGCGGAGCTGGCGGAACTGGTCGAGCTGTGCGGCGGGCTGCCGCTCGCGCTGAACGCGGTCGGGAGCCAGCTGCTGGACCAGGACCACCTGCCGGTCGACCGGGTGGTGGCCGAACTGCACGACCGGGAGGGCAGGTTGGCGATGCTGGAAGACGAGGACAGTGATCTCGGCGCGACGTACGACCTGGTCTACGAGCGGCTGTCGTCGGAGGCCCGGGCGCTCTACCACCTGATCGGCGTGCACCCCGGCCCCTTCGTGTCGGCCGAACTGGCGCATGCGGTCGGCGTGGCGCGGGCCGGGCAGGCGATCAAGCAGCTGCGGGCCGTCCACCTGGTTGACGAGGTGCTGGACGACGACCGCGAGGCCCGCTTCCGGGCCCACGACGTGGTGCGGCTGCACGCCTACGCCCGGGCGCGCGAGCTGCCCGACCACGAGGAACTCCTCGCCGGCGTCGTGGCGTACTACCGCGGCCGGGCCTCGCTTGCCGACCGTGCGATGGCCAAGCAGCGACTCCGGTTGCAGGACCCGAGCGGCGACGACCTGCCGCGCTTCGCCTCCGAGACCGCGGCCCTGGAGTGGCTGTACGCCGAACGGGCGAACTTCCGCGCGGTCGTGGAGGCGGCGGCCGAGCAGGGCTGGCACGGCGAGGTGTGGCGGCTCTGCGAGTCGCTCTGGCTGCTTTACCACGACCGGAAGCTCTTCCAGGACTGGATCGCCACCCACCGGCTCGGCATCGAGTCGGCACAGTGGGACAACCAGCCGGACGCCGTGGTGCGGATGCGCAACCAACTGGCCCGCGCCTACCTCGACCGCAAGGAGTACCCGCTCGCCGCCGAACAGTTCGCGCTCGCCACGGAGCAGGCGCCGCTGGTCACCAACCGCCAGGTCGTCGGCGTGCTCTACGAGATGGACGGCCTGCTGTGTCTGGCCGACGGTCGCCCGGGCGACGCGGTGGAACGGTTCACCCTGGCCCTGGCGGAGAACCGGGGCGACGACCACGGCGAGATCGTCCAGACCTACCACCTGGCGCAGGCGTTGATCGCCGACGGCCGGCCGCAGGAGGCGCTGGCCGTCCTGGCCGAGGCCACGGCCCAGGCCGAGGAGTCGCACGACAACGACATGCTGATGAAGCTGCCGCTGGTGCGCGCCCGGGCCCACCGAGCGCTCGGACAGCTGGACCTCGCCGTCGCCCAGGCCGAGGACTGCGCCCGGCAGGCCGGGCAGCGCAGCCAGTACGCGAAGGAGGCGCAGGCCCACACCCTGCTGCTCACCCTCGCCGAGGAGCAGGGCGACGAGGAACTGGCGGAACGCAGCCGCGAGCGGCTGCGCCAACTGTCGAGCTAGGCCTTACGGTCCGGGGTCTATGGTCTGGGCCCTACGGTCCGGTACGGAAGGACACCCGGGTGCGGCGCTCGCCGGTGCGGATGGTGAGCCCGTGCTCGGGGAGGGCGGCCGGGTCGCCGCCGTCGGCGAGCCAGCAGGCGACGGCGGAGCCGAGCAGCAGCGGATCGACGCTGGGGGCGGTGCCCGTCCAGTCCGGTTCGGCGCAGGCCGCCAGCAGCAGGCCGGTGCGCAGCCGGAGCAGGTGACGGTCCGGGCCGAGGGCGGCCACCGCGACGGCGAGGCCGGGGAGTTCGGCGGCGGAGTCGGCGAGCCAGCGTTCGGCAGGGCGCTCGGCGTGCACCTCGGTCCGGGCGAGGACCTCGGCCGTGTAGCGCAAGGCGTCGCCGGGATGCTCGTCGGTGAGGGCGTGGAAGCCCCGTGGGCTGTGGTCCTTCGGGTCGAAGGGGTAGCGCCGCAGGCTGACCTCCGTCCCCTCGCTCGCGCCCTCGACGTCGTAGGCGGTGGGCCGCTCGGCGGCTCCGGGGCCGAGGACGGGCTTGGGGTAGGGCGGCAGGGCCGGTTCGTCCCCTGGTTCGTCCAGTTGCTCCAGGAAGGAGTAGAGCAGTGGGCGCAGCACCCGGGCGGATTCGCCGCGGCGGGCGAGTGAGCGGTCGGTGATCTCGCGCAGGTCGGCAGGGTCCCGGGCCAGGGCCTTCTCGACCTGGGCGGGGAGGTCTCCGTCGGGGTCGAGCACGGGTGCGGCCTGGCCGAAGGCGTAGCTGGGGGAGCGCGGGTCGAGCTCGGCGGCGCCGGTGGCGACGAGCATGGTGGGGCGTTCCAGGGCGGCGCCGTAGAAGGAGACCGAGCCGTGGTCGCCGATCATGACGTCGGCGGCGACCAGGGCGGCCTGCCAGCCCTGGTGCGGCGGGATCAGGCGCAGGCCCATCCGGCGGGCGGCGTCGAGCAGGGCCTCCGGGTCGTGCCGACTCCAGATGTTGGGGTGCAGGACGACGGCCACGGTGTACTCGTCGGCGGGCAGCCGGCGGACCAGGCGCTGGGGCAGGTCGGGGCGGCGGCCGAATAACGAGTGCTCGCTCCAGGTGGAGTTGACGACGACGAGCCGTCGACCGTCGACGGCGCCGAGTGCGGCGCGGTAGGTGTCGCGGGAGCGTCGGCTGTGCAGCATCCGGTCGAAGCATGGGTCGCCGACCACGTGGGCTACGTCCAGTGCCTCGGGGCAGGAGTCCCGTAGGCGGTCCAGTTGCTCGGGGTGGGAGAGGCCGAGGACGTCCACGAACACCCGCCCGCGGTAGGTGAGTTCGTTGCGGGACAGGCCGGCGGCGCTGACCGTGTCGCCGGTGGACTCGGTCACCAGGCGGTTGTAGCCGGCGCCGTGCGGGAGGACGACGAGCCGGGCGTCCAGGCGGTGCATGGAGGAGTGGACGGCGCAGGCGACGGCCAGGTCGAAGCGGTGCCGGACGGCGTCCTCCCAGTCCAGCACGGTGAAGCCGGGCAGGCCGTGCAGGTACTCGTCGAGGGCGCGGTCGGCGAAGGCGGAGCCGGGGTTGACGGTGAAGTACCGGGCGATGCCGTCGGGGTTCAGCAGGGTGAGGACGTCCAGGACCCGGGTGGCCGAGGTGAGGGTGCGGGCGACCGCCAGCACGCGGGCCTTGACCGGTCGGGTGTTCCAGCGGTCGGCGGGCCAGACGTGGGGGTGGGACGGCACACCATGATCGTACTCATCCGGGGTGGCGCGCCGGGTGCTGTTTCCCGAGTGTCGGTCAGCCCGCCGCTGCGGTGGGCTCGTGGTGCTCGGCGGCGGCGCACGCGTCGAGGAGGGGGCGCATGTCCTCGTCCACGAGCCGGTAGCGCACCACACGTCCGTCCTTGTCGCCGGTGACCACGCCGGCCGTGCGGAGCAGCCGCAGGGCCTGGGACACGGCGGTGTCGCGCATGCCGGTGGCGACCGCGAGATCGGTGACGGCGAGCGGGCCGGCCCGGTGGAGGGCGAGCAGCAGGGAGAGCCGTCCGGGGTCGGCGAGCAGGGAGAACCGCTCGGACCAGGACCGGACGTGCGCGGCGTCGCCGATCGCGGCGATGGCCTCGCAGACCCGGTGTCCGTCGATGGTGCGGTGGCCCGCGCGGTCGGCCGGTACGAGATGCATGCGGACATTCTTGCAGGCGGCGTCCTGTGATCCTGGACACCTGCGCAGGTGCGCAGCCTTGCATGGGTCGGGCGTGGCCCCTACGGTGTAGCCCGCCGTGGTGCTCGGGAAGACCGGTGACGGACCCTCAGGGGTCCGGATTCCGGAGCGGCCCTCGCCACTGTGATCGGGTCACTCCTCCGTCCCCGGAGGAGTGTCGTCCGTACCCACGACGCCACTGGGTGCCTCGCGCACCTGGGAAGGCGGGTATGGACGTCCCGTAAGCCAGGAGACCGGCCACGGCATCTCACGAAGTGATTCCACGAGGTGCTGGAGCGTGATCCGAAGATGACCCTGCCCGAAACCGCCGCCGCAGACGTGAAAGCGGGCGTGAGAACGGTCCCGTCCGTGCTGCCCACCTTCCGGTGGAAGCGCGAGGACACCGTCCGTACGGCCGGGCTGATGGGGGTGATCCTGGCCATGCACGTGGTGGCCTTCGGGACGCTCATCTTCCTGGTCGCACCCGAACGGTACGCGGTCGGTACCCAGGTCTTCGGGGTGGGCCTGGGTATCACCGCGTACACCCTCGGCATGCGGCACGCCTTCGACGCCGACCACATCGCGGTGATCGACAACACCACCCGCAAGCTCATGGCGGACGGCAAGCGGCCGGTCTCGGTGGGCTTCTGGTTCGCCCTCGGGCACTCCTCGATGGTGGTCCTCATGTCCGCCCTGGTGGCGGGCGGCGCGCAGCTGGCGAGCACGCTGATGGACGACGACTCGGCCACCCACAAGTGGCTCGGCATGATCGGGACGACCACCTCCGGCGTGTTCCTCTACCTGATCGGCGCGCTCAACCTGGCGGCGCTGCTCGGCATCATCAAGGTGTTCCGGGCGATGCGGGCCGGGCAGTACGACGAGGCGGAGCTGGAGGCGCACCTCGACTCGCGCGGCTTCATGGCCCGGGTGCTGAACCGGGCGACCCGCTCGATCACCCGGCCCGGGCAGATGTTCCCGGTCGGCATGGTGCTGGGCCTGGGCTTCGACACCGCGACCGAGGTCACCCTGATGGTGATGGCGGGCTCGGGCGCGGCCTCCGGGCTGCCCTGGTACGCGATCGTCTGCCTGCCGCTGCTGTTCGCGGCCGGGATGAGCCTGTTCGACACCCTGGACGGGACGTTCATGAACTTCGCGTACCAGTGGGCCTTCGCCAACCCGGTTCGCAAGGTGTACTACAACCTGACCATCACTGGGCTGTCGATCGCGGTGGCCTTCATCATCGGCACCATCGAGCTGGTCGGCGTGCTGCACGAGAAGCTCGACCTGACCGACCCGGTGACCGGCTGGATCGCGGACATCTCGCTGGACAACGTCGGCTACGCGATCGCCGGGCTGTTCGTGGTGGTCTGGGCGGTGGCGATCGGGTACTGGAAGCTCGCCCGGGTCGAGAAGCGCTGGGCACCCGAGGGGTTGTGAGCCGGAGGGCATGAGAGTGGCTCATGGGGCCGGGGCATGAGCCGCGCTCATGCGGCAGCGCCATGAGCTCGCCTCATGAGGTCGGGCCATGAGGACGGCTCATGCGGCCGCCCCATGAGGACAGCTCATTGGGCAGCGCCATGAGCGTCACTCATGCGGCCGCGAGCAGCACCCGGCCGGAACGGTGGAGATCATCCGGGTCGACGAGGGCGAGCCGGCCCTGGTGCACGACGAGCGCGGACACCCGGTGCCGGTCGGCGGCACGGTCTTCTTCGGCGCCTCCTACCCGCACGTCTGCCGCAACCCGGGGCGGCGGACGCCGGCGTCGACCATGGTGTCTCCGTCCCGCCGCCGCGCTGACCCCTGTCGTCGCGCGCGGAACGGCGCCTGCCCGAGGTGTCCCGGGGTTCCGTCGGGAGTGCTCGGCGGGCGGTTCGGCCCGGGGGTTCGTAGGCTCGACGCATGGCGGATGCGTACGCGGGTCGGCGGGAGCGGGTGAGGGAGCACTGCAGTGCGGCCGGGGCCGATGCGGCGCTGATCACCCGGGCGGCGAACGTGCGGTATCTGACGGGCTGCGCGCCCTGTGGAGCGACCTTGCTGCTGACCAGGGAGCGGGTGTTGCTCGCGCTGCCGGACGACCTGCCGCCGGACGACTCCGGGGAGCACCTGATCGCCCCGGACGTCCCCCAGCTGCCGGTGGCGGCCGGGGCGGACACCGCGCTGGCCGCCGCGGCCGCCGCGGCGAGCTTCGGGGTGGCGGCTCTGGCGGTGGAGGAGCACGACCTGACCGTCAGCCGCCACCGGGCGGTGGCGGGCCTGGCCGAGCGGGCCCGGTTGGTCGACCTGGGGCAGGTGGTCGAGCGGCTGCGGGTGGTCAAGGACGAGCACGAGATCGCCGATCTGCGGATCGCCGCCGAGATCGCCGACCAGGCGCTCGGCGAGCTGCTGGAGTCGATCCTGGTCGGCCGCACCGAGCGGCACCTGGCGATGGAGCTGGAGCGCCGGATGATCGACCACGGCGCGGACCGGGCCGCCTTCCCGGTGTCGGTCGGCACCGGCAGCCACTCCGGCCAGGCCGCCCACCAGCCGACCGACCGCCGGGTGGAGGAGGGTGACTTCCTGACCGTGGTGATGGGCGCGCAGTACCGCGGCTACGGCGTTTCCACCGCCCGCACCTTCGTGATCGGGGCCGCGCCCGCGCCCTGGCAGGTGGAGCTGCACCGGCTGGTCTTCCGGGCCCAGCGGGCCGGCCGGGAGGCGCTCGGACCGGGCGTGGAGCAGTGCGTACCCGACCGGGCCGCCCGGCAGGTCCTGGAGGCGGCGGGCCACAGCGAGGCCTCGCCGCACCCGGTGGGCCACGGCATCGGGTTGGAGATCCGGGAGGCGCCGCGCCTCGGTCCGTCGGACATGGGTAAACTGGACAGCCGCGTGCCGGTCACCGTCGGCCCAGGGGTTCATCTCCCGGGCAAGGGTGGTGTCCGGATCGAGGACACGCTCGTCGTCCGCCCCCTCGAAGAGGGTGGGCCCGAGTTGCTCACCATCACCACCAAGGAGCTCCTCGCCCTGTGACCGCGGCCGCTCGACGGCCGTGGGCGGCAGGACGCAATCCCTTGGTTCCTTGACAGCTATATCCAGGAGTAAGTGCGCCCGTGGCTTCCACGAACGATCTCAAGAACGGCATGGTCCTCAAGCTGGACGGCGGCAAGCTCTGGTCTGTCGTCGAGTTCCAGCACGTGAAGCCCGGCAAGGGCCCGGCCTTCGTGCGTACCAAGCTCAAGGAGGTCCTGACCGGCAAGGTCGTCGACAAGACCTTCAACGCGGGCACCAAGGTCGAGACCGCCAACGTCGACAAGCGCGGCATGCAGTTCTCGTACATGGACGGCGAGAACTTCGTGTTCATGGACATGGACACCTACGACCAGCTGACCATCGAGAAGGCCGTCGTCGGCGACGCCGCCAAGTACCTGCTGGAGGGCTTCGAGGCCCTGGTCGCCACCAACGAGGGCGCGGTGCTGTACATCGAGCTCCCGACTTCCGTCGAGCTGACCATCGCCGAGACCGAGCCGGGCGTCCAGGGTGACCGCTCGACCGGTGGCACCAAGCCGGCGACCCTGGAGACCGGCGCCGAGATCCAGGTGCCGCTCTTCGTCACCACCGGTGAGAAGGTCAAGGTCGACACCCGCGACGGCAGCTACCTCGGCCGGGTGAAGTAAGTCCGTGTCGGCCGCACGTAGCAAGGCCCGTACCCGGGCCTTCCAGATCCTCTTCGAGGCCGACCACCGCGGGGTCGACCCGCAGCAGGTCCTCGCCGACTGGGTGGCCCGCGCCCGCGAGCCGAAGCCCGACGAGGGCACCCCGCAGATCGGCGAGTACACCATGGAGCTGATCGAGGGGTACGTCCAGCACGCTCGCCGGATCGACGACCTGATCTCGCAGTACGCGGTGGGTTGGACGCTCGACCGGATGCCGATCGTGGACCGCAACGTCCTGCGACTCGGTGCTTACGAGCTGATCTGGGAGGACGGTGTCCCGGACGCGGTCGTCCTGGACGAGGCCGTCGAGATCGCCAAGGAGTTCTCCACGGACGACTCCCCGGCCTTCGTCAACGGTCTGCTCGCCCGCTTCCTGGAGCTGAAGCCGAGCATCCGCCGATAACCGGACGATGCCCCGCAGACGGCCGCCGGACCCGAGATTTCGGGTCCGGCGGCCGTCGCGCGTTTCACCCGCTCGGCGTAAGGTGGGAATCTACTCGCCAGTAACTTGGCGTTCGGAACCACGTGCGAAGGGCAGGTCCCCCCTACATGACCACCGCGACCCGCAGCGAGTTCGACCAGGGCATCGCCCTGACCAGACACCCCGAGGAGGCCGGCCGCTACGAGGCCGAGCTGGGCGCCGGCTGGCAGATCGGCGGCGGGGTGAACGGCGGGCTGCTGCTCGCCGTGGCCGGACACGCGCTGTCGCTGGAGCACGGCACGCACCCGGACCCGGTGTCGATCAGCGGTTACTACCTGTCCGCCTCCACCCCCGGGCCCGCCACCGTCCGCACCGAGGTGCTGCGCGCCGGGCGCGGGCTCTCCACCGGCACCGCCTCGCTCAGCCAGGACGGCGTCGAGCGGCTGCGCGTGGTGGCCAGCCACGGCGACCTCTCCACCGCCGACGGCGAGGTGCGCACCAGCGCGCAGCCTCCGCAGCTGCCGCCGCCGGACCAGTGCATCGGCGTGGAGCACGCGCCCAAGGAGCTGATCGCCCAGGCCGCCCTGCTGGAGCGCTTCGACCTGCGGCTGGACCCCGCGACCGTCGGCTGGGCGCTCGGGCAGCCCTCCGGCAACGGGCGGATCCAGGGCTGGTTCCGGCTCGCCGACGGCCGCGAGCCCGACCCGCTGCTGCTCCTGCTGGTCGCCGACGCGCTGCCGCCGGTCACCTTCGACCTCGGCATGCCGGGCTGGGCCCCGACCATCGAACTGACCGTCCACCTGCGGGCCAAGCCCGCCCCGGGCTGGCTGCGCGTCACCCACGCGACCCGCAACCTGGCCGGCGGGTACTTCGAGGAGGACGCCGAGGTCTGGGACGAGTCCGGCCGCCTGGTCGCGCAGTCCCGCCAGCTGGCCCGGGTGCCGCGGTAGCTCCCGGCGCCGGTGCTATTACCGGTGGTTACATTCCTGTGACACGCCGTACGTGTGCGGCGTGCGGGGGGTGGGGAGGAAGGCGGTCAGCGGCGAGCCCGCCGCCGACCGTCACCGCCGAAGCCAGGAGCCACCGATGAGTCATAAGGGTCGCGCCCGCCGTAACTCCGACTGCACCGCCGGCGGCTCGCGGCCCGTGGTGCGGGCGCCGCACCGGCCGCAGCGGGCCGAGGGGGCCGACCAGGCGTTCGTCATCGGGGTGCTGGCCGACGCGGCGGACTTCGCCCGGGCCCGCGCCTGGGGGATCTCCGACGCCCCCGACTTCGAGCGCTACTTGGCCGACACCGCCGAGCTGCTGGCCGACGCGCTGGAGCGTTTCGAGACCGTCCGGGCCCGGATGTTCCACCCGCAGGACTTCGAGGAGTTCTGCCTGCTCAACGGGCTGGACCCGGCCGAGCCCGCCGCCCGGGACCGCTACCTGGTGAACCCGCCGCTGCAGTCCCAGCTGCTGGCCTATCAGGGCGAGGAGCTGGCCGGGGACTTCGTGCCGCGCCTGGTCCGGGCCCGGGAGAACGGGCTGACGCTCTGCCACGTCGACCTGCTGCTCGACGGGGCCCTGTACGGGGGCGCGGGCGAGCAGGACGTGGAGCACGCGGGCTGGGTGCGCGCCGCCCATCAGCGCGGGAGCGAGGTGTTCCGCCGGATGCTGGTCGGCGCGGGCGCCGGGGTGTACGAGCTGCGCCTGCGGGTGGACGCGCCCGGCGGGAAGCTGACCGCGGCGGCGCGGGTGCTGCAGTGGGAGGACGGCGTGGTGCGGATCAACGACGAGGACCTGGAGCTGGTCTGCGCGGTGCTGTGCGCCGGGCTGGCCTTGGAGCTGCCGGGCGTCGCGGTGCTGCACGGCTCACAGGGCTCGGCCGCCTCCTGCGGGGAGTACCTGCCGGCCTCCTGGGCGTGGTCGAGCGGCGGGCAGGACTGGGCGCCGGCGGACCGGCCGGTCCGGCTGGACGGGGTGGCGGCGCAGCCCGGCTACAGCCTGGGCACCGTCTGCTGACGAGTGACCCGCCGCGCCCGGACACGCCGCGGCGCGGCCCCCCGGTTCGGGGTGCCGCGCCGTGACGTTTCTGCTTTCCAGCACAGGTGAAAAGCATGCTGGAAGCTGCAAGGATCCGCTGGCGGGAGCCGGTGCGGTGAGCCTCAGCTCGCGTCCTCCTCGCGCACCGCACGGCGCGCGTCGGGGTTCAGCACGCCCCAGGAGATGAGCTGCTCGGTGAGGATCGACGGCGACTGGTCGTAGATGACCGCCAGAGTGCGCAGGTCGTCCTGGCGGATCGACAGCACCTTGCCGTTGTAGTCGCCGCGCTGGCTCTGGATGGTCGCCGCGTAGCGCTGCAGCGGGCCGGCCTTCTCGGAGGGGACCTGGGTCAGTCTCTCCAGGTCGAGGACCAGGCGCGGCGGCGGCTCGGCCGCGCCGCCGGGGGTGCCGCCGGGCAGCAGCTCCTGCACCGGGACGCCGTAGAACTCCGCCAGTTCGGCCAGCCGCTGCACGGTGACCGCACGGTCGCCGCGCTCGTACGAGCCGACGACGACTGCCTTCCAGCGCCCCTGGGACTTCTCCTCGACACCATGCAGGGAGAGACCCTGCTGAGTGCGGATCGCTCGGAGCTTGCCTCCGAGTTGCTTCGCGTAGTCGCTGGACATTGATCTCCCCGGACGAGATTGCTTCGCGTTCAGTGGTGGGTCACGGGCGATTGTCGACGCCGTTACCGGTGGGTTCGAACTCCGTCTCGTAACTCACTGTGAGGTTACGTAGAGTAAGGTAGTTGCGTCAAGCCGAATGGGGCAGTCGTGCGAATGGCCCGCATCGTCGGCGCGTCCGGGGTGTTAACCCCCGGAAGCGGAATGGTGGACTTCTGTTTGCCGTCCCGGGCGCTGCTAGGATGACCCGAAGCCCACGCCGACCCGGCGGGGGCGATCCCAGACATCCTTTAAGGCCCGTCCAGTGAGGCGGGGAAGGAGGTCCGCTTCGGCATGACCGCACACCGAGAATCCACGCTGCAGGAACCGACGCCTCGGCCGCCGCACCAGGTGCTGGACGGCACGGACATCGCCCGGGTCATCACCCGGATAGCACACGAGATCGTCGAGCGCGCCAAGGGCGCGGAGGACGTCGTGCTGCTCGGCATCCACACCAGGGGCGTCCACCTCGCCCGCCGCCTGCACGGCCGGCTGGCCCAGATCACCGGGCGCGAGATCCCGCTGGGCACCCTGGACATCACCATGTACCGGGACGACCTGCGGCTGAAGCCCGCCCGAGCCCTGGAGCACACCGAGATCCCGCCCGGCGGCATCGACGGCAAACTCGTCGTCCTGGTCGACGACGTGCTCTTCTCCGGCCGCACCATCCGCGCCGCGCTCGACGCGCTGAACGACATCGGCCGGCCGCGCGCCGTCCAGCTCGCCGTCCTGGTCGACCGCGGCCACCGCGAGCTGCCGATCCGCGCGGACTACGTGGGCAAGAACCTCCCCACCTCGCTGCGCGAGGCCGTGCAGGTGCGCCTCTCCGACAGCGACGGCGTGGACGCCGTCCTGGTCGGGGACCGCGACTTCGCGTCACGCTCCTCGCAGGCCATGGCCGCCAAGCCGTCCGAACCGCACCTCCCGGAGTAACCCGCGTGAAGCGCCACCTCGTCTCCGCCGCCGATCTCAGCCGCGACGACGCGCTGCTGATCCTGGACACCGCCGAGGAGCTGGCCCAGCTCTCCGGCCGGGCCGTCAAGAAGCTGCCCACGCTGCGCGGCCGTACCGTCGTCAACCTCTTCTTCGAGGACTCCACCCGGACGAAGACCTCCTTCGAGGTCGCCGAGAAGCGCCTCTCGGCCGACGTCATCAACTTCTCCGCCAAGGGCTCCTCGGTCTCCAAGGGCGAGAGCCTCAAGGACACCGCGCTGACCCTGCAGGCCATGGGCGCCGACGCGGTGGTCATCCGCCACCACGCCTCGGGCGCGCCGGCCCGGCTGGCCCAGTCCGACTGGCTGCACGGCAGTGTGATCAACGCCGGTGACGGCACCCACGAGCACCCCACCCAGGCACTGCTCGACGCCTTCACCATGCGTCGCCACCTCAACCCGGGCGCCGGCCACGATCTCGCGGGCCGCCGGGTGACGATCGTCGGCGACGTCCTGCACAGCCGGGTCGCCCGCTCCAACGTCCACCTGCTGAACACCCTCGGTGCCCAGGTCACCTTCGTCGCCCCGCCGACGCTGCTGCCGATCGGCATCCGGAACTGGCCCTGCGAGGTCAGCTACGACCTGGACAGCGTGCTCCCCAAGACGGACGCGCTGATGATGCTGCGGGTGCAGCGCGAGCGGATGAACGCCGCGTTCTTCCCGACCGAGCGCGAGTACAGCCGCCGCTACGGCATGAACGGCCTGCGGCTGGCCCAGCTGCCGGAGCACGCGATCGTGATGCACCCCGGCCCGATGGTCCGCGGCATGGAGATCACCGCCGAGGTCGCCGACTCGCCGCGCTGCACCGCGGTCGAGCAGGTCGCCAACGGCGTCTCCGTCCGGATGGCCGTGCTCTACCTGCTGCTCGGCGGAGCCACCCTCGCCGACGCCCCCGCCGACGCCCCCCGCACCGAGACCGTGGAGACCGCTCAGTGACCACCTACCTGATCCGCAACGCCCAGATCCTCGGCGGCGCCCCCCAGGACCTCCTCCTCGCCGACGGTGTGATCAAGGAGATCGGTACCGGCCTGACGGCCGAGGCGGACATCGAGATCGACGCCACCGGGCTGGTCGCGCTCCCCGGCCTGGTCGACCTGCACACCCACCTGCGCGAGCCCGGCCGCGAGGACGCCGAGACGGTGCTCACCGGCACCCGGGCCGCCGCGATGGGCGGCTTCACCGCCGTGCACGCGATGGCCAACACCACCCCGGTGGCCGACACCGCCGGTGTCGTCGAGCAGGTCTGGCGGCTCGGCCAGGAGGCCGGCTACTGCGACGTGCAGCCGGTCGGCGCCGTCACCGTCGGCCTGGAGGGCAAGAAGCTCGCCGAGCTCGGCGCGATGCACGAGTCCGCCGCCAACGTCCGGGTCTTCTCCGACGACGGCAAGTGCGTGGACGACGCGGTGCTGATGCGCCGCGCCCTGGAGTACGTCAAGGCCTTCGACGGCGTCGTCGCCCAGCACGCCCAGGAGCCGCGGCTGACCGAGGGCGCCCAGATGAACGAGGGCCAGGTCTCCGGCGAGCTCGGGCTCGGCGGCTGGCCGGCCGTCGCCGAGGAGTCGATCATCGCCCGCGACGTGCTGCTCGCCGCGCACGTCGGCTCCCGGCTGCACGTCTGCCACGTCTCCACGGCCGGCTCGGTCGAGATCATCCGCTGGGCCAAGGCCAAGGGCTGGGACGTCACCGCCGAGGTGACCCCGCACCACCTGCTGCTCACCGACGAACTGGTCCGCTCCTACGACCCGGTGTACAAGGTGAACCCGCCGCTGCGCACCGCCGAGGACGTCCAGGCGCTGCGCAAGGCGCTCGCCGACGGCACCATCGACGCCGTCGCCACCGACCACGCGCCGCACCCGGCCGAGGACAAGGACTGCGAGTGGGCCGTCGCCGCGATGGGCATGGTCGGCCTGGAGACCGCGCTGTCGGTCGTCCAGCAGACCATGGTCGATACCGGCCTGCTGAACTGGGCGGGCGTCGCCGACCGGATGTCGCACCGCCCGGCCCGGATCGGCCGTCTCACCGGGCACGGCCGGCCGATCTCGGTGGGCGAGCCTGCCAACCTGGTGCTGTTCGATCCCGCGTACCGTGGTGCCGTGAACCCGGACAGCTTCGCCACCCGCAGCCGTAACACCCCCTACAAGGGCCTGGACCTGCCCGGACGGGTGCACGCCACCTTCCTGCGCGGGCGCGCCACCGTGCTGGCTGGCGAGCCGGCCGAGCGGGACGGCGCGCAGTGATGGACTACGCCACCCTCGCCAAGGAACAGGCGAAGGTCACCAACTGGCCCGGGTACATCGGCTGGTCCGTCGGCCTGCTGATCCTGATCGGCCTCGTCTACTGGCTGATGCGCCAGGGCTGGAACTGGCGTCGCACCCTGCAGTCCGGGATCCCGCCGCTGCCCGCCGTGCCCGACCGGGCCGGGCGCACCATCCTGGAGACCAGCGGCCGGTACCACGGCACGACCACCGCCGGGAACTGGCTCGACCGGGTCGTCGCGCACGGCCTGGGCACCCGCAGCCGGGCCGACCTCACCCTCGGCGAGGACGGCCTGCTGGTCCGCCGCCCCGGCGACGTCGACCTCTGGATCCCGGCCGCGAACCTGGCCGGTGCCCGCACGGACTCCGGGATCGCCGGCAAGGTCGTCCCGTCCGGGCTGCTCGTCGTCACCTGGACGCACGAGGGCACCGAGCTGGACTCCGGCTTCCGGGCCGACCACCCCGACGAGCACGCCGCCTGGGTCGAGGCGATCGCTCACCTTGCCACACGTACGCAGACGAAGATGACGGAAGAGGCCGCGCAATGACCGCACCTGCCCCCACCACGCAGCGCCGACGGCGGGAGCGTGTCGCCGCCGTGCTCGTCCTGGAGGACGGCCGGACCTTCCGCGGCCAGGCCTACGGCGCGATCGGCGAGACCTTCGGCGAGGCGGTCTTCAACACCGGCATGTCCGGCTACCAGGAGACCCTGACCGACCCGTCGTACCACCGCCAGGTGGTCGTGATGACCGCCCCGCAGATCGGCAACACCGGCTGGAACGACGAGGACGACGAGTCCCGGCAGATCTGGGTCGCCGGCTACGTCGTGCGCGACCCCGCCCGGATCGCCTCCAACTGGCGCTCGCGCCGCTCGCTCGACGAGGAACTGGTCCGCCAGGGCGTCGTCGGCATCAGCGGCATCGACACCCGCGCGCTGACCCGCCACCTGCGCGAGCGCGGCGCGATGCGCTGCGGCATCTTCTCCGGCGAGACGCTGGCCGACCCGGCCACCCTGCTCGCCCGGGTGCAGCAGTCGCCCGAGATGAAGGGCGCCGACCTGTGCGCCGAGGTCGCCACCACCGAGCCGTACGTGGTGCCCGCCATCGGTGAGAAGAAGTTCACCGTCGCCGCGCTGGACCTCGGCATCAAGGCGATGACCCCGCAGCGGATGGCCGAGCGCGGCATCGAGGTGCACGTGCTGCCCGCGAACTCCACCCTGGAGGACGTCTACGCGGTCAACCCGGACGGCGTCTTCTTCTCCAACGGCCCGGGCGACCCGGCCACCGCCGACCACCAGGTCGCCGTGGCGCAGGGCGTGCTGGAGCGCAAGACCCCGTTCTTCGGGATCTGCTTCGGCAACCAGATCCTCGGCCGCGCCCTGGGCTTCGGCACCTACAAGCTCAAGTACGGCCACCGCGGCATCAACCAGCCGGTGCAGGACCGCACCACCGGCAAGGTCGAGGTGACCGCCCACAACCACGGCTTCGCCGTGAACGCCCCGCTGGACAAGGTGAGCGACACCCCGTACGGGCGGGTCGAGGTCTCCCACGTCTGCCTGAACGACGACGTGGTCGAGGGCCTGCAGGCCCTCGACGTCCCCGCCTTCAGCGTGCAGTACCACCCCGAAGCGGCCGCCGGTCCGCACGACGCCGCCTACCTGTTCGACCGCTTCGTGAAGCTTCTGGAGGGCCAGCGTGCCTAAGCGCACTGACATCAAGTCCGTCCTGGTGATCGGCTCCGGCCCGATCGTGATCGGCCAGGCCGCCGAGTTCGACTACTCGGGTACGCAGGCGTGCCGGGTGCTCAAGGCCGAGGGCCTGCGGGTCATCCTGGTCAACTCCAACCCGGCCACGATCATGACCGACCCGGAGATCGCCGACGCCACCTACGTCGAGCCGATCACCCCGGAGTTCGTCGAGAAGATCATCGCCAAGGAGCGCCCCGACGCCCTCCTGCCGACCCTCGGCGGCCAGACCGCGCTCAACACCGCGATCTCGCTGGACGCCAACGGCGTGCTCGCCAAGTACAACGTCGAGCTGATCGGCGCCAAGGTCGAGTCGATCCACAAGGGCGAGGACCGCGAGCTCTTCAAGGGCGTCGTCGAGGCCGTCAACGCCAAGATCGGCCACGGCGAGTCCGCCCGCTCGGTCATCTGCCACACCATGGACGAGGTGCTGGCCGGCGTCGACACGCTCGGCGGCTACCCGGTCGTCGTGCGCCCCTCCTTCACCATGGGCGGCGCCGGCTCCGGCTTCGCCCACGACGAGGAGGACCTGCGCCGCATCGCCGGCCAGGGCCTGACCCTCTCGCCGACCACCGAGGTGCTCCTGGAGGAGTCGATCCTCGGCTGGAAGGAGTACGAGCTGGAGCTGATGCGCGACAAGCAGGACAACGTCGTGGTCGTTTGCTCCATCGAGAACTTCGACCCGATGGGCGTGCACACCGGTGACTCGATCACCGTCGCCCCGGCGATGACCCTCACCGACCGTGAGTACCAGATCCTGCGCGACGTCGGCATCGCCGTCATCCGCGAGGTCGGCGTCGACACCGGCGGCTGCAACATCCAGTTCGCCGTCAACCCCGAAGACGGCCGGGTCATCGTCATCGAGATGAACCCGCGGGTGTCCCGCTCCTCGGCGCTCGCCTCCAAGGCCACCGGCTTCCCGATCGCCAAGATCGCCGCCAAGCTGGCCGTCGGCTACACCCTGGACGAGATCCCCAACGACATCACCGAGGAGACCCCGGCCTCCTTCGAGCCGACCCTCGACTACGTCGTGGTCAAGGTGCCGCGGTTCGCGTTCGAGAAGTTCCCGAGCGCCGACGCGACGCTGACCACCACCATGAAGTCGGTCGGCGAGGCCATGGCCATGGGCCGCAACTTCCCCGAGGCGCTGCAGAAGGCGCTGCGCTCGCTGGAGAAGAAGGGCTCCCAGTTCTCCTGGACCGGCCCGGTGGGCGAGAAGGACGCGCTGCTGACCAAGGCCGGCGTGCCGACCGACGGCCGGATCAACACCGTGATGGAGGCGATCCGGGCCGGCGCCACCCCGGAGGAGGTGTTCGAGGCCACCAAGATCGACCCGTGGTTCGTCGACCAGCTCTTCCTGCTGGACGAGATCGCCGGCGAGCTGGCCGACGCCGCCGAGCTCACCCCCGACCTGCTGCGCCACGCCAAGCGCCACGGCTTCTCCGACCAGCAGGTCGGCGAGATCCGCGGCCTGAAGCCGGACGTGGTCCGCGAGGTGCGCCACGCCCTCGGCATCCGCCCGGTGTTCAAGACCGTCGACACCTGCGCCGCCGAGTTCGCCGCCAAGACCCCGTACTTCTACTCGTCCTACGACGAGGAGAACGAGGTCGCCCCGCGCACCAAGCCCGCCGTGATCATCCTGGGCTCCGGCCCGAACCGCATCGGCCAGGGCATCGAGTTCGACTACTCCTGCGTGCACGCCTCCTTCGCGCTCGCCGAGGCCGGGTACGAGACCGTCATGGTCAACTGCAACCCGGAGACCGTCTCCACCGACTACGACACCTCCGACCGGCTCTACTTCGAGCCGCTCACCCTGGAGGACGTGCTGGAGATCGTCCACGCCGAGCAGCAGGCAGGCCCGCTCGCCGGTGTGATCGTCCAGCTCGGCGGCCAGACCCCGCTGGGCCTGGCCCAGGCGCTCAAGGACAACGGCGTGCCGATCGTCGGCACCCAGCCCGAGGCGATCGACCTCGCCGAGGAGCGCGGCGCCTTCGGCCGCGTCCTGCGCGACGCCGGCCTGCCCGCGCCCAAGCACGGCACCGCCTTCTCCTTCGAGGAGGCCAAGGCGATCGCGGACGAGATCGGCTACCCGGTCCTCGCCCGCCCGTCCTACGTGCTCGGAGGCCGCGGCATGGAGATCGTCTACGACGAGGCCTCGCTCGCCTCCTACCTGGAGCGGCACGCCGGTCTGATCTCCGAGCACCCGGTGCTCATCGACCGCTTCCTGGACGACGCGGTGGAGATCGACGTCGACGCGCTCTACGACGGCACCGAGCTCTACCTCGGCGGCGTCATGGAGCACATCGAGGAAGCCGGCATCCACTCCGGCGACTCCGCCTGCGCGCTGCCCCCGATCACCCTCGGCGGCCACGACATCAAGCGCCTGCGCGCCTCCACCGAGGCCATCGCGCGCGGCGTCGGGGTGCGCGGTCTGATCAACATCCAGTTCGCCCTCTCCGGCGACATCCTGTACGTCCTGGAGGCCAACCCGCGCGCCTCCCGGACCGTCCCGTTCACCTCCAAGGCGACCGCCGTGCCGCTGGCCAAGGCCGCCGCCCGGGTCTCGCTCGGCGCCACCATCGCCGAGCTGCGCGCCGAGGGCCTGCTCCCGGCCGAGGGCGACGGCGGCACCCTGCCCGCCGACGCGCCGATCGCGGTCAAGGAGGCCGTGATGCCGTGGAGCCGCTTCCGCGACGTGCACGGCCGCGGCGTGGACACCGTGCTCGGTCCGGAGATGCGCTCGACCGGTGAGGTCATGGGCATCGACAAGGTCTTCGGCACCGCCTACGCGAAGGCCCAGGCCGGCGCCTACGGCGCGCTGCCGACCAAGGGCAAGGTCTTCGTCTCGGTCGCCAACCGCGACAAGCGCAACCTGGTCTTCCCGGCCCGTGCGCTCGTCAGCCTCGGCTTCGAGGTGCTCGCCACCGCCGGCACCGCCGAGGTGCTGCAGCGCGGCGGCATCCCGTCCACGCTGGTGCGCAAGCACAGCGAGGGCGAGGGCCCCAACGGCGAGAAGACCATCGTCCAGCTGATCCACGACGGTGAGGTCGACCTCATCATCAACACGCCGTACGGCACCGGTGGCCGCCTCGACGGCTACGAGATCCGCACCGCGGCCGTGGCCCGCGCGGTGCCCTGCCTGACCACCGTCCAGGCGATGGGCGCGGCCGTCCAGGGCATCGACCGGCTGCTGCGCGACGAGGTCGGGGTGATGTCGCTCCAGGAGCACGCCGAGCTGATCAACGCCGGCCGCAAGTAGCACCACCGTAGTGGGGGGCACCGAAGCCAGTCGGGTGCCCCCCACTCTTGTGCCCGAATCCGTTTTTCGCTGCGGGAGTTGAACCACCCTTGTACAAGCTTCTGTTCGACCTGGTCTTCAAGAAGATGGACCCGGAGAAGGCCCACCACCTGGCCTTCTTCTGGATCCGCCTCGCCTCCTCGGTGCCCGGCCTGCGCACCCTGGTGCGGCTGGTGCTCGCCCCGCGCGACCGCGCCCTGCGCACCGGCGCCCTCGGCCTCGACCTGCCCGGCCCGTTCGGCCTCGCGGCCGGCTTCGACAAGAACGGCGTCGGCATCGACGGCCTGGCCATGCTCGGCTTCGACTACGTCGAGATCGGCACCATCACCGGCGAGTCCCAGCCCGGCAACCCCGCGCCCCGGCTGTTCCGCCTGGTCGAGGACCGCGCGCTGATCAACCGGATGGGCTTCAACAACCAGGGCTCGGCCCGGGTCGCCGCCCGCCTGGCGGCCCGCCCGCACACCAGCTCCACCCCGGTGATCGGCGTCAACATCGGCAAGACCAAGGTCGTCGAGGAGGCCGACGCGGTCGCCGACTACGTCAAGTCCACCGAGCGGCTGGCCAAGTACGCCGACTACCTGGTGGTCAACGTCAGCTCGCCGAACACCCCCGGGCTGCGCAACCTGCAGGCCGTCGACCACCTGCGCCCGCTGCTCACCGCCGTCCGCGAGGCCGCCGACCGCACCACCGCGCACCACGTGCCGCTGCTGGTCAAGATCGCCCCCGACCTGGCCGACGAGGACGTCGACGCGGTCGCCGACCTCGCCCTGGAGCTGGGCCTGGACGGCATCATCGCCACCAACACCACGATCGGCCGCGAGGGCCTGCGCACCGACGCCGGGCGGGTCGAGGAGATCGGCATGGGCGGCCTGTCCGGCGCCCCGCTCAAGGCCCGCGCCCTGGAGGTCCTGCAGCGGCTGCGCGCCCGGACCGAGGGCCGGCTGACCCTGGTCTCGGTCGGTGGCATCGAGACCGCCGAGGACGCCTGGCAGCGGATCGTCCACGGCGCCGACCTGGTCCAGGGCTACAGCGCCTTCATCTACGAGGGCCCGTTCTGGTGCCGGAAGATCCACCGGGGCCTGTCCGCCCGGCTCCGGGCCGCGGGCTTCCGCGACCTCGCCTCGGCGGTCGGCAGCGCCGTGCGCAGCTCGTGAGCGACCCGGCTCCCGGCACGACCCGACGACCCGTACGACCCTCGGACCATTCGGAAAGGACGACATGACCCTCGCCCCGTTCGGCGCCCGGCTGCGCCAGGCCCTCGACACCCGCGGCCAGCTCTGCGTCGGCATCGACCCGCACGCCTCCCTGCTCGCCGCCTGGGGGCTTGGCGACGACCTCGCCGGGCTGGAGACCTTCAGCCGCACCGTGGTCGAGGCCCTGGCCGACCGGGTGGCCGTCCTCAAGCCGCAGGCCGCCTTCTTCGAGCGCTTCGGCAGCAAGGGCGTCGCGGTGCTGGAGAAGACCGTCGAGGAGGCCCGGGCGGCCGGCGCGCTGGTCCTGATGGACGCCAAGCGCGGCGACATCGGCTCCACCATGGCCGCCTACGCGGAGGCCTTCCTGTCGCCCGCCAGCCCGCTGTTCTCGGACGCCGTGACGGTCAGCCCGTACCTGGGCTTCGGCTCGCTGCGCCCGGCCCTGGACCTGGCCCGGGAGCAGGGCTGCGGCGTGTTCGCGCTGGCGCTCACCTCCAACCCGGAGGGTGCCGAGGTGCAGCGCGCGGTGGGCGCGGACGGCGAGCCGGTCGCGGCCTCGGTGCTGCGGCAGCTGGCGGCCGAGAACGTGGGCGCCGCGCCGCTGGGCTCCTTCGGCGCGGTGGTCGGCGCGACGCTGGCCGACGCGGGCGTCGAGCTGGCCATCAACGGCCCGCTGCTGGCCCCGGGGATCGGCGCCCAGGGGGCGACCATGGCGGACCTGCCGCGGGTGTTCGGTGCGTCGGTGATCAACGTGGTGCCCAGCGTGAGCCGGGACGTGCTCAAGCACGGCCCCTCGGTGCCGGCGCTGCGGGAGGCGGCGGACCGCTTCGTCGGCGAGTTCGCGGACGCGGTCAAGTAGCCGCCCGGTGACCCTGTGGAGTGTCCGCAGGGTGGCGACGGCGCCGCGGAGTTGACGTGAGCGCCGTCACATCGGGACTGTCAAAGTCTCGCAATCGCGGTCATTTTGCCCTGGAAAGTCCTGGTCGGCCTTGGCTGACCAGGACTTTTCGTGTTCTTTTCCTGACGTGGCGCCGCAATACGGGTAGTGTCCGGCGATAGGTCATCGGCGAGCCGTGATTTTCGCGGCTCCCGCAGGTCAGGGCCTTGTGGTTCCCCTTGCGGACGGTCTCCTGGGTACCAAACCAGTCCTAGCTCAATTCCTTCCATCCACACCTGAGGTGAATGGCGTGGCTCTTCCGCCCCTTACCCCTGAACAGCGCACCGCCGCGCTCGCCAAGGCCGCCGAGGCTCGCCGGGAGCGCGCCGAGGTCAAGAACCGACTCAAGCACTCCGGCGCCTCCCTGCACGAGGTGATCAAGGCCGGCAAGGCCGACAACGACGTCATCGGCAAGATGAAGGTCTCGGCCCTGCTGGAGTCGCTTCCGGGCGTCGGCAAGGTCCGTGCAAAGCAGATCATGGAGCGCCTCGGCATCAGCGAGAGCCGGCGTGTCCGGGGTCTCGGCACGAACCAGATCGCCTCCCTGGAGCGGGAGTTCGGCGGGGGTGCCGTCTGACCGTGCCCCGGTGGTCCCGTCATCGTCCGCGATCCGGGATAATCGGTGCATGAGTGAGCGTCCGCGGCTGACCGTGCTCTCCGGCCCCTCGGGGGTCGGCAAGAGCACGGTCGTCGCTCATATGAGGAAGATGCACCCCGAGGTCTGGCTCTCGGTGTCGGCGACGACCCGGCACCCGAGGCCCGGCGAGAAGAACGGGGTCCAGTACCACTTCGTCGACAACGACGAGTTCGACAAGCTGATCGCCAACGGCGAGCTGCTGGAATGGGCCGAGTTCGCCGGGAACCGCTACGGCACCCCGCGCGCGGCCGTGCTGGAGAAGCTGGAGCGCGGCGAGCCCGTGCTGCTGGAGATCGACCTGCAGGGCGCCCGGCAGGTGCGCGAGTCGATGCCCGAGGCGCAGCTCGTCTTCCTGGCCCCGCCGAGCTGGGACGAGCTGGTCCGCCGGCTGACCGGCCGGGGCACCGAGTCGCAGGACGTGATCGCGAAGCGGCTCGACGCCGCCAAGGTCGAGCTCGCGGCCGAGACCGAGTTCGACACGACCCTTGTCAACACCTCCGTCGAGCAGGTAGCGGCCGAACTGCTAGCCTTGCTCGGTGTAGCCTGACCTGTCTGTCTTTTCCACCCTTTCGGAAGGTTTTCGCGTGTCCTCTTCCATGACCGCGCCCGAGGGCATCATCAACCCGCCGATCGACGAGCTGCTCGAGGCTACCGACTCGAAGTACAGCCTCGTGATCTACGCCGCCAAGCGCGCGCGCCAGATCAACGCGTACTACTCCCAGCTCGGTGAGGGCCTGCTGGAGTACGTCGGCCCGCTGGTCGACACCCACGTGCACGAGAAGCCGCTGTCGATCGCGCTGCGCGAGATCAACGCGGGCATGCTGACCGCCGAGGCGGTCGAGGCTGCCTGAGGCGGTCGGTGATTTTCGGGAGGGCCCGGCGGAATCGTTTCCGCCGGGCCCTCCCGTTTGTGTCGGCGGGCCCGCCGGTCGTGCCGCAGGGGGTGGGGCACTGCGCGGGCGGCAGCTGAGGGGCCGTAGGGTGGGCGGGTCCCGATGCGGAGAAAGGCCGGGTAAATGAACGCTGGTGCGGACGCCCCCCGTGTGGTCCTCGGTGTGAGCGGCGGGATCGCCGCGTACAAGGCGTGCGAGCTGCTGCGCCGGTTCACCGAGTCCGGTCACCAGGTCACCGTGGTGCCCACCGAGGCGGCGCTGCACTTCGTCGGCGAGGCGACCTGGGCCGCGCTGTCCGGCCGCCCGGCCGCCACCGAGACCTGGGAGCGCGTGCACGAGGTGCCGCACGTGCGGATCGGGCAGCAGGCCGACCTGGTCGTGGTCGCCCCGGCCACCGCCGACCTGATCGCCAAGGCCGCCCACGGCCTCGCCGACGACCTGCTGACCAACACGCTGCTCACCGCCCGCTGTCCGGTCGTCGTGGCGCCCGCCATGCACACCGAGATGTGGGAGCACCCGGCCACCCGGGACAACGTCGCCACGCTGCGCCGCCGGGGCGTGATCGTGCTGGAGCCGGCCGTCGGCCGGCTCACCGGCAAGGACACCGGCAAGGGACGGCTGCCCGAGCCGTCGGCGATCTTCGACGCCTGCCGGGCCGTGCTGCGCCGCGGCGGTGCGGTGCCGACCGACCTCGCGGGCCGACACGTGGTGGTCTCGGCCGGCGGCACCCGGGAGCCGCTCGACCCGGTGCGCTACCTGGGCAACCGCTCCTCCGGCAAGCAGGGCTACGCGCTGGCCGTGACAGCCGCGGCGCGTGGGGCCCGGGTGACCCTGCTTTCGGCCAATGCCGAGCTGCCGGACCCGGCCGGGGTGGACGTGGTGCACGTGTCGACCGCGCTCGAGCTGCGCGAGGCGGCGCTCAAGGCGGTCGCGGACGCGGACGCCGTGGTGATGGCCGCGGCGGTGGCGGACTTCCGGCCCGCCGAGTACGCGACCGGCAAGATCAAGAAGGTCGAGGGGGTCGAGCCGGCGCCGGTCGCGCTGATCCGCAACCCCGACATCCTGGCCGAGCTGTCGGCCCACCGGCCCCGTTCGGGTCAACTGGTGGTGGGTTTCGCGGCGGAGACCGACGAGGTGCTCGCCAACGGCCGCGCCAAGCTCGCCCGCAAGGGCTGCGACCTGCTCGTCGTCAACGAGGTGGGCAACGGCAAGGCCTTCGGCACGGACGTCAACGAGGCCGTCGTCCTGGGCTCGGACGGCAGTGAGACGCCCGTTCCGGTGGGTCCGAAGGAGGCGCTCGCGGACGTGATCTGGGACCTGGTCGCAAAGAGGCTGGAAACGAGCGGCAACTGATCGGAAGAGGCTGCAGAACGCTCGAGAATTCCTGGAGCGGGTGACGTTCGACGGAGGCAGACGGTTAGACTCCAGGAATCAAGTCTTTCCGGAGTTCCCGGGTCGCCCGGGAACTTCAGTCAGCAGCCGCTGCAACCCCAGGGAGCGCTGTGTCTCGCCGCCTGTTCACCTCGGAGTCCGTCACCGAGGGACACCCCGACAAGATCGCTGACCAGATCAGCGACACCATCCTTGACGCTCTCCTGCGCGAGGACCCGACTTCCCGGGTCGCCGTGGAGACGCTCATCACCACCGGCCAGGTGCACGTGGCCGGCGAGGTGACCACCAAGGCGTACGCGCCGATCGCCCAGCTCGTCCGGGACAAGATCCTGGAGATCGGCTACGACAGCTCCAAGAAGGGCTTCGACGGCGCCTCCTGCGGCGTCTCGGTGTCCATCGGTGCCCAGTCGCCCGACATCGCGCAGGGTGTCGACACCGCGTACGAAGCTCGGGTCGAGGGTGACGAGGACGACCTGGACAAGCAGGGCGCCGGCGACCAGGGCCTGATGTTCGGCTACGCGTCCGACGAGACGCCCGAGCTCATGCCGCTGCCGATCACCCTGGCCCACCGCCTCTCGCGCCGGCTGACCGATGTCCGCAAGAACGGGACCATCCCGTACCTGCGTCCCGACGGCAAGACCCAGGTCACCATCGAGTACGACGGCGACAAGGCCGTCCGCCTCGACACCGTGGTCGTCTCCACCCAGCACGCCAGCGACATCGACCTGGAGTCGCTGCTCACCCCGGACATCCGCGAGTTCGTGGTCGAGCCGGAGCTGAAGGCGCTGGCCGAGCAGGGCATCAAGCTGACCACCGAGGGCTACCGCCTGCTGGTCAACCCGACCGGACGCTTCGAGATCGGCGGCCCGATGGGCGACGCCGGCCTCACCGGTCGCAAGATCATCATCGACACCTACGGCGGCATGGCCCGCCACGGTGGCGGCGCCTTCTCCGGCAAGGACCCGTCCAAGGTGGACCGCTCGGCCGCGTACGCGATGCGCTGGGTGGCGAAGAACATCGTCGCCGCCGGCCTCGCCCGCCGCGCCGAGGTGCAGGTCGCGTACGCGATCGGCAAGGCCGAGCCGGTCGGCCTCTTCGTGGAGACCTTCGGCACCGAGGCCGTGCCGGTCCTCAGCATCCAGAAGGCTGTCTCCGAGGTCTTCGACCTGCGTCCGGCCGCGATCATCCGCGACCTGGACCTGCTGCGCCCGATCTACTCCCAGACCGCCGCGTACGGCCACTTCGGCCGTGAGCTGCCGGACTTCACCTGGGAGCGCACCGACCGGGTGGACGCCCTGAAGGCCGCCGTCCAGGACTGACGTCCGTAGCGCTCGAAGCGGCGCCCGCCCCCGACGGGGGACGGGCGCCGCTTTCGTGCCCGCTGCCGGTGTGTGCGCGTTGCCGAGGTGTGCGCAGTGTCGGTGTGACCTGGTAGTACTTGGTGGCGATGAGCAGCACAGGGGAGAACGGGGCCGCCGAGCCGGAGCAGCTGGCGTTCATCCGGGAGACGGTCAAGCGGGCCAAGCCGCGCAGCTGGCGCGGGGCCAAGCGGGCCGAGCACCTGCCGGTGGCCCGGGTCGTGGTGGACAAGGGCGTGCTCACCATCGACAAGTTCTTCGACTACGAGGTGCCTGCCGCCATGGCCGAGGAGGCCCAGCCGGGCGTCCGGGTGCGGGTTCGGTTCGGGGCACGCGTGGTCAAGGGGCAGCGCGAGGGCGGGGAACTGCACGATGGGTTCATCGTCGCCCGCCTGGAGAAGAGCGACTTCCCCGGGCCGCTCGCCCCGCTCGCCCAGGTGCTGTCGCCCGAGCCCGTGCTCACCCCGCAGCTGCTCCGGCTGTGCCGGACCGTCGCCGACCGGTACGCCGGGACGCTCGCCGACGTGCTGCAGCTGGCCGTCCCGCCCCGGCACGCCAAGGCCGAGGCCGAGCCCTCGCCGCCGCCGCTGCCGCGCCCGGCGGCCCCGGCCCCCGGCAGCTGGCAGCGCTACCCGGCCGGGCCCGACCTCCTCGCCGCGCTGGCCGGCGGCGGCGCGCCGCGCGCGGTGTGGGCGGCCCTGCCTGGACCCGGCTGGCCGTACGAGATCGCGCGGGCGGTGGCGGCGACGCTGGCCGGCGGGCGCGGTGCGCTGGTCGTGCTGCCGGACGGGCGCTCGGTGGCCCGGGTCGACCAGGCGCTGACCGAACTGCTCGGCCCCGGGATGCACGTGGCCCTGGAAGCCGACCTCGGCCCGCGCGAGCGCTACACGCGCTGGCTCGCGGTGAGCCGCGGCTCGGTACACGCCGTCATCGGGACCCGCGCCACCATGTTCGCGCCGGTGCGCGACCTCGGGCTGGTCGTCGTCTGGTCGGACGGGGACGGCAGCCACAGCGACCCGCGCGCCCCGCACCCGCACGTCCGGGAGGTGGCGCTGCTGCGCGCCGCCGAGGAGGGCGCGGCGGTGCTGCTCGGCGGGCACGCGGTCACCGTCGAGGGCGCGCAGCTGGTGAGCACCGGCTGGGCGCGCCCGCTCGTCGCCGACCGGGAGACGGTGCGGCAGGTCGCGCCGAGGGTGCGCACCGTCACCGACCAGGACCAGCACCGCGACGCGGCCGCGCAGGCCGCCCGGCTGCCCTCGGTGGCCTGGGAAGCTGCCCGGGAGGCGCTGGCGGCCGGACACCCGGTGCTCATCCAGGTGCCCCGGCGCGGCTACGTGCCCCGGCTGGCCTGCGGGCGCTGCCGGACCCCGGCGCGGTGCCGGCGGTGCGAAGGGCCGTTGGAGGCGCCCTCGGCGGACGCCCCGCTGTGCTGTGGATGGTGCGGTGTGGCGGAGAACGACTGGCACTGCCCCGAGTGCGGGTCGTTCCGGCTCCGGGCCCAGGTGATCGGCGCCCGGCGGACCGCGGAGGAACTGGGCAAGGCCTTCCCGCGGATCCCGGTGCGCACCTCCGGGCGGGACTCGGTGCTGGTCACCGTGCCGGACGAGCCCTCACTGGTGATCTCCACACCGGGCGCGGAGCCCGTGGTGGAGGGCGGCGGCGGGTACGGGGCGGCGCTGCTGCTGGACGGGTGGGCCCTGCTGAGCCGGCCCGACCTGCGCGCGGGGGAGGAGACCCTGCGGCTCTGGCTGGCGGCCGCCGCGCTGGTGCGCTCCTCGACGGAGGGCGGCACGGTCGTCGTGGTCGCCGAGCCGTCGGCCCGTCCGGTGCAGGCACTGGTGCGCTGGGACCCGCTCGGCCACGCCGGGCTGGAGCGGGACGAACGGGCGCAGCTGCACTTCCCGCCGGTGTCGCGGATGGCCTCGATCAGCGGGACCCCGGCGGCGGTCGCCGACCTGCTCGGGCTGATCAGGCTGCCGGAGGGGGCCGACGTGCTCGGGCCGGTACCGGTGCCCGCACTGCGGGGGGAGGAGCAGGAGCGCGCGCTGCTGCGGGTGTCGCCCGGGCAGGGGTCGGCGCTGGCCGCAGCGCTCAAGGCGGCGCAGATCGCGCGGATCGCGCTGCGGACGGCGGAGCCGGTGCGGGTGCGGGTGGATCCGACGGACATCGGCTGAGGGGCTGCTGGGGGCGGGGTGAGTGGGCCACCCCGCCCCGGGGTGGCCGGGCGTTCGGGTGGTGGTGCGGTCAGCCGCGCAGGGGGATGCCGGTGCGGTCGACGGGGGTGCTGCGGTCGATCGGGCTGCGGTCGGGCTGGGGACGGTCGAGGGTGCTGCGGTCGAGGGCGGTGCGGTCGAGGGTGCTGCGGTCGAGGGGGGTGCGGTCCAGGGCGGCGCGTTCCAGGCTGCTGCGGTCCAGGCCGCCCTGGCGGGCCGCCGGGACGGTCGCGGCCAGGCCGCCGGTGGAGGCGGCGGGCAGGTCCTCGGAGCGGTCCGGGCGGCCGGGGCCCGGGACGGCGCCGCTGGCGGCGAGCAGCTCGCTGGTCGGGCGGCGCATGCCGTAGCGGCGGTGCACGGCCTGCTTGGTGACCCCGAGGGCGGAGCCCACCGAGTCCCAGGAGAAGCCCAGCGCCCGGTCGAACTCAACCGCCGCCGCCACCAGGGTCTCCACGCTCTCCCGCAGCTCCTGGGCCAGGCGCACGGTCGGTGCCGGCGCCCGCCCGTACACCACGAAGCCGGCCGAGGTGCTGGGGCGGCGCGGTCGGTAGACGTTGCCCAGCTGGGCGGTGAGCGTCCGCAGCGCGTCGACCTGGCGCCTCACCCGCTCGATGTCCCGCACCAGCAGGTGAAGGCTCGCCCGCGCCCGGGCGTCGTGGTTGATCTGCTCGGCCATGGCTTACGTGCCACCTTCCGTACGGTTCGGCTCGGCCGGGGCGCGGTGTCCCGTGCGCCCGGCCCCGGTCAATCTCTCTTGACCAACGCCGAAGCGGGGGCCGGGGTAACGCCGTCGGCGGAGTCGGGATATGCCAGGACGGTTCCGGCGGCTCCGAGGGCATGGGGGACGGCGCAGGCGCGTTGCATAGACTTGGCGGCAACAGCCGTTGACCGCAGTCCCTTCCCGACTTCCGACACCCCGACGGACAGGAGCCCGTACCCCGTGTCGATCCAGCCGATCCGTCTCCTCGGAGACCCCGTCCTGCGGGCCACCGCCAAGCCGGTGACCGTGTTCGACAAGGAACTGCGCAACCTGGTCGGCGACCTCACCGAAACCATGCTGAACGCCCCCGGCGCCGGTCTTGCCGCGCCCCAACTCGGCGTCTCCCTGCGGGTGTTCACGTACCACGTGGACGGTGTCACCGGGCACCTGATCAACCCGGACCTGTCGCTGAGCGAGGACGAGCAGGAGGGTCCAGAGGGCTGCCTCTCGCTGCCCGGCCTGCGCTACGACACCAAGCGCGCGTACGGCGTGGTCGCCAGGGGCTTCAACATGTACGGCGACCCGGTGACGGTGGAGGGCACCCAACTGCTCGCCCGGTGCATCCAGCACGAGACCGACCACCTGGACGGCATCATCTTCATCGACCGACTCGACCGCGAGCAGCGCAAGGCCGCGCTGAAGGCGATCCGGGAGGCGGACTGGGGCAGCGGGCCGGCGCCGGTCGTCAAGGTCTCGCCGCACAGCACCTTCGGCGCGGCGCGCTGAGCCACCCCGGGGTCCTGAGCCATCCTGGGATCCTCAGCCACCCGGGCGATCTGAACCACCCTGGCGTCCCGAACTCCCTTTTGCAGAAAGGCACTTGATGCGTCTCGTCTTCGCCGGCACCCCCGAGGTCGCCGTTCCCGCCCTGGACGCCCTGCTCGCCTCCGGCCGGCACGAGGTCGTCGCGGTGGTCACCCGCCCCGACGCCCCCGCCGGGCGCGGGCGCAAGCTGGTCGCCAGCCCCGTCGCCCAGCGCGCCGAGGAGGCCGGGATCGAGGTCCTCAAGCCGGCGAAGCCCAGCGACCCGGAGTTCGTCGCCCGGCTCACCGAACTCGCCCCCGACTGCTGCCCGGTGGTCGCCTACGGCGCGTTGCTGCGCCCCGGCACCCTGGAGATCCCCAAGCACGGCTGGGTCAACCTGCACTTCTCGCTGCTGCCTGCCTGGCGCGGCGCGGCCCCGGTCCAGCACGCGGTGCTGGCCGGCGACGAGGTCACCGGCGCGTCCACCTTCCTGATCGAGCAGGGCCTGGACTCCGGCCCGGTCTACGGCGTGATCACCGAGGAGATCCGCCCGGCCGACACCAGCGGCGAACTGCTCACCCGGCTCTCGCACTCCGGCGCGCGACTGCTCGCGGCCACCATGGACGGCATCGAGGACGGCTCCCTGCACGCCGTGCCGCAGCCGGGCGAAGGCATCACGCTCGCGCCGAAGATCAGCGTCGAGGACGCGCGGATCGACTGGAACCACCCCGCGCTGCGCGTCGACCGCGTGGTGCGCGGCTGCGCGCCGGCGCCGGGAGCGTGGACCGAGTTCCGCGGCGAGCGGCTGAAGGTCACCGGACCGGTGAAGCTGCTGCCGGAGTCGGCCGAACTGGCGCCCGGTCAGGTGGCGGTGGTCGGCAAGAACAGCGTGCGGGTCGGGACCGGCAGTCACGACGTCGAGCTGGGAGAGGTCCGTCCGCAGGGCAAGAAGGAGATGCGGGCGGCGGACTGGGCCCGCGGCGCCCGGCTGGAGGCGGGGGAGCGGTTCGGCCTCCCGTCCGGCGGCTCCGAGAGCTGACGGGCTCCGGGGGGCTGACGGGCTCCGAGGGCTGATGGGCTCGGAGGGCCGAGCGTTCGGGGGGCCCGGGAGCGGGTCGGCTCGCCGCGCGAGCCGCTGCGGGTGGGCCTAGCTTGGTCCGAGTGGGGGATCCCTCACCAGGAAGGCTGATCCCATGGCCCGACTCACCTGGACGAGCCCGCGCACCTGGACCGCCGTGGCCGGTGCACTGCTGGTGACCGCGGCCTACGGACTCGCGACCGCTCCTCCGGTCGGCGCCGTGACCACCACGGTGGTCCAAGGCGACCAGGCCGCCGCCGGCTCGCAGTCCCACGCGACCTGCCCTCAGGGCACCCATCTGATCGGTGGCGGCTTCGACCTGGGGAGCGTCCCGATCGACCCCGCCACGAACACGCCCCTACCGGTGCTCGTGACGCTCAACGCCCCCTCGGCCAGCGATGCCGACACCTGGCTGGCCGAGGCGACCGGAGCCGGCGGGGCGACGGCGTTCGCGCTCTGCGAGAGCGCGTGACGAGCCGTCCGGGAAGGGGCCCGGCGCCCGGAGCCGGTCTGGTTCCGGGCACCGGGCCCTGGCGTTCGCACCTGGCGTTCGGTCGGGCCCTCCCAGGAGGGATATCGTTGGCGTGATAACCACCGCAGCACTTTGAGGCACTTGTGACCACCCCCAGCGCCAAGCGCGCCCCCCGCCCCCACCGTCGCCCGAAGAAGGACCCGGCCCGGATCGTCGCGTTCCGCGCGCTGCGCGCCGTCGACGAGCGCGACGCGTACGCCAACCTGATCCTGCCCTCCCTGCTCCGCGAAGCCGAGCAGAAGGGCATGGACCGGCGCGACGCCGCCCTGGCCACCGAACTCGTCTACGGCACCCTGCGTCTGCAGGGCACCTACGACGCGGTCATCGCCGCCTGCATCGACCGGCCGCTCAGCAAGGTCGACCCGCCGGTGCTGGACGTGCTCTCGCTCGGCGCCCACCAGCTGCTCACCACCCGGATCCCCAGCCATGCGGCCGTCTCGGCGACCGTCGAGCTCGCCCGGGTGGTGCTCGGCGACGGCAAGGCGAAGTTCGTCAACGCCGTGCTGCGCCGGATCAGTGCCCACGACCTGGACACCTGGATCGAGAAGGTCGCCCCGCCGTACGACAAGGACGCCGAGGACCACCTGGCGGTCGTCCACTCGCACCCGCGCTGGGTGGTCTCCGCGCTCTGGGACTCGCTCGGCCGCTGGCAGCCGGACGCCTCCGGGCGCGGCGCGATCGAAGAGCTCCTGCGGGCCGACAACGAGCGGCCCGAGGTCACCCTGGTCGCCCGCCCCGGCCGGGCCACCGTCGGCGAGCTGGCCGAGGCCCTGCCCGAAGCCGAGCCGGGGCGCTGGTCGCCCTTCGCGCTGCGGCTCGCCGAGGGCGGCGACCCCGGCTCGGTCGAGGCGGTGCAGGACAACCGGGCGGGCGTCCAGGACGAGGGCAGCCAGCTGGTCGCGCTCGCCCTCGCCGCCGCCCCGCTCGAAGGCCCCGACCGGATCTGGCTGGACGGCTGCGCGGGCCCCGGCGGCAAGGCCGCGCTGCTCGGCGCACTGGCCGCCGAACGCGGGGCGGCGCTGGTCGCGAGCGAGAAGCAGCCGCACCGGGCCCGGCTGGTGGCGCGGGCACTGCAGGGCAACCCCGGTCCGTACACGGTGATCGCGGCGGACGGGACCCGTCCGGCCTGGCAGGCGGACAGCTTCGACCGGGTGCTGGTCGACGTGCCGTGCTCCGGGCTCGGTGCGCTGCGGCGCCGCCCGGAGGCGCGCTGGCGGCGCCGGCCCGCCGATGTGGCCGCGTTCAGGCCGCTTCAGCGGGACCTGCTGCGCTCGGCGATCGATGCCACCCGGATCGGCGGCGTGGTCGGCTACGCGACCTGCTCGCCGCACCTGGCGGAGACCCGGGCGGTCGTCGACGACGTGCTGCGGACCGAAGGCGGCCGGGTCGAGTGGATCGACGCGCGCCCGCTGCTGCCCGGCGTCCCGGCACTCGGGGACGGGCCGGACGTGCAGCTCTGGCCGCACCTGCACGGGACGGACGCGATGTACCTGGCGCTGCTGCGCCGGACGGCCTGAGCGAGGGCTCGGACAGGCGGATCGGACGGACGGCTCGGGCGGGAGCTCGGGCGGACGGGCTGATCGTGGCGGCCGCTCGTGCCTCGTCGAGAGTGGCCGCTTGCATCTCCCGTAACGGGAGGCGGCAGGGTGGTGGCCATGAACGGCGACGCGACGTACACCATCGGTGAGCTGGCCCGGCGCACGGGGCTGACGGTCAAGACCGTCCGCTTCTACTCGGACCAGGGGATCGTGTCGCCGGCCGACCGCAACCCGGCCGGCCACCGGCGGTACGGCGGCGACGCCGTCGCGCGCCTGGAACTGGTCCGTACCCTGCGGGAACTCGGACTCGGACTGCCCGCGATCCGGGCGGTGCTGGAACGCGAACTCGCCCTGCCCGCCGTCGCGGCGGCGCACGCCGAGGCGCTCGACGTCCAGATCCGGGTGCTGCGACTGCGGCAGGCGGTGCTGGGCGCGGTGGCCAGGCGCGGGTCGACACCTGAGGAGTTGACGATCGTGCACCGGTTGGCCCGGCTGTCGGAGGACGAACGGGAGCGCCTGATCGGGGAGTTCCTGACGGAGGTGTTCGGCGGGCCCGGGGCCGCCGGCCGGGTTGCCGTCGGTGACCGGTTCGCAGCCGGTGACCGGTTTGCCGCTGTGGCGCGCTCGTTGACACCGGAGCTGCCGGCCGACCCGTCGGCCGAACAGGTAGAGGCCTGGGTGGAGTTGGCGCAGCTGGCGGGGGACGACGGGTTCCGGGAACTGCTGCGCAGGCTCGCGGATCAGGAGGCGGTGGAGGCCGGCGTCGGCCCGCCTCGGCCCGGACTGGCGGGGGCGGTACGGGAGTTGGCCGGCTCGGCGGTCGCGGCGGGGGTGGATCCCGGCTCGGCGGAGGCGGCCGGGGTCGTGGCGGAGCTGCTGGAGCGGTACGCGGGGATGCTGCCGGGCGACGCCGAGGCGGTGCGAGGCCGGCTGGGGGAGAGGCTGGCGGCGATGGCGGATCCGCGGCGGGAGCGGTACCTGAAGCTGTTGGCGGTGGTCAACGGGTGGGCAGCGCCGGAGAGTTGGGCGTTTGAGGTGGACTGGATGCGGCGCGCCGTGGCCTGAAGCGGTAGGGGTGGCGCGGGCGCGGTGGCTACGGCTGGCGGTGCGCGGGGCCGGGGAACCCGGTGAGGAAGGCGTGGGCCTGGGCGCGGAGGTCATCGACCGGCGGGTCCTCGCATATCACTTCCATGCCGAGCGCGGTCGTCTGGTCCCAGTGGAAGTAGGACTGGAAGGCGAGGTACGGGCGGTGGTCGTCGCTGGGGTCGAGCCCGACGGCGAAGGTCGCGAAGCAGGTGTGTTCCCGCCCCGTCCGTGCGACCTCGGTCCGGGAGAGCTCCCATTCGAACTCGTAGGGCTCCGGTTCGGCGGGCAGGTCCAGCAGGGCCTGGGCGAGCCGGCGGACCTCGTCCGGGTTCGCGAAGGGGAGCGACTCGGACCCGAAGGGGCCGGCGGCGAACAGCTCCCACTCGCGGCCGTTGTGGCTGACGGTCAGTGCCCACTGGCCGTCCTGGTCACGCCAGTGGCAGTGGAGGGTCAGGTCCATGATGGTCAACCTCCCTGTGGTTCTCGGCTGTTCGGCATTCCTCATCGTGGCACACCGGGTGGCGGAGGGAAGTCGGGTGTGAGCCGTTCTCGGCCCCGTTGCCAGGTGGGGGTGGGCGCGCGGGGTCTTCCGGCCGAGGGGCGGGCGCCGGGTCGGTAAATCAGTCGGTGGTGGGGGCCGGGTGCCAGGGGCGGTCGGGGCGGGTTCGGACCGGGGCGGAGGTGAGGCGCAGCCCGTACACCTCGCGGTCGGTGGCCTCGTACGGGACCGGGCCGAGGTAGTCGTGGCCGGTCAGGTGACACCAGGCGGGCAGGTCGAGCGGGGCGGCGGGGTCGGTGGTGTGGATGTGGACCACCGCGCCGGCCGGGAGGTGCGCGATCCGGGCGCGCAGGCGGAGCAGCAGCTGGACGCAGAGCAGACCGGTGCCGTCGATGGTGAGGTCGGGGGTGGTGACGGGGGTCTGGGTCATGGCGCTGCCCTTCGCGGGGTGGTCGTGCGGTGGTGCTGGTTCAGCCTAGGGCGCGGGTCGGGCGCTGGGTCCGGCGGGGCGTGGGTGCCGGGGGAACGTGGGTGCCGGGCGTCGGAGGTGCCGGGCGTCGGGGGTGGTGGTGCTCAGCCGAGTCGGCCGGGGGCGGTGCCGCCGAGGCGGGTGAGCAGGGTGGACAGGCGGCCGAGGTCCTCGGCGCTCCACTGCCCGGCCGCGAAGTGGTCGGCGGCGACCCGGCGGGCGGTGTGCAGCATGTCGGCGAGCCGCTCGCGACCGGTCGGGGTGAGGGCGGCGTACGCGACCCGGGCGTCGCGGGCCGTGGCCTCACGGGTGACCAGGCCGATCCGTTCCAGCGGAGCGAGGCCGCGGGTCACGCCGGAGGCGGTGAGGCCGAGGGCCTCGGCGAGGTCGACCCGGCGCATCCTGCCGTCGGGGGCCTGGGCGAGGTGGAGCAGCAGGGTGAAGTCGGACAGGCTCACGCCGTGCAGGCCGCTGAGGCTCGCGTCGAACCGTTTGACCACAGCCGTCTGGGTGCGGACCAGCCGTAGGGCGATGTCCAACGTGTCGGGGCTCGGGTTCGGGCCGGTCTGTCCCGTCGTCGGCTCGGTCGTCGGCTCTGTCATTGCCACCTCCTTGACTACTCAAGTATATCCCTACGGGAAGCCGTCAAGGAGGTGGCACAGGGGGAGGGGGTCGGTCAGCGCGCGGTGTTCGCGGCGCGGCGCTGTCGCTTGCCGAGGGGCGCCTGGGAGAGGTCCTCGGACTGGGAACGGAGGTTCTTGAAGCCGTAGCCGCGCTCGGCCAGCCGGCTCTGCGCCGTCTGCTCGGCCCGCTCGGTGGCCGCCAGGATGTCCTCCTCGGCCTCGCCCGCGTCGAGGAAGCGGAAGGTGAAGGCGGCCCGCGCGGAGAGGTCGTAGCTGAGGTGGCCCTCGCGGGTGAAGGCCGCGTGCAGCACGTCGTGCTCGGGCGCGGCGGCGAGGAGTTCGGCGCGCTGCTCGTCGGTGAGGCCGTCGAAGACGCCGCGCACCATGATGCGGAAGGTTCGGGTAGTCATTCCCCGACCTTAGGCAGGAGGGGCCACCGACCGCCAACGCGATTCCGGACGCGTCGGCGGTCGGCGGCCCTCGCCGCGGACGGGGCGTCAGCCGTCGACGCCCAGGTCGGTCGATGAGGACCAGTCGTGGGGACAAGGTGCCGCGCTGACGGGGGAGTTCGGGCGTGCTACATCCGTGCCGGGAGTCGGGTGCGGACGGCGCCGGTGGCGAGCGCCGCGGGTTCGGCGTTCAGGGTGGCGAGGGTGAAGGCGGTGGTGAGTGCGCTGATGTCGCGGGTCTCGCGGAGGAGGTAGTGGTTGCCGCCGGGGATCTCGTAGCGGGCGAGGTCCGGGACGACCTGCCGGGCGCGCAGCGCGTACTCCAGGGACTGGGTGGCGTTGGCCGCGCTGTGGTCGCCGGTGCCGTGGACGATCAGTACCCGCCGGCCGGCGAGTTGGTCGACTGGGTCGCCGCTGGGCAGCCAGGGGGCGATCCCGGCGACGCCGACGACGGAGGGGTGTCCGGCGCACCGGAAGGCGGCGCGGCCGCCGAGCGAGTTGCCGATCAGGACGACCGGCGCGCCCTCGTACCGTCGGGCGAGTTCGTCGAGCGCCCAGCGGGTGTCGACGGCGGTGTCGGCGGCGTCGCCGTTCCAGCCGCTGTAGCGGTAGCGCAGCAGGTGGACGGCGAGGCCGTGCGGGCGGCCGCGGTCGGTGAGTTCGGTGGCGAGTTCCCGTAGACCCAGCTCGGCGACCTTCAGTGGCCCGAGTCGGCTTCGGATGAATCCGCCGGGCAGCAGCAGGGCGACGCCGTTGACCGGCCCGTTCCCCTGTCGCGGGGTCAGTTCTGGGGTGCGCGGGTGGTGCGCTCGGAACACGCGAGATCCTTCCTGATGTGTACAGGTGGATTCTACGGTTCCGGTGGCGGGTCGCGGTGCGTGAGCAGGGGCCACAGCACCCAGCCGGTGATCCGGGTGCGCACGACCATGACCTTGGCCCAGTGGGCGCCGAGCGGTGAGGTCCAGCTGTCCACGATCTCCACGACGTCGCCGGAGCGGGCGAGTCCGATGACGGTGTCGCCGCCGACGTGGTCGACCCGGACATTGGCGGCGTTCGCCGAGACCTCCCACCAGCCCGCCCCGACCTCGGGCGGCCGTTCGCCGCCGGGTGTGACCGCCGCCGGGACGAGCAGGATCGCGAGGGAGATCACCGCCGCTGTTGCTCGCCCGATCACGCCCACGGGAGCCGCGGCGCGGCGTTGTGCGCGGGTGGTGGCGAAGACGTGAAGAGCCGGGGGGATGCTTCGGGGTCGACCCTTCTCCGGCAGCAACTGGCTTGTGGATAGCGGCGGTTGGCGCGGCGGGTGGATCGTCGGGCCGACGCTGGGGGGCGCTCCGGCGCCGCTCGGCTCCGGGTCCGCCGGTGTGCGTCGGCCGGGGGTGGCGGGCTTCGATGCGGTCGGGTCGGGTCGGGTCGGGTCGGGTCTGGTCGGTGGCGTGGCAGGTGGAGTTGCGCATCGGTGACTCCCCTCGGCGGTGGAGCGTGACAGTGCGGCCGAGGGGCGAGGAAGGAGTGGCAAGTCGGTTGGGGTGAAAGGGTGGTAACACTGTTTCCGATGGGTTACGTTGTTGCTCATGAGTACGCCCTACCAGGACGCGCAGCGGGCCGGCCAGGACGCCGTACGCGCCGTGATCCTCGACCGCGCCATCGCCCTCCTCGTCGCCGAAGGCCCCGCCGCGCTGACCGTGCGCCGGATCGCCGCCGAGATCGGCTCCTCGACCAAGGTGCTGTACACGATGTTCGGCGGGAAGGAGGGGCTGCTCGACGCGCTGTATCGCGAGGGCTTCGCACGGCTGCGCCGCGCGCAGGAGCAAGTCCCGCGCGGGGACGACCCGTTGGCGTACCTGGCCGCACTCGGCCGGGCCTACCGGGAGCGTGCGATCGCCGAACCCGCCTACTACCGGGTGATGTTCGAGCAGCCGGTGACCGAATTCCGGCCCAGTGACGAGGCCTTGGCCATGGCCGAGGGCGCGTTCGACGCCTCCGCGGTCGCCGTGGACGCGTGCATGGCGGCCGGGGTCTTCCGGCCCGGGGACGCCCACGAGGTCTCCAAGATCTTCTGGGCGGCCACGCACGGCGCGGTGAGCCTGGAGCTCGCCGGCCACTTCGCCCCGGCCGAGGCCGGGCCGCGCTACGAGGCGCTGATGGCTGCGCTGGGGCGGGCGTTCGGTGCCGGCGATCCGCCGGCCGATGATCCGACGATCCACTGACCGGCGATCCGGCGATCCGCTGACCGGCGATGCGCTGGCGGCGATCCGCTGACCGGTGATCCGCTGACCGACGAGAGGACGACACGATGAGCCGCACGCCCGTGAACCGCTACCTGTCAGGGAACTTCGCACCCGTGACCGAGGAGGTCACCGCCTACGACCTGCCCGTGACCGGGCGGATCCCGGATCACCTCGACGGCCGATACCTGCGCAACGGCCCCAATCCGCTGGGCATCGAGGACCCCGCCGCGCACCAGTGGACTCTGGGCGCGGGTATGGTGCACGGCGTCCGGATCCGGGACCGGCGCGCCGAGTGGTACCGCAACCGCTGGGTCCGCTCGGGATCCGTCGCCGACCTGCTCGGCGAACCGAGGCGCGGCACACCCGTCGACGAGCGGCTGGACATCTCCCCGAACGTGCAGGTCGCGGGCCTCGCCGGACGTACCTTCGCGCTCACCGAGGGCGGCATCCGCCCGTACGAACTCACCTACGAGCTGGACACGGTGGGCCCCTGCGGCCTGGGTGTGACACCGGAGGGGTACAGCGCCAACGCCCACTCGGTGTTCGACCCGCACACCGGCGAACTGCACTCGCTCGCCTTCCGCTACGGCTCGGACCAGGTGCAGCACATCGTGATGGACGCGGCCGGTGCCGTCCGGCGCGCCACCACGATCCCGGTGCCCGGGAACCCGTACATGCACGATTTCGCGCTCACCGAGCGGTTCGTGGTGCTGTACGACACTCCGGTGGTGTTCAGCGCGGCGCACCTGGCGACCGGCGTCCCGTTCACCTGGGACGAGCGGCGCGCGGCCCGGGTCGGCGTGCTGCCGCGCGAGGGCGGCGAGGTGCGGTGGTTCGAACTCGCGCCGCACCTGGTGGGGCACACGCTCAACGCGTACGAGCGGACGGCGGATTCGCTGGTGGTCGACGTCGTCCGGCATCCGCCGGGCATCGACCTGCGGAACCTCGGTGCGAGTCGGCCCACGCTCGACCGCTGGACGGTCGACCTGGCGGCGGGGACGGTGAAGGAGGAGCGGCTGGACGACCGGGTCCAGGAGTTCCCGCGCCTCAACTCCCGCTACACCGGGCGTCCTTACCGCTACGGCTACGCGGCCGCCGTCGAGCTCTACGCGCCGCCGGCCGGGCCTGCGGACGACCGTCCGGACGAGGGCTTCAGCAACGCCCTGCTCAAGCACGATCTGCGCCGGGGAACGGTCGAGGCCCACGAGTTCGGGCGCGACGGCGCGGTGGGGGAGGGGGTGTTCGTCGCCGCCGAGTCGCCGACCGGGGAGGACGACGGGTATGTGATGGCGTACGTCTTCGACCCGGCGCGGGGTGCGACGGACCTGGTGATCCTCGCCGCCCAGGACTTCACCGGCGAGCCCGTCGCCCGGGTGCACCTGCCGGTGCGAGTGCCGCTGGGGCTGCACGGGAACTGGGTGCCGGGCGGCGAACCGGGTGCGCCGGAGGAAGGGTGAGGTGACGTCCGGGCGGGGGTGAGGTGACGTCGGGTCGAGAATGGCGGGCCAAGATTGGCCCGCCCTGGCCGGGGTTTTCCCTGCTCTTTGTTTCCGGATCATGACGGGCTCTGCGACGATCCGATGATCGTCGCCCTGTCGTGGTGGGCGGCGCGTCTCAGGGGCGTCGCAGGGGAGAGACCGGCATGGCCGTTGGGCCCGAGGACAGCGTGGTCCGGGCGGGGTGGGGTGCCAGGTTCGCCTGGGGCAGGGAGACCTGGATGGTGGTCTCCGGCGGGGTGCTGGGGGCCATGTTCGCGAGCATGGGGCTGGCGGTGCTGTTCGGGCCGGGGAACGGGTTCGGCGGCGACAGCCTCGCGTACATGGGCATCATCAGCATCATCGGGCTGATGCCGTGCGGTGCGGGCTTCGTCTGGGCGCTGATCCACCCCCGGTACGGGCTGCCGTCCGCCGCCCTCGGGGCGCTGCTGGGCCTCGGGATCTTCGTCTGCTTCGCCGGGGACGGCCTCAACGACTCCTGGGCGGCGCCGCTCGACCGGCCGTCCACCACCCGCGCGGTGGGCAGCTGGACGACCGGGGACCTGGTGGTGCGGGTCCGGCCCGACCAGGTGGTCGCGTACCGCAGCGCCACGGGTGCCGTCGTGTGGCGCTGGACGCCGCCGGGGGAGGACTCGGTGTGCGCGATGAGCCGCGGGATCGGCCAGGGCGGTATCGGGCAGAGCGGTGCCGGGCAGAGCGCCGTCGGCCCGGGCGGCGTCGGGCTGATCGGCCACTCGCCGCACGACAAGCCGTGCGCGGCGGTGACCGCGCTCGACCTGGCCGACGGCAAGGAGGGCTGGACCACCGCCGTGGACGCGCCCGCCCGGGACGGGGACTCGGCGACACCGGACGTGGTCGCCGTCTCCGGGCAGCAGGCCGTCCTGCAGGAGAAGGGCGGCTGGCGGGCGGTGCGGCTGACCGACGGCGGGGCGGTGTGGCGCACCACGGCCGACGCCGGTTGCACTCCGCTGCAGGTCGCGGGTGGGACGGCGGACGTGGTGACCGTGGCGCAGTGCGGCGCGGCGGCGCCCGTCCTGCGGTCGCTGGCGGCCCCGGACGGGCGGGAGCAGTCGCGGATCGCGCTGCCGGCGTCGGGCGGGCTGAAGAACCTCGCGGTGGTGTCGGTCGAGCCGCTCGCGGTGTGGGTCGACGCCCAGGGCGAGCGCGGGACGCACGCGGTGCTCAGCTACGACCGGGCCGGGCGGCAGCGGGCGTCGATCCCGGTCTCGGGGGACGAGTACGACCTGGACGTGATGCTCGGCGGGCTGCACGCCTTCGACGAATTCGACGCCCGGCCCCTGTTCGGCGGGGTGGTCGTCGGGGACCTGTTCATCGTGCCGGGCGAGAAGCCCGGCGACGTCAGCATCAGCGGCGGCAAGCACCCGAGCCGCAGCGCGACGGGCCGGCTGGTGGCCTACTCGCTCGCCGACGGCGGGCAGCGCTGGACGGCGGCGCTGGACGACCAGGTCACCGGCCTGGCGGTGGACGGGACGTCGGTCTGGGCGATGACGCGCGACCGGGTCGCCCGGGTGGACACCGCGACGGGACGGCAGAGCGCCGAACTGGACGTGAACGGCACGGCGTCGCTGTACCCGGTCGACCTGTCGGTGTCGGGACCCGAGCGGTTCACGGTGGTGGCGGAGGACGGGACGCGGGACGAGCCGCCGGTACGCGGGATGAACTGAGGACGGGACTCGGGACCGGCCGACAGGCGTGGTTCCGGCCACCGAGTGCCGTTCCGGGTTACCGGGTGCGGTTCTGGCTACCGAGTCGCGCCGGTTACCGGGAGTCGCGCCGGTTACCGGAGTCGTCCCGGAACTGCGGGTAGCCCAGGATGAAGACCTTCTCCGCCGGGTTCCGGACGTAGGGGATCACCTTGCCGGTGTCCTCGAAGCCGAGTCGCCGGTAGAAGGCCAGCGCGCGGCCGTTGCTCTCGTTGACGCCGAGGGTCAGCCACCGTGCGTCGGTGTGGTCCCGGGCGTGGCGGACGGTCGCGTTCACGAGGTCGGCGGCGGGGCCGGCGGCGCCACGGTGGGCCGGGGCGACGTAGACGGAGCGGACGCACATGGTGTCGGGGACGTCGGGGACGGGTTCGACCCCGGCGATGCCCACCCAGTTCCCGTCTTCGTCACGGACCGTGAAGGTGGCGCGTTCCCCGGTGGTGGCCTCGGCGGCGGCCTGGTGCTGCCAGTAGCCGTCGGGCTGGGCGGCGGTGTCGGCGTAGGACAGGTTGAAGGCGTCGGGGGAGTCCCGCAGCGCCTCCAGGGTGATCTCGCGGAGTTCCCGCCAGTCATCGGCGGTGATCCGGCGTACGACGTAGTGCATGCGCCGAGCCTGGCACGGGGGTGGGGCGGCCGGGATCACGCGTGAGGATGATCTTCGTCCGGGGACCTCCCCGGCGCGGGGGAGCTCCGCCGCGACCGGCGGATCTGAGCCTTCCAGGCGGTTGTGTCAGGCTGGTGGGGGAGCACCGCCGAGATCGGGAGGCTCGTGATGGCCGAGACCAGGGTGAACGGAGTGGCGCTGCACTACGAGGCCCACGGTGAGGGCCCCGGCGTCGTCCTGGTGCACGGCTCGTGGAGCGACGGGGACTCCTGGGCGCGGGTGGTGCCCGGCCTGGCGGAGTCCGCCACCGTCGTCTCCTACGACCGCCGGGGGCACAGCCGCAGCGAGGACCCGCTCACCCAGGGTTCGGTGTACGAGGACGCGGCCGACCTGGCCGGGCTGATCCAGGGGCTCGGCCTCGCTCCGGCCTTCGTCTACGGCGACTCCTACGGCGCGCTGGTCACCCTCCGGCTCGCCGCCGCCCGTCCCGACCTGCTCCGGGGAATCGCCGTGCACGAGCCGCCCGGCACCGGCATCCTGCTCGCCGACCCGGACCTGCGCCCGATCGGCACCGCCTTCGCCGACCGGATCGCCGCCGTCCGGGAGCTGTTGGAGCAGGCCGAATCGGCCGCGGCCGCCGAACTCTACGTGGACAGCCTCGCCTTCGGGCCGGGCGCGTGGGAGCAACTGCCCGCGCCGATCCGGCACACGTACATCCGCAACGCGCCCACCTACCTGGACGAGCTGCGCGACCCGGACGCGCTCGACCTCGACCTCACCGGGCTGGCCCGGTACCCCGAACCGGCGCTGCTCACGCAGAGCGACGACAGCGCGCCGATGTTCGGCGAGGTGCTGGACCTGATCGACCTCGCCCTGCCGAAGGCGGAGCGCCACCTGTACACCGGCGCCGGCCACGCCCCGCACCTGTCGCAGCCGGAGGAGTGGGTGCGGGTGGTTCTCCCGCGCGCGCTGGCCTGAAACGCGGCGGGGGCTGAGTCCGGCGGGGGCTGAAACGCGGCGGGGGCTGAGTCCGGCGGGGGCTGAAACGCGGCGGGCTACCGGGTTGCCAGCATCTCCTCCCCGCGCGGCGTCCGCCGGTACAGCACCTCCCGCCCGCTGCGCACCCGGCTGACCAGGCCGGAGCGGTGCAGCACGCCCAGGTGGTACGAGACGGTGCCTGCGCTCAGGAAGTGCCGGGCGGCAAGGTCGGCGGTGGTGATCGGGTCGACCAGCGCGGCCAGCAGGTCCGCCCGGGTCGGTCCGAGCAGCTGCGCCAGCGCCGGTGTGGGGGTGTGCGGGACGGTCGGCGGCTTGCCGACCGGGTACATCAGTGTCGGCACCCGGTGGCAGCCGTCCACCGGGTCCAGCATGACGTGGATCCTCCGGCTCACCAGGGTCGGCATCAGCAGGACCATCCGGGCCGGCAGGGCCACGTCGAAGCGGCTCTCCAGCCGGATCAGCCCGTCGGCCCAGGAGAGCTGCGGCGAGAGGGAGTTGAACAGGGAGCCGGTGCCGTACCGGGCCAGGTGGCGGCCACGTTGGTCGACCTCGGCGTCCAGGACGGCCCGGGCGTCCGGCCAGTACGGCGCGAGGGCCGACTCCCAGTACCGGCCCAGCTCGTCGGCGACCCGCTCGGCGAAGTAGCGCGGGCCGCGCTCCAGTGAGCGCAGCACCGCATCAGGGACCTGACGGCCCGCCAGATTGGCGGCCGGCAGCCCGTGCCGGACGGTCTCCAGCTCCGCCCGCACCCGTTCCGGGTCGGTGCGGCGGACGGCCTCCAGCTGCTCCGCCACCATCGGGTCCGGCCCGGAGGGGTGCGGGGAGAGGAAGTCGGGGATGTAGCCGCCGTCCTGTTCCAGGGCCAGCCCCGACAGCAGCTCCAGCTTCTCCCGGCGCAGCACCCGGCGGGTGCGGCCCACCCAGGCGTACGGCCCGGTGCGGGAGTTGAGCGAGGAGGCCATCAGGGTGTTGACCGCCTCGTGCAGTGGCGAGACCACGAAACGGGTGCGGGCGAGCCCGGTCGAGTCGATCGTGAGCCGGATCAGTGTCCTTCCCCCCCTGTCGAACTGTCGAGCTGTCGAGTCGCCGGACTGTCGAAACTGTCGGGCCGTCGGACTGTCGAGTCGTCGGACACGGCCGGATTTGCCGGCCTTCCGGCAGGCGACGATTCGACACTGGTCGAATCCTGGCATGAATGCTCGCGTTCGAAGTCGCCCGGGCCCAAGCTGACTCCGTGACCGCGTCAGCACGGACGCGGCGCGACCGGAAGGACGAACATGACGAGCACGCGCGGCCGCATCGCCGCCCTGCTGGGCGCCGTCGCGGTGGTCGCCGGCACCACCGTGGCCACTCCTGCCGTCGCGGCGCCGGACGCACCGGCCCGGCACGGCGGAGGGATCACCGGGCAGGCGCCCTGCCAGGGCGCGTCCGAATTCACCTGCGGGACCATCACCGTGCCGCTCGACCACAGCGGCGCCGTCCCCGGCACCCTCCAGCTCGACGTGGCGATGACCGGGAACGCCGACGCCCCCAAGGGTGACCTGCTGTTCCTCACCGGCGGCCCCGGCCAGCCCGGCGTGCCGCTGATCCAACGGATCGCGAGCAAGATCGAGCCCGTCCTCAAGGACTACCGCCTGGTCATGTTCGACCAGCGCGGCACCGGTGAGCGGGCCCTGCAGTGCCCCGGGCTGCAGGAGGACATGGGCTCCTCCGACCTCGCCCCGCCCCACAAGCAGTCCGTCACCGACTGCGCGGCCACGCTCGGCCCGAGCGCGCGCTTCTACAGCACCGCGGACACCGTCGCCGACATGGACCTGCTGCGCCGGGCCCTCGGCGACCACCGCCTCACCATCGACGGCGTCTCCTACGGCACCTTCGTCGCCGAGCGGTACGCCCTCGCCCAGCCGGCGCACGTGGCCCGGCTGGTGCTCGACTCGGTGGTCCCGCAACAGGGCTACGACCCGCTCGACCTGATCGCGCTGCCGGCCACCGCCCGGGTGCTGCGGGCCGCCTGCCAGGCCACCAGCTGCACCACCGACCCGGCCGCCGACCTCGCCGAGACCGTCCGACGGTACGGCAACGGGGCGCAGATCCTGGACGCCCTCACCAGCTACGAGTTCGTCGACCCGAACTACGGCGGCGTGCCGGGGTCCCTGCACGAGGCCGCCGCCGGGCAGCCGGCGAAGCTCCAGGCCTTCATCGACGCCGTCCACCAGGGCGACGCCGCCCCCGCCGAATGGCTCAGCCAGGGCCTGCACGCCGCCACCCTGTGCGCGGACGGGCGGTATCCGTGGGGCACCTCGGACACTCCGGTCGAGGGCCGGGCGGCGGCGCTGGAGCGCACCCGGCAGCAGCTGACCACCCAGCAGACCTGGCCGTACGACGCGGCGACCGCGACCGGGCTCGGCAGCCTGCTGGTCTGCCTCGACTGGCCGCGCGAGCAGGTGCCGCCGACGCCGCCGGCCCACCGCAAGCTGCCCAACGTGCCGGTGCTGCTGCTCGGCGGCGACCGTGACCTGTCCACGCCGTACGAATGGCTCTACCAGCAGGCCGCGTCGGCGCACGACCCGCAGATCGTGATCGTCCCCGGGGCGGCGCACTCGGTGCAGACCCGGGCGGCGAACCCGGCCGGGCGGCAGGCGGTGTACGACTTCCTGCTGAAGTAGCAGGGGAGTTCGGGGGAGTCAGGGGGGCTCGGGGGGCTCGGGGAAGACCGGCGGCGGGGCGGTGCACCACGGGGGGGGGAACGGCCCGCCCCCGGGGGGGGGGCCCGGCCCGGGCCCCCCCCCGGGGGGCC